>NZ_JNCK01000001.1:2400000-2700000 GCF_000731955.1 Halomonas zincidurans B6 | reverse complement strand
CGTGCATGCTTGATCTTGAGGATGCGGTTGGCCAGTGCAGTGACCAGTGGCGCATTGCGGTAATTGGCATGCAGGATACGCACGACTTCGCCGTGACGGGTCAGGTCGTGCTCATGAAAGAACAGCGACTTGACGCTGGCCCAGGAGAAGAAGTTGGGGTGGACGATCTGGTTGGCGTCGCCGCTGAGCAGGAACTGTCCGGGCTCCCGCAAGCTCTTTAGAATCAGGTAGAGCTGAACGTTGGTGATGTCCTGCACCTCGTCGATCACCACGAAGTCGTAGCCGGGTTGCACGAGAGCGAGATGATCATGAGCAACCAGGTTGGGATCATAGAGCCCTTGCTCACCGAGAAACGCCAGGTAGCGTTCGAAAAGATCGTAGACCCGGGGGCGCTCGGCTTCCGGGAAGATCGATTGCTTGACACCGAGCTCCAGGTATTCCTCCCGGGAACGCCAACCGCTCGCGGTCGTCGCTCCGGTGATCACGCCGCGGATCTCTTCGTAAAGTTTATGTGAATCACTCAGACCACTGCCTTGGCGATGGCGCTGGAACCAGTCCTGAAAATCCCGATTCTCGACCTGCCGACCTTGAGGCACCTGGATGGTTTCCAGTAATTCCTGGAACGACAGGAAATCCACCGACTGATCGGGGTTGTCATAACCGTGGGCGTAATAGAGCTCCCGAGCGCTGGTCACGAGATAGGACGAAAGGCTGACATAGAGCACATCACCGATGGCTTGCTTGAGCTTCTCGAGAATCAACGCGGTCTTGCCACTGCCTGCCGAGCCGATGATGACCAGCGGTGAGGGCGAAGCGAAGATAGCTTCCTGCTCGTCGTCGAAGGTCAGGATCTTGTCGAGCAGATGGAAGCGCTCGCGAGTCGGATGAAGGTAGCTCAGGGGGGCGGCTTCTGCCTCTTCGGGGGCCTGCAAGCGGGGGATCTTGTCTTCATCGATCACGGCGTCGCCGGCCAGAAAGCGCGAGCGTTCATAGGCGTGATTGCGCAGGTATTCGAGTATCAGGCAGCAGGTTTCGTGGGCATGCCGGTAAAGCGAGAACAGTACGCGATCACGTTTGTTGAGGCGTGCTCGATAAAGGTTGTCACCGATCTTGCGTACATCGGCCTGTCGAAAATTGTCCGCTTCAAGGGCGGAGCGTAACTTCTGGAAACCGGGAATCGATGCCGCGTCCAGATCGCTGTAAAGCAAGACTCGCATAGGATGAGAGCTCGTTTGTTAAGTAAGGCTGTCTACGTGTAAACGAATCTGATTGTTTCAGAGGCCCGTTCAAGGATCAAAGTCAGGTCGGAGCACAAGGCGTCGATTTCCTCCCGGTGCGCCCGTCCTCTTCTTCCACGTGTAGGGAGAGCAGCGCTGCCTGCGCGCCCACGCCCTTGTCGCGCAGCGTTTGCTGTCACCTGCCGGTCGGACTCGCCTGCCCAGCCAGCTTTCGTAGCGGGCGCGATCTTGTCGGCAAATGGGGCAGATGCCGTCGTAGTATACTTTCAGTGGAGGTAGGTCGGCCATCGAGTGTTTCTCCTTGCGTCGATGCCTACCTTGGTGACTAATGTAATCTCTCGCGGTGCGGTCAGAGATGGTCTCGCAACTCAGGAATTGGCGAGCTGGCTTCACAATGCAGGACGGCCATCACACGGATGCCATAATGATCTTCCAGCCGCTCCTGATCCGGCTTGGAGAGCATGCCGTTGGTGATCACCACGGCCTTTTCCAACACGCGTCGGCCAGCGCCAGCTTCTGCACGCAGGGATTTCACCAATGCCCGATATTCCGGCCGCTGCCGCTTCACGTAGGCAAGCTGTTCGAAAGCGTGCGGGATATCACCGGCGCCCTTGAGTTCGACGAGCACGGCGGCATTACTTTGATTGCCCTGCCAGAGGAAGAGTCCGTCGCACTTCGGCTGATTATCGCGCAAGACACAGCCATCCAGCACCACTGCGACGGCCTGCTCCCCTGCCTTGGGGGTCAGGCGAATCCGCTTGCCTTGCTCACCTAACGTCAGTTCCCCGCGGCACAACGCCTGGGTGTTGCCCATCCTCCGACACACGCAGTCCTGATACTTGCCCAGATTCATGCCTCGCGATGCTCCCACTCGATATCCCGCATCTCGTCATAGAGGCGATTGATGGCATTGAAGTGGCTGAGCAGCTTGTCATCGAGCAGCCCCAGGTCGGCCGCCATCAGCGACTGGGCCTCGTCCGGCGTGATGAGATAGGCGGCCACCTCTTTCGGCGATAGCGGCAATAGTGCCTGGATGGCTTCATGGGTGATCTCGAGGCCATCGAGCTGGCTGCGCTTGAGATGATTGTTGAGCGCCTCGACGATAAAGGGGCTGTGGGTGGTGATGATGAACTGGGTATTGGGAAAGGTGACTAGCAGGTCTCCCACTACACGCCGTTGCCACTCGGGATGTAGGTGTAGATCGACTTCGTCGATCATCACCACCGCTTCAGCCGCCAGTGGATCATCTAGATGTGGGTTGGCCATGGCCATTCGCGAACTGAGGTCGATGACCAGCCCCAGCAGGGTCTGATAGCCATCGCTGAGCTGAGCGATATTCAGCCATTCGCCCTGCTGCTTCACTGCGAAGCGCAGCGGATTGAGTTCGATATGCGGCTCGGAGAGGTCGGGAAATAACTGCGTGATGGCACGGCGTACCGCATCCAGCTCCGGCAGCGTTACGTCGAAGCTCTTGTGCTGCCTTTGCAGCCGATGCTCCTCGTTTTCTTTGTTGTAGAACCAGACGAAGGCCGACTTGAAACGCGTATCGGCGTTCAGCGCATTGGCCAAGGCATCGAAACGTTCGTGGGACTTGGGAAATCCCTTGCGACTGAGGGGTAGATCCAGCAAGGCGCGGCTAACGCCGTAATAGGCAAACACCGGCAGTTCGAAGGGCTCTCCGGCTGCCCAAGGATCTATCACGGTAATGTCGAGATGTTGCTTGAGCGCTTTTACTCCCTGTCCCGGAGGGATCTCACCGGCTGTCTTCTTGCTATTGTCGCGCCGCTGGAGTCGGTCCCAGGAAAGCCTTTGAAAGGTTTCCAGGGTAATCCGTGTATAGGGCGCCAAGTGGTTACCCCGCTGATGAATATCGCCCCGCTTCTTGAAGGTCATGCCCGACACACCGGGCAGATAGGTGAGGATTTCACCGAGCCCAATGGCGATACCGTCCAGCAAGGTGGTCTTGCCACTACCATTGGCGCCCATTAGCAGCGTCAGGCGCGGCCCCAGCGTCATCGACAGAGATGGCTTGGCGCGAAAGTTCTCCAGTATCAGGCGCTTTAGCTTCATTCAGCGGTATTCTACTAGTAGTGAGGGTCCAAGATGGCAGTCTGGCATGTTAGTGAAGTACGGTCGACTGGTTGGCCCTACGACAGTGCTTGTCTGAGCGCTAGCCAGCATGAGCCGCAATAAAGCGCGCAGACTGTCGTTGCCCCGATAACCGCCGGCGGATCGCTTGACGGGTACCCAGGCCGCGCATGCTAAACTACCCGGCTCTTTCATCTAGCGTCTTCATTCAGCGTCCTGCTTGGGTCACCGAGTCAGGGTCCAAGCCCGGTGCGTACGAGCCTATGGCCGATTGTGATAGCGAACCTTGTCGTGAGCGGGGCGCCCAGCGTGGCGAAGACGCCTCGGGCGATACTCCGCGTCGCAAGCCGTTCAACGCCCGGGGCAGCTTCGTGACGCGCTGCGAGGCGTGCCGACTGCCCAGCCTCAATTGCCTGTGTCCCTACAAGGTGGCCACCACCAGCGAGACCCGCGTGTGGCTGCTGACGCACCCCTACGAGCATTACAAGCCGACCAACACCGGGCGCCTGATCGGCGATATCCTGGATACCACCGAGGTCTTCACCTGGTGTCGCACGGCGCCCGACCCGACCCTGCTGGCGCGTCTCGACGATCCTCGGTTCGCGCCCTTCGTGGTGTTTCCCGATGATCAGCCGGACTACGCCGAGCGGGTGGTCGGCCCCGACGCCGTGCGCGCCGCCAAGCGCGATGGCCGCATTCCGGTGCTGATCCTGCTCGATGGCACCTGGCGTCAGGCGCGGCGCATGTTCCGCCGCAGCGCGTACCTGGCCGCGTTGCCGGTATTGCCGCTGCACAGCGAACGCACCACCCGCTACCGGCTGCGCAAACCGGCCCCGAGTGAGCATCTGTGTACCGCCGAGGTCGCCGCCGAACTGCTCCACCAGACCGGCGACGGTGAGGCGGCGGCGACTCTCGACGACTACTTCGATGCCTTCAACGACAGCTACGCGGCCAGCCGCCGACACGGCAAGCTCGAGGCCCCGACCGCGGCGATGAAACGGTTGCTGGAAAGGCGCGAGCATATGCGCTGAACGGCCTGCCGGGGATTCTCTTTCGCCGCGACGACGGCGATAATGCGCGTCTTGTCCGTCATGCGCCCGTTACGAGGATCCGCCGATGCCCCAATCCCCTCACGTTCATGGCCCCGATTGCCGACACACTCATGACGCTGGTCCCGCATCGGGCAGTGCCGGCCACGTGCATGGCCCGCACTGCAACCACGGTCCGCAGACGCCGGTGCGCAATGCCTTGAAGACGTTGGGTCGCAACGATCCCTGCCCATGCGGCAGCGGCAAGAAGTACAAGAAGTGTCACGGCGGCTGAGCCGCGCGCTAGCCCAGTAACTGGCCGGCGATGCGCAGCCCGGCGATCCAGGTGCCAGCCGCCGAGCCCACGGTGGCGAGCAGGAACACCAGCAGCGTGCGCGACACCCGGTTGCGCCACCAGCCCTTGAGCGAGGCGACGTCGTGGCGCAGCCGCGAGAAGTCGCGCACCTTGGGTCGGCGCATCGCCAGTTCGACGCCGGCGGCGACGAAGCCCGCGCCGATGGTCGGGTTGAGCGAGGTCAGCGGGGCGGCGAAGAAGGTCGCCAGCACCGTCAGAGGGTGGGCCAGGGCGATCGTCGCGCCCAGTGCCGAAAGCACCCCGTTGATCAGGAACCATTCGCCGATCAACTGCCAGCCGAGCTGGGTATCGCGGGAGAAGCCGATTGCGAAGCCGATCAGCACCAGTGCGGTAATCAGCCAGGGAATCGCCTTCCACCAGCGCGCCCGCGGCTTGACGGTATCGAGCGCGGCGCGTTCGCTGGCCGGCTCGGCGGGCAGCGGTGCCCTGAGATGCTCGGCCAGGCCCTTGAGGTGACCGGCGCCGACCACCACCAGCACTTCGCGGTAGCGCGCCGGGGTATTGTCCTCGGCCAGGCGTAGCGCCATGTAGCGGTCGCGCTCGGCGATCAGCGGGGTGTACAGCGCTTCGGACTGCTGGGCGAACTCGGCGAAGGTCGATTCCAGCACGTCGCCCTGCTTGAGCCGCTCGATATCCTCGCTGGAGATCTTCTGGCGCGAGACCAGGCTGGCGGCGAGCCCGCTGATCAGGCTGGCGCGTTGCCACCAGGGCACGTTGGCGTAGATGCGCTTGAGGGTCACGCCGATGTCACGGTCGATCAGCAGCAGCGGCAGTTCGGCGCGCCGGCAGGCCTTGACCGCTTCGCGCATCTCGGCGCCGGGCTCGATGCCCGACTGTTCGGCGACGCGCTGCTGGAAGGCGCCCAGCGCCAGGCTGGCGGCCACCATGCCGGCCTTGCCCTGGCGGAACACCTGGAACAGATCCTGGTCGGCGAGGGTGTTGGGCTGGGTCAGGCTCTGGTGGCGCGATTCGCACAGTTCGATGGCCACCGCATCGAAGTCGCCGGACTCGACCAGCTCGCGCACCTCGTCGGCACTGGCCCGCGAGACGTGCGCGGTGCCCAGCAGGGTGTAGCGGGTATCGCCGCTGACGACCACCTCGCGTGGGCCGCTGGCGGTATCCGGGGGGGCAATGTCCTGCGTATCGGTCATGGGGGCTCGCTGGCTGTAAGGCAGAAGCTCGATTATCCACATCGCGGCGAGCCAGGCCAAACCAACGAGTGGCCGGGTGAGTGCCGCGAATTTTCCGGTGTCGCCTAGCGGCGCCAGAAGGCCGGCGTGAACAGCACCAGCACGGTGAAGATTTCCAGTCGGCCGAGCACCATCGCCGCCACCAGGATCCATTTGGCCAGCGCGGGAATATCGCCGTAATCGTTGGCGACCTCGCCGAGCCCCGGCCCCAGGTTGTTGAGCGCCGCGCCCACCGCCGACCAGGCGGTGACCTGGTCGAGCCCGGTGGCGAGCAGGCCGATCAGCATCAGCAGGAACAGCATCACGTAGACCGAGAAGAAGCCCCAGACCGCCTGGGCCACGTTGTCGGTAATCCGCGCCTTGCCGACCTTGATCGAGATCACCGCGTTGGGGTGGATCAGCCGCAGCACCTCGCGCATGCCCTGCTTGAGGATCAGCAGGATGCGCACCACCTTGATGCCACCGCCGGCGGACCCCGAGCAGGCGCCGACGAAGGCGGCGACGAACAGCAGAAACGGCAGCGCGCCGGGCCAGGCCGAGAAGTCGGCGACGCCGAAGCCGGCGGTGGTGGCGATCGATACCGCTTCGAACAGCCCGTGACGCAGCGCGGTGAGGCCGTCGTGGGTCCGGGTGATCAGCAGGGTGGCGATGCTGATCAGGCTGAGCAGCAGCAGAAAGCCGACGAAGAAGCGGAACTCGGGGTCCGCCAGGTAGTGCCGGATGCGCTTCTCGCGCCACACGGCAAAATGCAGGCCGAAGCTGATCGACGACACGATCATGAAGAACACGGCGATCAGTTCGATGGCCACGCTGTCGAAGTAGCCGATGCTGGCGTCGTAGGTCGAGAAACCGCCGATGGCGACGGTCGAGAAGCTGTGGCCGAGGGCGTCGAACCAGTTCATGCCGGCCGCCCAGTAGGCGAGAAAGCAGGCCAGCGTCAGCGCCGCGTAGATGTACCACAGCGCCTTGGCGGTCTCGGTGATGCGCGGGGTGAGCTTGGAATCCTTGAGCGGGCCGGGGATCTCGGTGCGATAGAGCTGCATGCCGCCGATGCCCAGTGTCGGCAGGATCGCCACCGCCAGCACCACGATACCCATCCCGCCCAGCCACTGCAGTTGCTGGCGGTAGTAGCGGATCGAGTCGGGCAGCAGGTCGATGCCGGTGATTACCGTGGCGCCGGTGGTGGTCAGCCCCGAGAACGATTCGAACACGGCGTCGGTCCACGACAGCGCCGGGTCGCTGGCGAGCATCAGCGGCAGCGACCCGAACAGCCCCAGCACGCTCCAGAACATCACCGTGATCACGAAGCCGTCGCGGGTGCGCAGCTCCTTGCGTGCATTGCGGTTGGGCACGTAGAGCAGCGCGCCGGTGGCCGCGGTGATCGCCAGGGCGACGGCGAAGGCTTCCCACACGCCGTCGACGAACAGCCACGAGATCAGGATCGGCGGCAGCAGGGTCAGGCTGAACAGCATCAGCAGCAAGCCCAGGATGCGCAGGGTGACGCGGGGGCTCAAGAGCGCATGTTCCTTGTCGAATGGGGCATCGTCACTGGCGAGTGTCCGTGGTTCGAAGAAACGCTCAGAAGAAGGTCAGGCCGACCTGGAACAGCCGCTCCACGTCGCGGATACGTCGCTTGTCGATCACGAACAGGATGACGTGATCGCCGGACTCGACGACCACGTCGTCATGGGCGATCAGCACGTCCTTGCCGCGCACCACCGCGCCGATGGTGGTGCCCGCGGGCAGGTCGATCTCGGCGATCGCCCGGCCGACCACCTTGGACGAGCGCGAGTCGCCGTGGGCGATCGCCTCGATCGCCTCGGCGGCGCCGCGGCGCAGCGAATGGACGTTGACGATGTCGCCGCGCCGCACGTGGGTCAGCAGGCCGCCGATGGTCGCCTGCTGGGGCGAGATGGCGATATCGATCTCGCCGCCCTGGACCAGGTCGACGTAGGCGGCGTTGTTGATCAGCGTCAGCACCTTCTTGGCGCCCAGCCGCTTGGCCAGCATCGACGACATGATGTTGACCTCGTCGTCGTTGGTCAGCGCGCAGAAGATGTCGCAGTCCTCGATGTTCTCCTCGATCAGCAGCCGCTTGCTGGTCGCACTGCCGTGCAGCACCACGGTGCGGTCGAGGCGCTCGGAGAGCATCGTGCAGCGCTCCAGGTCGTGCTCGATGATCTTGACCTGATGACTGTGCTCGAGGTGTTCGGCGAGGCGCTGGCCGATGTTGCCGCCGCCGGCGATCAGCACCCGGCGGAAGTCGCGCTCGACCTTGCGCAGTTCGCTCATCACCGCACGGATGTCCTTGCGCGCGGCGATGAAGAACACCTCGTCGTCGGCCTCGATGACCGTGTCGCCGCGCGGGATGATCGCCCGGTTGCGACGGTAGATCGCCGCCACGCGGGTGTCGACGTTGGGCATGTGGCGGCGCAGGAAGCCCAGTTCCTGGCCGACCAGCGGCCCGCCGTAATAGGCCTTGACCGCCACCAGCTGGACCTGGCCGCCGGCGAACTCGAGCACCTGCAGCGCGCCCGGGTAGACGATCAACCGGCGGATGTGATCGGTGACCACCTGCTCGGGGCTGATCAGCACGTCGACCGGCACCGCGTCATTGGCGAACAAGCCCTTGCGGGTCAGGTAGGCGGCGGCACGCACCCGGGCGATCTTGGTCGGGGTGCGGAACAGCGTGTGCGCGACCTGACAGGCGACCATGTTGACTTCGTCGGAATTGGTCACCGCGATCAGCATGTCGGCATCTTCGCCGCCGGCCTGGCGCAGCACCATCGGATAGGAGGCGGGTCCGGTCACGGTGCGGATGTCCAGACGATTGTGCAACTCGCGCAGCCGCTCGGTGCTGGTATCGACCACCGTGATGTCGTTTTCCTCGTGGGCGAGGTGTTCGGCCAGCGTGCCGCCCACCTGGCCGGCGCCCAGAATGATAATTTTCATCGTTGTCGGGTCCGCGTGCGCAAGGTCGGGGATTGGGAAGAGCGTTCAACCGGGGCGCTCTCAAACGCGAGCAAGCATAAACCAGTCGAGCGGGGCGGGGACAGGGCCCGGTGGACCGGACCCCGTTATTTTAAAAGGTTCATCGCATTTTGCCGGGAAATGCGGCACGGATCATCGCGAACCAGCTCCCTCCCACAGCCCCCTGCCGGTTAGCTTGTCCTTGTGGGAGCGAATTCATTCGCGATGGCGGCGGGCACTGTACCTTCCCGGCCATGCCGGGCGCCTGCGGCGCCAATCGGGAACAAGTTCCCTCCCACAAAAATCCCCGGCCCCATGCTCCAAATGGCCATCCAGGCCGGGTCGCGTGGGAGGCAATTTATTCCCAATAGCGAGGCCTTGACGTTTCACGCTGATCTGCGAAGAACCTTTTAAAATGAGCTTTCAAGTGAGCTTTCAAGTGAGCTTTCAAGTGAGCTTTCACATGAGCCTCACAGGCGCGTCACTCGGGCTCTGTGAGCGTGAAGCCGACCTTGACGGTGACCTGCCAATGCATGATTCGGCCATGCTCGATGTGGCCCCGGGTATCGGTGACCTCGAACCAGCGCATGTCGTGCAGGCTCTCGTTGGCCCGGGCGATGGCCTGCTCCACGGCGTCCTCGATTCCCTTGGGCGAGGAGCCGGTGAGCTCGATGTGCTTGTAGACGTGGGTGGACATGGGCAACTCCAAATGCCGGAATGGGTGAGGACCCGGGGCACGCCGAAGCGTTCACGGACCCATCATCCAGTATAGAAGCTAGCCACCGGGGCCTGTCGACTCCTTGACCAGCCGGGCGTAGAAGAAGCCGTCATGGCCACCGGCCTGGGGCAACAGCTGGCGCCCGGCCCCGGCCGGGCGGCCCCAGTCGGCGTCGATCGGCGTCGCCCGGGCATCGGCGGTGCGCGCCAGGAAGGCGGCGATCTGTTGGCTGTTTTCCTCGGGCAGCACCGAGCAGGTGGCGTAGAGCAGCGTGCCGCCCGGCGTCAGCGTCCTCCACAAGGCGTCGAGCAGACGCGCCTGTTGGCCGGCCAGCGCACGGATGTCGCTGGGCCGGCGCAGGCGCTTGATGTCGGGATGGCGGCGGATCACCCCGCTGCCCGAGCAGGGCGCGTCGAGCAGGATCGCATCGAACGCCTGGCCGTCCCACCAGGCCAGCTCGCCGGCGTCGGCGTGGGTCAGCGTCGCCGACAGGCCCAGTCGGGCGAGGGTGGCCTCGACGCGCGACAGCCGCTGGGCATCGCTGTCGAGCGCGGTGAGCGCGATAGCGAAGGTTTCGAGCAAGTGTGCGCTCTTGCCGCCCGGCGCCGCGCAGGCGTCGAGCACCCGCGCCCCGGGCCGGGTCTCGAGCGCGGGAGCGAGCAGCTCGGCGGTGAGCTGGGCGGCCTCGTCCTGGACGCTGACCTCGCCCGTCTCGAAGCCGGGCAGCGTCTGGACGTCGCAGGCCTCGTCGAGGGTCAGCGCCTGGGCGGCATACGGCGCGGCGCGGGCCGCCAAGCCGGCCTCGGCGAGCCGCGCCTGATACGCCTCGCGCGAGCTGCGGCGACAGTTGACGCGCAATGTCATCGGCCCCGGCCGGTTGTTGGCCTCGGCGATCGCCTGCCAGTCGTCGGGCCAGGCCTGGCGCAGGCTCTTGAGCAGCCACGGCGGGTGCAAAAGCGCCACGCTCGGATCGCGGTCGACCCTGGCCTGGAGCGTCTGGCTCTCGCGCTGGAAGCGCCGCAGGCAGCCGTTGAGCACGCGGGTCGCCCACTCCTTGCTCAGCGCGCGCGCGGCGCCGCTGGTTTCGCCGACCGCGGCGTGCGGCGGCACCCGCATGTAGAGCAACTGGTAGAGCCCTATCAATAGTAGCGCCTGAACATCCAGATCGCGTCGCTTGAAGGGTTGGCGCAACAGCTCGCCGGACAGCGCCTCGAGACGCGGCAGGGCGCGGCACACGCCGTAGCACAGCGCCTTGGCGAAGCCGCGGTCACGGTTGGCGATGCCCGCCGCGGCAAGCCCGCCGTCGAGATGGCCGAGCGAGCCCTGGCCGTCGAGTACCGGGACCAGCAGGCGCGCGGCGGTGGCGCGAACGTCGGGCTGACTCATGATGTCGCCCCCTCCCGGGTCAGCCGCTTGCCGGGCGTGAAACGCTCGCCGCGGGCGTTGAGCAGCTCGCGCACGTCAAGCGGCTTGCCACCCGGCAACTGGGCGCGGGTCGCGCGCAGCACGCTGCGGCTCTCGGCGCCGCAGGCGATGCGCAACGCCTCGCCATCGGACTCGAGCAGGGTGCCCGGGGGGGCGGTGGCGACCTGCTCGCCGGTCTCGGGTTCGGCGAACCACAGCCGCAGCGGGGCGTCGTCGAGCATCGTCCAGGCCACCGGCCAGGGGTTGAAGGCGCGAATCTTGGCGGCAAGTTCCACCGCCGGGCGAGTGAAGTCGAGCGCCGCCTCGGGCTTGGACAGCTTGGCGGCGTAGGTCACTCCGGCGCTGGGTTGCGGTGTGGCGGTCAGTCCCGGCCCGGCCAGCGCATCGAGCGCGCTGACGATCGCCTCGCCGCCCAGCGCGGCCAGCCGGTCATGCAGCGCGCCGCCGGTGGTGGTGGCGTCGATCGCCGTCTCGCGGGTCAGCAGCATGTCGCCGGTATCCAGCCCCGCATCCATCTGCATGATGGTCACGCCGGTCAGCGCGTCGCCGGCCTCGATGGCGCGCTGGATCGGCGCCGCGCCGCGCCAGCGTGGCAGCAGCGAAGCGTGGACGTTGAGACAGCCCAGCCGCGGGGCGTCGAGCACCGCCTGGGGCAGCAGCAGGCCGTAGGCGACTACCACCATGACATCCGCCGAGTAGGCGGCGAGCTCGCGCTGGGCCTCGGGATCCTTGAGGCTCTGCGGCTGATGGACCGGCAATGGGTGCTGCTGGGCCAGCGCCTTGACCGCGCTGGGCGTGAGCTTGCGGCCGCGACCGGCGGGGCGGTCGGGCTGGGTATACACGGCGAGCAGTTGATGCTGACTGGCGAGCAGCGCTTGCAGGCTGTGCGCGGCGAAGTCGGGGGTGCCGGCGAAGATCACGCGCAACGGTCGGGTCATCGAAAGGGCCTTGCTGACGGGGAACGCCGCCATGGTAGCGGATCGCCCCGCGAACGAAAAACGCCGAGGGCCTCGGGGCTCTCGGCGCTGTAAAGATGCTATTGACAGTCGATGACGTCAGGCCATCTGCTTGTGGCGCTTCTGCATCTTCTTCATGATCCGGTCGCGCTTGAGCGGCGACAGGTAATCGACGAACAGCCGTCCCTCGAGGTGATCGCACTCGTGCTGAATACAGTGCGCCAGCAGCCCGTCGGCGTCGAGTTCATAAGGCGTGCCGTCGCGATCCAGCGCCTTGAGATGTACACGCAACGCGCGCGGGACCTCGGCGTAGAACTCGGGGATCGACAGGCAGCCCTCCTGCATCGGCTCGCGCTCGTCGTCGAGCGGCGCGTACTCGGGGTTGATCAGTACCCGTGGCTGGGACTGGTCGTCGCTGACATCCATGACGATGATGCGACGGTGCTGGTCGACCTGAGTGGCCGCCAGGCCGATGCCGTGGGCGTCGTACATGGTTTCGAGCATGTCGTCGACCAGGGTGCGCACCTCGTCGTCGACAGCGACAACCGGTGCGGCCTTGGTGCGCAGGCGGTCGTCGGGGTATTCGAGGATCTCTAGCTTGGCCATGGCGTTGAAAATACCGTTTCGGGTTAAGCAGGGATATGTACCGTATTGTAGGACGCGGTAGCATGGAACGAAACCATGCCCGGAATATCGCCATGATAGTTCAAGGCTATGCGCGGCATTGACGATAATGCTTGGACACGCATGAGACACAATATAACGAGGCGCAGGGGATGAGTGAACAAACTGCCGGCGGCTGCCGGCGCTGGCTGGCGCTCGGGGCCCTGGCCCTGGGTATCGCCCTCGGGGGGCTATTGCCGTTCGAGCCCGCTGCGGCCGCCACGCTGCGTGACGATGCGCCGAGCCGTTATACCGTGACCCGGGGCGATACCCTGTGGGACATCGCCGGACGCTTTCTCGATCACCCCTGGCAATGGCCCGAGGTGTGGGACGGCAACCCGCAGATCGACGACCCGCACTGGATCTACCCCGGCGACGTGATCTATCTCTACCGGGAAAATGGCCAGCCGCGGCTGGGGTTGGAGCCCGGCCAGGGTGGTGTCGTGCGGCTCTCGCCCCAGGTTCGCGAGGTGCCACGGCGCGAGGCGATTCCGCCGCTGCCGCTGGAAAGCGTGCAGCGCTTTCTCGACGCCAACCGCATCGTCGGCCCGGGCGAGTTCGACAATGCCGCCTATGTGATCGCCGGCGACGACCGGCGAATCGTCAGCGGCGCCGGCGATCGCATCTACGTGCGCGGCGAACTGCCGCCTGGCGAGCGCTTCGGCATCTATCGTCGCGGTGAGCGTTACCTCGACCCCGACAGTGGCGAGTTCCTGGGCCTCGAGCTGGAAACCCTGGGCGAGGCCCGGCTAGTGCGCCGCGATGGCGACGTTGCGCTGTTGCGGGTCACCGCCTCGCGCCAGGAAATTCGCCAGGGCGACCGGCTGCTGACCCAGGAGTCGCTGCCGGTGACGCCGGCCTTCCAGCCTCACGCGCCGGAACAGCCGCTTGAGGGTCGGATCCTGGCGGTGCCGGGCGGCGTGCAGTTCATCGGCCGGCTGGACGTGGTGGCGCTCGACCTGGGCCAGCGCGACGGTCTGAGTCGCGGCGCGGTGCTGGCCGTCGAACAGCAGGGCGAGACGCTCAGCGACCCGCAGACCGGCGAACCCGTGCAACTGCCCGGCGAGGACGCCGGCTGGCTGATGGTGTTCCGACTCTACGACCGGGTCAGCTATGCGCTGGTGATGCACGCCACGCGCAGCTTGGCAGTCGGCGACCGGGTCCATGCGCCGCGTAGCGACGATCTGCTCGCCGGCTCGGCGCGGCGGCCGTGACGGCCACCCCGGAAATCGCCCTGGCGCTGGCCCACCTGCCGGGAATCGGGCCACGGCGGTTGGCCGAACTGCAACGCCAGGCACCGGACTGGCCGCAAGGCTGGCTGGCGATGCTGCCGGCGCCGGGGCGCGACGCCCTGCGGCTGTGGCTCGATCATCCGGCGCGCAGTCCGCTGTCGGCGCTCATCGCGCGTGCCCAGGACTGGCAGGCCACGGCGACCGATCATCACCTGCTCTATCCCGGCCATGACGCCTGGCCGGCGCTGCTCGACGAGCTTCCCGACCCGCCGCCGCTGCTGTGGGCGATCGGCGATCTCGCCGCATTCGAGGCACCCGGGCTGGCGATCGTCGGCACGCGGCGACCGACCCGCGAGGGGCTCGGCAACGCCGCGCGCTTCGCCGGCGAACTGGCCGCGGCGGGGCTGTGCGTGACCAGCGGCATGGCGCTGGGCATCGACGGGCGCGCCCATCAGGCTGCGCTCGATGCGCGGGGGCGCAGTATCGGTGTGCTGGGCTGCGGCATCGATGTCACCTACCCGGCGCGCCACGCCGAGCTCTATCGGCGCATGCGCGGCGAGGGCGGGCTGCTGCTCAGCGAGTACGCGCCGGGGACGCGCGCCAATCCGGCGTTCTTCCCGCGCCGCAACCGGCTGATCACCGGCTTGTCGCTGGGCGTGCTGGTCATCGAGGCGGCCGAGAAGAGCGGCTCGCTGATCAGCGCGCGGCTGGCCGCCGAGCAGAACCGTGAAGTGTTCGCGCTGCCCGGCTCGCTCAACAATCCGCAGGCCCAGGGCTGCCTGGCGCTGCTCAAGCAGGGCGCGACGCTGGTCAGCGAGCTTGCCGACATCCTGCTCGAGCTCGGCCATTGGGTCGCGACAGGCGATTCGTCGACGCTGGCCACGCATCCGGCGAATCCGGCGGCACCGAGCGGCGATGCGCTGCTCGACCTGCTCAGCGGCTCGCCGACGCCGCTCGATCTACTGATCGAACTCTCGGGCAGGGACTTCGGCTTCTGCCAGCAGCGCTTGCTCGAACTCGAGCTCGAGGGTCGGGTAGCCCAGGCGCCGGGTGGCTGGGTGCGCTGCTGATCCAGACCAAGCGCCACGGCTGCCGGGGCGCGGCGCTGCATGCTAGACTTGGCCGCGTCATTACCGCGTGTCGGAGCTCGCCAAAGCTCGAAGCTCGTTGAAG
Organism: Halomonas zincidurans B6; assembly: GCF_000731955.1. NCBI lineage: Bacteria > Pseudomonadati > Pseudomonadota > Gammaproteobacteria > Oceanospirillales > Halomonadaceae > Modicisalibacter > Modicisalibacter zincidurans. The sequence goes on along the minus strand of NZ_JNCK01000001.1, from coordinate 2,684,943 downwards.
GGAGTCCCGCCGGATGTACTCAACCGCTACCCTGCAAACCGCCGTCGCCCAGCTGCGCGAAGGCGGATTGATCGCCTATCCCACCGAGGCGGTGTGGGGGCTGGGTTGCGATCCCGACGACCCGACCGCGCTCGCCCGACTGCTTGCGCTCAAGCAACGCGACCCCGCCAAGGGGCTGATCCTGGTCGCCGCCTCCATGGCCCAGCTCGAGCCCTGGCTGGCCGGGCTCGAGCTATCGCTGCGCCAGCGTCTGGCCGACAGCTGGCCGGGCCCGCTGACCTGGCTGGTCCCCGACAACGGTCGCTCGCTGGCGCTGCTGCGCGGCGATCATGACCGCGTCGCCGTGCGGGTCAGCGACCATCCCGGGGTGATCGCGCTGTGCGAGGCCTTCGGCGGGCCGCTGGTATCGACCTCGGCCAATCGCGCCGGCGAGCCTCCGGCCCGCGACGCGGCTACCGTGCGGGACTACTTCGGCGATGCGGTGACGATTGTCGACGGCCCGCTGGGCGGTCGTCCCCGCCCCAGCCGCATCCGCGACCTGTGCAGCGGCGAGTGGTTGCGCGAGTGAACGCCGCCAGTTTCCAGACAAAGCCCAAGGAGATCCGCGTGTCCCACCCTCATCTCGATACCGTCAAGCGCTATCTGCTCGACCTGCAGGATACGCTGTGCCAGGCGCTGGCCAGCGAGGACGGCGGGGCGGCTTTCCGGGAAGACGCCTGGGAGCGCGCCGAGGGCGGCGGCGGCCGTTCGCGGGTGATCGAAAACGGCGCCGTGTTCGAGAAGGGCGGGATCAATTTCTCCCACGTGCATGGCGCCATGCTGCCGCCTTCGGCAAGCGCCGCGCGCCCCGAACTCGCCGGTCGCAGCTTCCACGCCGTCGGTGTTTCCTGGGTGCTGCACCCACGCAACCCCCACGTGCCCACCAGCCACGGCAACGTGCGCTTCTTCATCGCCGAGAAGCCCGGCGAGGAGCCGGTCTGGTGGTTCGGCGGCGGCTACGACCTGACGCCGTTCTATCCGGTGCACGACGATGTGCTGCACTGGCATCGCGTGGCCCGCGACGCTTGCGTGCCGTTCGGCGACGAGGTCTACCCGCGTTTCAAGCGCTGGTGCGACGAATACTTCTATCTCAAGCACCGCGACGAGACCCGTGGCGTCGGCGGGCTGTTCTTCGACGATCTCAACGCCTGGGATTTCGAGACCTGTTTCGGCTTCCAGCGCGCGGTGGGCGACAGCTTCCTCGACGCCTACCTGCCGATCGTGCGGCGTCGCCGCGACGACGCCTGCGGCGAGCGCGAGCGGGCTTTCCAGCTCTATAGGCGCGGGCGCTACGTGGAATTCAACCTGGTCTGGGATCGCGGCACGCTGTTCGGGCTGCAAAGCGGCGGACGCACCGAGTCGATCCTGATGTCGATGCCGCCGGTGGTCGAATGGCACTACGGCTGGAGGCCGGAGCCCGGCAGCGCCGAGGCGCGGCTGTACAGTGACTATCTAATCGCCCGCGACTGGCTGGGGGAAGAGGAGGGCGCGGCATGAGCGATCGCTACTGCGTGTTCGGCCACCCGATCGGCCACTCCAAGTCGCCGCAGATCCATGCCGCCTTCGCCGAGCAGACTGGCGAGACGCTGAGTTACCAGGCCATCGAGGCGCCAATCGACGGCTTTGCCGATGCCTGGCGCGAGTTTGCCGCCGCCGCCGGCCGCGGCGCCAACGTCACCGTGCCGTTCAAGGCGGCCGCCTGGCGTCTGGCCGAGACGCTGAGCGCGCGCGCCCGACGCGCCGGGGCGGTCAATACGCTGCTGCTCGACGACGCCGGCAAGCTCCATGGCGACACCACCGACGGCGTGGGGCTGGTCAGCGACCTGGCCGCCCACGCTGCGCCGCTCAAAGGGGCACGCATTCTGGTGCTGGGGGCCGGCGGCGCGGTACGTGGCGTGCTCGAGCCCTTGCTGGAAACCGGCCCTGCACGGCTGGTGATCGCCAACCGCACCGCCGGCAAGGCCCGCAAGCTGGCTGCGGACTTCGCCGACCTGGGCGAGACTGCCGGCGGCGGCTTCGACGAGATCGCGGGGCCCTTCGATCTGGTGATCAACGGCACCAGCGCCAGCCTGGCCGGTGATCTACCGCCGCTGCCCGATGCGCTGTTCGCGGATGGCGGGCTGGCCTACGACATGATGTACGGCGCCGCGCCGACGGTGTTCCTGCGCTGGGCCGCCGAACGTGGTGCGCGCACCGTCGACGGCCTGGGCATGCTGATCGAACAGGCGGCGGAATCGTTCTATCTATGGCGGGGCGTCCGTCCGGACACCGCGGCGGTGCGTGAGCGATTGCGCCGCTCGCTGTGAAGCACGCCGCTGCCGGGCGGCTCAGCTCGGACGCTGGCAATTCGGCGTGCGGCCGTTGGCCCGGGCCTGCTGGTAGGCGGCAAGCGCCTGGTCCATCTGCGCCTGCAGGCCCTCGATGCGCTGGCCGTCGCTGGGATGGGTCGACATCCACACTGGGGGCTGGCCCTGGCTGTTGGCCGACATGTTCTGCCAGAGATTGATGCTTGCCCGCGGATCGAAACCGGCCTGAGCCATGAGCTCGAGCCCCAGCACGTCGGCTTCGCTCTCCTGGGTGCGCGAGAAGGGCTTGATGATGCCGTATTCGGCGCCCATGCCGAGTAGCCCCATCAGCTGCTGGCCACCCTGGCTGTCGAGGCCGGCGGCCGACTGCAGTACCGACAGTCCGGTCTGGGTTGCCGCCTGAGTCGAGACCCGCTCGTTGGCGTGCTGGGCGAGTACGTGGGCGACCTCGTGGCCGAGCACGGTGGCCAGCTGGTCCTGGTTCTCGGCGACCTTGAGCAGCCCGGTGTTGACGCCGATATATCCGCCGGGCAGGGCGAAGGCGTTGGCCGAATCGTCCTTGAAGATCTTGACCTCCCAGTTTTCGCCGCTACTCGCGGCCTGGGTGACGGACTGGGCCACGCACTGCACGTAGTCGGCCGTCTGGCCACCGACCGTGGGCAGTTGCTGTTGATACTGGGCGAAGCTTTGCTCGCCCATCCGATCGAGCTCTTCATCGGAGAACAACGTCAGCTGCGAACGCCCGGTGGGCGTCTGGCTGCAGGCGGCGAGGGTCAGTGCCAGCGCCCCGATGGCGCCACGGGTCTTCCAGTGCATCGCTTGTCGCTCCTTGATGGGATGCCGCGCGGTCGGCATCGCGAATTCGTGGTCGCGGCGTGGTGGACCGCTCCGCTGATCGGCTCCAAGATACCCCGATGGGCCGGTGGGTCAACCGGATGCGCCTCTACCTTTATCGGGAACAAGGTTCCCTCCCAGTGCGCCCGTGAAGGCGTGCACACAACTCGGTGGAAGTCCGAGTCGGGGTAAGCCATGGCCCCGTAGTCGAAGGTAACTGCGTCGCCGCGAGGCGGGGTGGAGAGCAACCGGAGGCGAACTGGCGGTCCGTAGGATGACGAACTCGATTCGGCCGGGTCAGGTGGCGAGCTTGCTGGGAGACAGCGAAGCCTGAAACGCACCCGTCGCGCTGGGGTGGCGGCTAAAGCGACGGCAAGACACGCCCGTTGGGTATCCCTACCGTCAAGGACCGCATCGTTCAGGCGGCGCTCAAGCGTGTCATCGAACCGATTCTCGAGCACGAGTTCCTGCCGATGAGCTATGGCTTCCGACCAGGAAGAGGCTGCAAGGACGCCTTGCGGGCCGTCGATGATGGCCTCAAGGCCGGCATGACCTGGGGGGTCGACGCCGACCTGCAGGGTTACTTCGACAGCATCCCGCATGACCGCCTCATGAGCCGTGTTGAGGAACGGCTCAGCGATGGTCGGTTGTTGTCACTGCTGCGTGCCTGGCTGACGCAGGACATCGTTAGCGAGATGAACTGCTGGAGCCCCACCGCGGGAGCGCCGCAAGGAGCGATCATCAGCCCCTTGCTGGCGAATCTCTACCTGCACCCGCTGGACCAGGAGATGACCCAGCGCGGCTATCGCATGGTGCGGTATGCCGACGACTTTGTCATCCTCTGTTACAGCGAGCAGGAGGCCCGGCAGGCCCTGGCCCACGTGCAGGACTGGGTGATGACGAATGGCCTGACCCTGCACCCCGACAAGCCCCATATCGGTGACTGTCGACAACGCGGCGAGGGCTTCGACTTCCTGGGCTACCGCTTCGAGGCGGGAAAGCGCTGGGTACGTAGGAAGAGTCTCAGAGCCTTCAAGGACAAGGTGAGAAGCAAGACGCGGCGGACGGAAGGCAAGAGTCTGCGGCAGATCATCGCCTCACTCAATCCTCTGCTAAGAGGCTGGTTCGGCTACTTCCGACACGCCTATCGGACAACGTTCCGGCCGTTGGATGGCTTCATCCGCCGACGGCTTCGCGCCATCCTGCGCAAGCAGGAGAAACGCCCTGGGCGTGGCAACACCGGAACAGACACGCGACGTTGGCCCAATAGGTTCTTCGCCGCTGCCGGGCTTTTCACCCTAGCCGAAGCCTGGCAGCAAGCGAGCCAATCACGATGTTGAAACCATCGACTGGAGAGCCGTGTGCGGGAGAACCGCACGCACGGTTCGGAGGGCGGGGAGGCGAAGCCTTCCCGACCCCTATCAGGAAATGCCCAAGCCCAATGGGCCTCCCGGGTTTGGTGGGAAATGGGATGGACCCGTCCCCCCGTGTGCCAAGATGAGTGTGTAACGCCATCTATCGGTGCACGGGGCACCCACGGCATCCCGAGAGGAGGGTTCATCCATGAACAACATTAGCATTGTGGGTATCGATCTCGCCAAGCATGTCTTCCAACTGCACGCCATCGATGCACACGGCCGTAAAATCTTCGGCAAGTCGGTGAGCCGGCAGCAACTGCGCCTGACACTGAGCCAGATGCCGCCGTGCCAGGTTGCGATGGAAGCCTGTGGTTCGGCCCATTACTGGGCGCGCGAGATCCGCGCGATGGGGCATGACGCGCGCCTGTTGCCGCCCCAGGCCGTGAAGCCCTTCGTCCAGGGCCACAAGAACGACGCCCGCGATGCCGCGGGGATCGCCGAGGCGGCGGCGCGCCCCGCCACGCCCCACGTAGCCATCAAGACCGAGGCACAACAGGCGCTTCAGGCCGTGCATCGGGTACGCACGCGCCTGGTTCGCGAGCGCACGGCGATCGGCAATGAGCTGCGCGGGCTGATGGGCGAGTTCGGGCTCGTGGTGGCTCAGGGCCACGCGGTGCTTCGCCAGGGCGTCGCCCGAGAGCTGATCGACCGCCACCGAGAGCGGCTGGGTAGCGCCCTGTGCGCCCTGCTGGACGACCTGATCGCCCAATGGCGTGAGGTGGACGAGCGGCTCAAGGGCTATGACAAACAGTTGATGGGGCTGGCCAAGGCCTCGGCGGAGGCCGAACGGCTGATGAGCGTGCCCGGTATTGGCCCGATCAACGCCACGCTGTTGCTGAGCCACCTGGGCGATCCCCGGCGTTTCCCCAACGGCCGCCAGTTCAGCGCCTCGATCGGTCTGGTACCGCGGCAGTTCTCCAGTGGCGGCAAGGCGCGGTTGAAGGGCATTACCAAGCGGGGCAACGGCGAGGTGCGACGCCAGTTGGTGCATGGGGCCCGGGCGGCCTTACGCCAGTTCCAGCGCCAGGCGACCCCCGACCGGCTGGCCCGTTGGGTCTGTGAGCTGGCGGCGCGCGTGGGCCAACGCAAGGCGATCGTGGCGCTGGCCAACAAGCTGGCCCGGATCTGCTGGTCCGTGCTGGCGCATGGCCGGCCTTACCAGCCTCAGGGCCAGGCGATCTGAGGGCCGGAAGGCCAGACGAGAAGGCAAGAAGCGGAAGCGGATACAGCAAGGAGTTTTCCCGAGGTTGCGCGGGCAAGTTGCCTCGATGACATGATCGGCAAGACCGGCTCTCTGGCACACTGATAATTCGCTAGGCCCATTGAGGCCGCGTGGGAGATAAGAGGCCAGAGAGCGCGCATTCCATCAGGGCCCGGTGCCGCAGCAGGTGCCATGAAGAGGCCGGATATAAGCGTGCAGTCTCACCTCATGTCTCGTCGCGGCTGGCTTGCACAACGGGACGGGTCCATATAAGCTAATTCATTCGCGATAGCGGTGGGCAGTGTTATCTGCCGGGGCGGGCGTTCTCGGGCTGGCGCGAGCGTTTTCCGAGCCAGGGCAGGAACTTGCTCAACCGCAGATTGATCACCGCCAGCCCGGCGATAACCAGCGTGCCGCCGGCCAGCTTGTTGACGCCCAGCGAATCGTCGAGCAGCCAGACGCCGAGGATCACCGCGAACACTGGCATCAGCAGCGACAGCGGCACGACGCGGCTGACCGGGTGCTTCTGCAGCAGCCGGTACCACAGCCCGTAGGCGACGATCGACGACATCACCGCGGTGTAGAAGACCGCGCCCCAGCCGCTCGCCCCGGCGGCCGCCAGCGCCGCCAGCTGGTCGTTCTCGAACAGCCAGCTTTCCAGCGCCACCTGGGGAATCGCGAACAGCGCGATCCAGCCGGCCAGCGTCAGTGGTGCAATGTGCACCGCCGCCTTGATCAACAGATTGGAGATCGCCCAGAATAGCGCGCTGCCCAGCAGCAGGGTGGTGGGCAGGGCATCGGGCAGCGACGGCCCGCCGGCGAGGATCGCCACACCGGCGAACGATAGCGCCAGGCCGATCGAGCGTCGCGCATCGAGGCGCTCCTTGAGGAAGGCCGCGGCGAGCAGGGTGGCGAAGGGCGTGCCCATCTGCACCAGCAGCGCGCCGGTGCCGGCCTCGGCCTCGCGCAGCCCCAGAAACAACAGCGGGAAATGCAGCCCGCCGAAGGTCACCGAGAGCAGCAGCAACCAGGGGAGCTGGCGGCGAGTGATGCGGGTGAAGGGCACGATCAGCACCGCGACCAGCATGAAGCGCAGCGTCATCAGCAGCAGCGGCGGCATGTCGGCGACGCCGAGCTTGATGACGATGATATTGAGCGCCCAGATGACGATGACGGTGAGACCGAGCGCTAGATCGCGTAGTGGCACGAGGTGTCCCTGAGTATGGGTGGCAGGCCTGACGTAAGGGCGAGCCCCGAGTATAAAGAACGGGTGGGGTGGCGGCGAGGCGCGTGGCGACCATCGCAAGGATGACTGAACGGAGGCGGCAATGGGTAATCGGCGACAAGCGGGAGCCGGCGCGGCCGGGGTGGCCGGAACGATAAGACAGTGGTTGGCCATGGCACTGATTGTCCCGCTGGCTAGCCTGGCAACGACGGCCCTCGCCGAGCAGAATGGCAGCGGGCTGGAGCGCGCACGGCTGATCATCGATAGCGGCGAACGCCGTTATGAACTCGAGGTCGAGATTGCCCGCGAGCCGGATGAGCGAGCGCGTGGCCTGATGAGCCGCGAGACGCTGCCGGCCGACGCCGGAATGCTGTTCGTCTACCCCCGCGAGCAATCGCCCCAGGGGGCGTTCTGGATGCGCAATACGCTGATTCCGCTGGCGATCGCCTTTCTCGGCAGCGAGGGCGAGATTCGCGCCATCAAGCGCATGGTGCCGTGTTCCGGCGAGCGGGCCAGCGACTGCCCCACCTATCCTGCGGGAGTGCCCTTTCGCGCGGCCCTGGAGGTCAACGACGGCTATTTCGTCGCGCGGGGCATTGAAGTCGGCGATCGGGTCGACCTGCCATGACGAGCGAGGGTTTCTTTCGGGCGTGCGCGCTTTACAATGGCTGATGTTCGATATCAACCCGGTACCCACCCGGTGCCGGGTGCTGCTGGCGAACGGCCACGAGCCGGTCGCGGCGGGTCCCCACCCCAATGGACCTGCATGCTCAGGAAGCCGCTCAGCTTCCCATAATAGCCAATAAAATCAGTCAGACCGGGTCCGCCGGCTGGCGCATGCAAGGATTCGGATCATGATCACACGCCGCTTCACCGGTCTTTCTGCCGTCTTGGCAGGGGCCGTTTTACTGTGCACCGCGCTGACCGCCCAGGCCCGCGAATACTCGGTCTCGACGGTCCTCTCGGACGCCTTTCCCTGGGGCCAGGCGGCCGAGAAATGGGCCGAACTGGTCGAGCAGCGCTCCCAGGGACGCATCACTCTGCGCGTCTATCCCAACTCGCAACTGGTCAACGGCGACCAGACCCGCGAGTTCTCGGCGATGCGCCAGGGGCTGATCGACATGGCGGTGGGCTCGACCATCAACTGGTCGCCGCAGGTGCCCGAGCTCAACCTGTTCTCGCTGCCGTTTCTGATGCCGGACTACGCCGCGGTCGACGCGATCACCGGCGGCCAGGCCGGCGAGCAGATCTTCGCGGCGATCGCGTCGCGCGGCGTCAAGCCGCTGGCCTGGGGCGAGAACGGCTTTCGCGAGCTCTCCAACTCCAAGCTGGCGATCGATTCGCCCGACGACCTCGAGGGACTGAAGATTCGCGTGGTCGGCTCGCCGCTGTTCCAGGACACCTTCACCGCGCTGGGCGCCAATCCCACCCAGATGAGCTGGGCCGATGCCAAGCCGGCGCTGACCACCGGCGCCGTCGACGGTCAGGAGAACCCGCTGTCGGTATTCGACGTGGCGCGTATCGACCAGGTCGGCCAGAAATACCTGACGCTCTGGCATTACATGAACGATCCGCTGATCTTCGCCGTCAATCGCACCGTCTGGCAGCAACTGCCCGCAGAGGACCGCGAACTGCTGCGTCAGGCGGCGGTCGATGCCGGCGCGTGGGAGATCGAGTTGTCGCGTGGGCAGCGCGACCAGCGCCTGGCCGACATCCAGTCGCGCGGTGTCGAGGTGGTCGAGCTCAGCGATGCACAGCGTCAGGCATTCGCCGAGGCGACCCGGAGCGTGTATGACGAATGGACCCCGCAGATCGGCGAGAAAATCGTCGCGGCGGCGCGCGAGGCGGTCGCTAACCGCTGATCCTGGGGTTGTCGGCTTGCCGGCCAGCGTCCTGGCCGGCTTCGTCACGAGGTCTTTCATGAAACCGCAACCGGATGCACGGCTCGAGCGCCTGCTGGCGAGCCTCGGGCTGATGATCATCGCGCTGATCAGCCTGGCCAACGTGGTGGTGCGCTACGTGACCGACGCCTCGTTCGCCTTCACCGAGGAGTTCTCGGTTTTCCTGCTGGTGGTGGTGACCTTTGCCGGCGCGGCGGTGGTCGTGCGGCGCAGCGGGCATATCCGCATCACTCTGGTCGAGCGCGCGCTGCCGCCGGGGCCGCGGCGGGCGTTGATCCTGTTTCAGGGCCTGGCGGGGCTGGTCGTGCTGGGCCTGATCGTGGGTTACGGGGCGCAACTGGCCTGGCAGGAATACCACTGGCAGTCGCTGTCCCCGGGGCTCGGCGTGCCGCTGTGGTGGTACCTGGTCTGGCTGCCGCTGCTGGCGCTGGCGATGCTGGTGCGGCTCGTCCAGCAGATTCGCGATCGCCTGCGCGGTGGGCTCGACGATGAGTGCTGATCTTTTGATGATCGCCAGCTTCCTGCTGTTGCTGCTGGCCGGCGTGCCGGTGGCGTTCTCGCTGGGCCTGGCCGGCGCGGTGGGAATCGTCACCGGCCTCTCGCCGGCGATGCTGGCGACGCTGGGCACCAACACCTACAACAGCATCGCCAAGTACCCGCTGATCGCGATACCGCTGTTCATTCTCGCCGGGCTGGTCTTCGAGCGCGCCGGGGTCGCGGCGCGGCTGGTGCGCTTCGCCCAGGCGCTGATCGGTGCGCGGCATGGCGGGCTGGCGCTGGTCGCGGTGCTGGTGTGCCTGATCATGGGCGGGATGAGCGGCTCGGGGCCGGCGGACGCCGCCGCGGTGGCGATGGTGATGCTGCCGAGCATGACCCGCGCGGGTTACCCAAAACCGTTCTCGGCGACACTGATCGCCGCCTCGGCATCGACGGCGATCCTGATCCCGCCGTCGGTGGCGCTGATCCTGTATTCCATCGTGGTGCCCGGGGTCGACCTGCGCGCGCTGTTCGCCGCCGGGCTGTTCCCCGGCGTGCTCGCCGGCCTGGCGTTGCTGGTGCCGGCATTCTGGCTGTCGCGCCGGCATGGCTGGGAGACGCCCGGCGAGGTCGAGCGCCCGCCGCTGGGCGAGAGCTTTCGCCAGGCGATTCCGGCGCTGTTCGCCCCGGTGTTGATCCTCGGTGGCCTGCGCAGCGGGCTGTTCACGCCCACCGAGGCCGCCGTGGCGGCGGTCGCCTATGGCGTGGTGGTGGGGCTGTTTCTTACCCGCGAACTCGACTGGCGCGGGCTGTGGCGGCTGTTCGGCGAGGCGGCGACGATCTCCGGGGTGGTGCTGCTGATCATCGCGCTGGCCGGCATCTTCGCCTGGGCGGGCACCATGCTGGGTACTTTCCGGAATCTCGCCGAGTGGCTGATTGCGCTGTCCGACAACGGTGCGGTGCTGCTCGCGCTGATCATGCTCGCGGTGCTGCTCGCCGGCATGCTGCTCGATGCGATCTCGATCTATCTGATCCTGATGCCGATCCTGATTCCGGTGATGCAGCATTTCGAGTGGAATCCGGTGTGGTTCGGTATCCTGCTGGCGATGAACATCGCCATTGGCCAGTTCACCCCGCCGGTAGCGGTCAATCTGATGGTGACCACCGAGGTGGCCGGCATTCGTCTCGAGCAGACCCTGGGCTGGGCGCTGGTGTTCGTCATCGCGATGGCCGCGGCGCTGCTGGCGGTGGCGCTATTCCCCGAGATCGCCCTGTGGCTGCCGGGGGTGCTGGGCTACAATCTGTGAGCCCGGCGCTGATTGTTTCGATGGGGCGTCGCGGCATTTCACGCCTGCAGCATGGTCGTTGGCTTTGTAGCCCACCGAAGGTACTCCGTTTTCAACGACTTAGTCAGTAAAAGGGCTGTCGTCCGCGGGTCGCTTTGGGTAAGATTGGCGTGCCGCAGCCGCAGTACCCGTGTCGCCGAGTGCTCCGGCGAGCGCTGATCGCTTTTGCAGCCCTGTGTAACCGTGCGTATCTTGACAGGGCAACGATTATTTCAGCCAGGCGGTCGTCATCGTCGATGCGCTTGGCGAATGCGCAGGATCGGTTCGCCTGCCAGCATGCCCGGTATCGTCCGATGAGCCATGTCGAGATGAATTGGCCAGGGACCGAACACGTGACAACAACCCAAATGAGGTGTCTTGCATGAAACGCCAGTTACTTTCCGCCGCTATGGCTTCCGGCGCCATCCTCGGTGCTGCCACACTCGCTGCACCGGCTCAGGCCCAGCAGAACTTCCTCACCATCGGCACCGGCGGCCAGACCGGCGTTTATTACGTCGTTGGCCAGTCGGTCTGCCGCATGGTCAACCGGGTCGAAGAGGCCAACATCAAGTGCAACGCGCCCTCGACCGGCGGTTCAGTGGCCAACATCAACGGCATCAAGTCCGGCGAGCTGGACATGGGCGTCGCCCAGTCGGACGTCGCCTATCGCGCCTACAACGGCGAAGGTAACTTCGAGAAACCGTTCAAGGATCTGCGTTCGGTATTCTCGATGCATGGCGAGCCGCTGACCTTGTTGGCCCGCGCCGACGCCAACATCGACGAGCTGGATGACCTCAAGGGCAAGCGCGTCAATATCGGCAACCCGGGCTCCGGCCAGCGCGCCACCATGGAAGTGCTGATGGACGCCAAGGGCTGGGACAACAGCGTCTATTCGCTGGCTTCCGAGCTGACCGCCGCCGAGCAGGCTTCCGCGTTGGCCGATAACAACATCGACGCCATGGTCTACGTGGTCGGCCATCCCAACGGCTCCATCCAGGAAGCCACCACCACCGTGGATGCCAACCTGGTGCCGCTCGACGGTGAGGCGGTCGATTCGCTGGTCGAGAAGTACCCGTACTACTCAACGGTCACGATTCCCGGCGGCCTGTACAAGGGCAACCCCGACGACGTCAAGACCTTCGGCGTGATGGCGACCGTGGTGACCGACGCCGACACCGACGCCGACACCGTCTATCAGACCGTCAAGTCGGTATTCGAGAACTTCGATCGCTTCAAGAAGCTGCATCCGGCATTTGCCAACCTCAAGCCCGAAGAGATGATCAGCAAGGGGCTGACCGCACCTTTGCATGAAGGCGCAGCGCGTTACTACAAGGAACAGGGCTGGATCGAATAAATCCTCGAGACCTCCTGCGATGAGCTGATGCGCGGCCACCCGAGAGGGGGTCGCGCATCGTTGATTGTTGCGGGCCGCCGCGCCCTTGCGGCGGCCTACACTGTAGCCAGTGTCAGCCAGGGCGTGTTGCGCCGCTGGCTGGCCTCTCTCGAATGACAGGGCACTCTACATGGCTGAAAGAAACAAGCCTGCGGCCAGTTCGAACGAGCTGGACGATCTGGTTGCCTCCAGCGATACCGGATCGCGCAAGCTGGCCGGGACACCCAATCGTATTATGCTGGGCACGGCGGCTGCCTGGTCCCTGTTTCAGCTGTGGATCGCCTCGCCATTGCCGTTCCTGGTGGGCTTTGGTGTGTTCAGTGCCACCGAGTCGCGGTCGATTCATCTGGCCTTTGCCATGTTTCTGGCCTACATGGCCTATCCGGCGTTCAAGCGCTCGCCGCGGGATCGGGTGCCGGCGATCGACTGGGTACTGGCGCTGGTCGCGGCAGCTACCGCGGCCTATCTGTATGTATTCTACGAACAGCTCGCCCAACGCCCCGGTGCACCGATCCTGCAGGACGTGATCGTCGCCGTGACAGGGATCGTGTTGCTGCTCGAGGCAACGCGGCGTGCATTGGGCCCGCCGCTGATGATCGTGGCCATCGTGTTTCTCGTCTACTCGCTGGCTGGCCCCTACATGCCGGCCATGCTGGCGCATCAGGGCGTCAGTCTTGAAGGACTGGCCAACCATCAGTGGATCACCACCCAGGGTGTGTTCGGCATCGCGCTGGGCGTGTCGACCAGTTTCGTGTTCCTGTTCGTGCTGTTTGGCGCCCTGCTCGACAAGGCCGGTGCCGGTAACTATTTCATCAAGCTGGCGTTTTCGATGCTCGGTCACTACCGTGGCGGGCCGGCCAAGGCGGCCGTGGTCGCTTCGGGCATGACCGGGCTGATCTCCGGCTCGTCGATCGCCAACGTGGTGACGACCGGCACCTTTACCATACCGATGATGAAGCGCGTGGGCTTTTCCGCCGAGAAGGCCGGCGCCGTCGAGGTGGCTTCGTCGGTCAATGGACAGATCATGCCGCCGGTGATGGGAGCCGCTGCCTTCCTGATGGTCGAGTACGTGGGCATCTCCTACGTCGAGGTCATCAAGCATGCCTTCCTGCCGGCCCTGATCTCCTACATCGCACTGATCTACATCGTCCATCTGGAAGCGCTCAAGGCCGGCATGCAGGGCTTGAAGAGCAACAACCCGGTCAAGCCGTTGCTCAATAAGGTGATCGGTTTCCTGACCGGACTGATCGGGCTAATGGCCCTGTCATTCATTGTCTATTATGGCCTGGGCTGGCTGAAGCCGGTGCTCGGCGAAGCCACGCCGTGGGTGGTGGCGGTCGTGCTGATGGTCGTCTACGTGGCGTTGCTCAAGGTCAGCGCGCGTTATCCCGAGCTCGAGGAGGACGACCCCAACGAAGCGATCGTGCTACCCCAGACCCGGCCCACATTGATGGTCGGCCTGCATTACATCCTGCCGGTGATCGTGCTGGTCTGGTGTCTGATGGTCGAACGCCTGTCGCCGGGACTGTCGGCTTTCTGGGCAACCGTGCTGATGATAATCATCATCGTCACCCAGCGACCGCTGATCGCGATCTTCCGTGGGCGCAGCGACATGGCGGCTGACATTCGCGCCGGGTTCCAGGATCTCTGGGAGGGCCTGGTCAACGGCGCGCGTAACATGATCGGCATCGGTATCGCCACCGCGGCGGCCGGAATCATCGTCGGTGCGGTCTCGCAGACCGGGGTCGGCCTGGTGCTCGCGGAACTCGTCGAGACCCTGTCGATGGGCAACCTGTTCCTGATGCTGCTGCTGACAGCGGTGCTCAGCCTGATTCTCGGCATGGGCCTGCCGACCACCGCCAACTACATCGTGGTGTCGGCCTTGCTGGCTCCGGTCATCGTTACCCTGGGGCAGCAGAACGGGCTGCTGGTGCCGCTGATCGCGGTGCACCTGTTCGTGTTCTATTTCGGGATCATGGCCGACGTCACGCCGCCGGTGGGACTGGCTTCGTTCGCAGCGGCGGCGGTGTCGGGCGGCGATCCGATACGCACCGGCTTCCAGGCCTTCTACTACAGCTTGCGCACCGCAGCCCTGCCGTTCCTGTTCATCTTCAACACCGACCTGTTGCTGATCAATGTCGATCTCTGGCACGGCCTGTTGATCTTCGTCACCGCCACGGTGGCGATGCTGATCTTCGCGGCCGCGACCCAGGGCTTCATGCTGGTCAGGAACCGCTGGTACGAGAGTCTGCTGCTGCTGGTCGTGGCGTTTGCGCTGTTCCGCCCGGGGTTCTGGATGGACATGCTCGACGATCCCTATCGCAACGTGCCGACGGCGCAGTTCGAGCAGGCGCTGGGCAGTCTCGATGAGGGTGGGAGTCTGCGTGTCGAAGTGGCCGGGCTTAACGACTACGGCGACCCGGTCAGCTTCTTCGTTCGCGTGCCGTATCAGCCGGGCGCGACTCCGAGCGAGCGGATGGACAACCTGGGCCTGATGCTGATGCAGCAGGACGGCGAGACGCTGGTCGACATGACGACGTTCGGCAGCCCGGCCAAGGAGCTTGGCTTCGACTTCGACCAGCAGATCGTCTCGGTCCAGGTGCCGGAAGACGGGCGCCTGGCCAAGGAATGGATATGGGTGCCGGCGCTGGCGATCTTCATCCTCATCGTGCTCTTGCAGAGGCGTCGCCGAGGCGCGTCATCGACCAATGCCGTATCGGCTGCCTAGCCGGCCAAGGAGGATCGTCGCATGTATCAGAAGATCGTTTTGCCCGTCGACATGAACGAGCCGGCTTCATGGGAGCGCGCCCTGCCCACGGCGCTGGCGCTGTGCCGCACCTTCGGCGCCACGTTGCATGTCGTGACCGTGTTGCCCGATTACCACATGCCGCTGGTCGGCAGCTTCTTCCCGGCCGATTTCAGCGACAAGGCGCGCCAGGCGCTCGCCGATGCCCAGCATCGCTTCGTCGCCGAACACGTCCCTGACGACGTGCAGGCCCGCTGCGTCATCGCCGATGGCTCGCCCTACGAAGGCATCATCGAGTCGGTGCGCTCGGTCGGCGGCGATTTGATCGTCATGGCCTCGCATAACAGGCGCAAGCTGGCCGACTGGATACTGGGACCGAATGCCGAGCATGTCGTTCGTCACGCTGGCATTTCCGTGATGGTGGTACGTTAGTAGGTCTGAATGTTGAATCGGGCAAGCAAACAGGACGTGGCAAGCCCTCATAAGTGAAGCACGCGCTTCGATGAGAGGTTCAACCATGCGCCATTTCCTGTCCCTGACACTGTTCAAGCTGCTGATGGTGGTGCCGACATCGCTCTGGGCGGATACGCCGTTGCCGGTTCCCGAGGGGCGGGTGATCCTCAGCGTGACCGGCAAGCTCAGCCATACCAATGTCGGTGACGCCGCGGTCTTCGACGCCGCGATGCTCAAGGCACTGGGCATGCATACCGTGGCGACGCGAACCCCCTGGACCGAGGGCGTCTCGCAATTCTCGGGGCCGCTGGGGCGCGACCTGCTCGAGGCGGTCGGGGCGCAAGGCGACTCGTTGATCGTCAAGGCGCTCAACGACTTCGTCGCCGAGATCCCGGTCAGCGATTTCATCAAATACGATGTCATTCTGGCGATGATGCGCGACGCAAAGCGCCTGACGGTGCGTGACTTCGGGCCGCTCTTCATTCTCTATCCGTTCGACCAGCAACCCGAGCTACAAACCGAGAAGATCCGCTTTCGCAGCGTTTGGCAGGTCGCCAGCATCGAGATTCGATGAACGGCATGTACCCGTCGAGTCGAGGGCAGTAGCGTGCGCTATCCATTACGGCTCAAGTGGGCCACGGCGGCGGCGGTGTTCTTTTTCGTTGCTGCGCTGGTGGTCGTCAGCCTGATCTTCCGGGGCCAGGGCAGCCTGGTGCCGACGATCGGCAGCGATGCCGCCTGGGTCGCCTACAAGCTCGACCGCGAAACCATCGAGCTGCGCAACCAGCTATTGCGCAGCGAGTACGGCTCACCCCCGGAGCTCGACGAGCTGCAATTGAGTTTCGACCTGTTGTACAGCCGCTCCTATCTGCTGCGCGATGGTCAGATCGCCGAGCTGATTCGCTCGATTCCCAGGGTGCAAGGGCTTGTCGAGCCGGTTCTCGATCAGATCGAGGCACTCGACGACGACATGCGGCGTCTCGCTGGCCTCGATGCCGCCGCCGTCGAGCGCTTGCAGGCGGGTTTCCAGGCGCTCGGCGATAGCACTCAGCGACTGGTGATGGCGATCAACGAGCACTTTGCCCGGACCAAGACCGCGGCTCGGGAGACCATGTTCCAGCTGTATACGGCGCTACTGGCGCTGATCATGCTGATGAGCCTGGCGACCGTCATCGTGGTGCGCTTGTTGTTTCAGGAGGCGCGTGCCAACGACGCCTCTCGGCGCACCCTGGAGGTGCTCAGCCGCGAACTCGAAGTCACCGCGCACCGCGCCGAATCGGCGAGTCGCGCGAAGTCGGACTTCCTGGCGGTGGTCAGTCACGAGATACGCACCCCGCTCAACGGCGTGATCGGCATGAGCGCGCTATTGATGGAGCGTCAGCGCGACGCTCAGTCGCGGCATTATGCGCTGACCATCCACGAGAGCGCCGAGATTCTGCTCAGCCTGATCAACGACATTCTCGATTTCTCCAAGATCGAGGCCGGGCGGCTCGAACTTGAAATCGAAGCCTTCGATCTCGAACGCTGCATCGGCAGCGTCGTGCAGTTGCTCGCGCCGCGCGTGGAGGGCCTGCCGGTGAAGCTTGAATGGCGCATCGAGCCGGGCGTTCCCGCCCAGTTGATGGGCGACCCCGGTCGGCTGCGCCAGGTACTGCTCAATCTGGTGTCCAATGCGCTCAAGTTCACCACGCGTGGCGAGGTCGTGTTGTCGGCAGCGCCCGGCGGGGCGGGGCGGGTGCGCTTCACGGTCAGCGATAGCGGATGCGGCATTGCCGAATCGCGTCAGTCGACGCTGTTCGAGCCATTCCGCCAGGGCGACGTCTCCACGGCGCGGCACTACGGCGGCACCGGGCTGGGCCTGGCGATCTGCAAGCGCCTGGTCAACGCCATGGGAGGCACCATCGGCTTCGTCAGTCAGCCCAATCAGGGCAGCCGTTTCTGGTTCGAAGTACCGCTGCCGCGTGCCGAGACGCTGGCCGTGCAGGCGCCGTCGCGGCTTCCCTTCCCGCCGCTCGGCGAGACGCCGTTCCATGGCCGGGTGCTAATCGCCGAGGACAATGCCGTCAACCGGCGGGTGGCGATCGCGCTGCTCGAGCGCTTCGGCCTCGAGATCGATGTCGCCGAGAACGGTCGGCTGGCCGTGTCCCGGGCGCTGGCCGGCGACTATGATCTGATCTTCATGGACATGCAGATGCCCGAGCTGGACGGCATCGAGGCCACTCGCGAGATTCGCGCCGCGGGCGGCGCCCGGGCCGAAGTGCCGATCGTGGCGATGACCGCCGGGGTGCTCGATGGCGTCCGCGAGCGCGCCCTGGCGGCGGGCCTCAACGATTACCTGACCAAGCCGGTACTGCCCGGCCAGCTCGAGCGGATGCTGAACCGCTTCCTGACGGCAACGCCGGAAACGTGGCAACCAGCCATCAACGCCACCGACCCCGGCAGCTTGGACGAGGCGCTGATCGACCCCGAGGTGCTGGCCGAGATCAAAAGCGCCTTGGGTTCGAAGATGGTCGATGAACTGGTGCAGCTCTACCGGCAACAGGTGCCCGAACGCCTGGCCGAGCTCGACGCGGCGGTGAGCGGCGATGGCATGACGCTGGCCGAGCAGGCGCATCGTCTCAAGGGCGAGTCGAGCGGGCTGGGACTCAACCGGGTGACGACGATGGCGACGGCGCTCGAGCGCGACGCGATCCACCTCGACGTCGCCGATCGCCGCCTGCGGGTGACGGCGATCGCGGCGGCGCTGGGCGACACGCTGGAGGCGCTGGAGCGCCTGGACGCAACGACCTGACGCATCAGCGAAAGCGCGTGTCGAGCCCGTCGCTGCCCAACTGGCTCATCTCGCTGGGTCGGCCTTCGGCGTCGAAGCGCACATAACCGATGCCCGCGCCGTTCCACAGCCGCTCGCCGGCCTTGGCGCGATCGGGCGTCAGAGGCTGGACGCGCATCCGGCGCCGCTTGGTGAACCAGTTGAGGGGCGACCAGGGCGCGTACAGCCAACGGTTGAGGCGATCGAACCAGTCGAGCAGGGTATCGGGAAAGCTGTTCTTGATGCCGCTGCTGGTGATCTGCCAGATGTCGGGGCCCTGCTGGCGGGCGCGCAGGCGTACCCGATAGACGAACGAATAATGCACGTCGCCGGAGAGGATCGTGTAGTGCCGCGGGGTGCGGGTATGCCGGAAGATATTCAGAATCACGCTCGCCGCGCCGCGATGGGCCATCCAGTTCTCGGCATCCACCAGCAGCGGCTTGCCGAACAACGTGAACAGCCGCTGGACCCCCTCGATCAGCTTGACGCCGAACACCGGCGCCGGTGACACCACGATGACCGTGGGCTCGTCGAGCAGATCCTGCTGGAAGTCGGTCAACGCCTCCCAGTCCATCAGCCCCGACGGCCGGTGACGCGCGCGTTCGCTGCGCCAGCGTCGGGTGCGCGTATCGAGCACCACCAGTTTGGGTTGGCTGGCCAGGGTGTATCCCCAGTCGCCCAACTGCAGCAGTTCGCTGATCAGCGCATCCTGGCGAGCGGCCGGCAGGCGCTCCTCGGCGACCCGTTCGAACAGCTCGGTAAGCGCGCTCAGCGGCATCGCCAGGCGGTCGGGGTCGTTGCCCCAACCCTGGCAGAGCAGGTAGGCGAGCAGCGCGTTGCCGATGATGCGTCGCGAGAAGGGGTTGCCGTAGGCGGTCTCTTCCCAGGCGGCGGTCAGATTCCAGTCGTCGGTGATGTCGTGATCGTCGAAGATCATCAACGTCGGCAACTGGGCCATGACCCGGGCGACCGCCGGCAGTTGCTCGGCGAAAGCGTCGATGATCGCGGCCTCGTCGGCGTAGCGCGCGGCGTCCTTGGCGCCTAGCGCCGGCGTGGCGGGGGCGATCAGCCGCCACGGCACCGGCGAGAATACCAGCAGGTACATGGCCAGGATTTCAGCGAAGGTGATCAGATGGTTGGCGGCGCTGGCGGTGGTGAAGATGGGCTTTTTCACGCCGCCGAAGAAGCGCTCGCGCAACGCCTCGTTGGATTCGAACTCGGGCAGCAGCCGCTCGCGGCGATAGTAGCTCTCGGGGGCGGCGTACAGTGCATCGCTGTCGGCCACCACTGCGCCCTCGAGAGTCTCGCCAACCAGCCCCAGCCGAGCGATCAGCGCATGGATGGCCACCAGCATCGGCCCGGCGACATCGTCGGCGTAGATCTGATCGCCACTCAGCATCACTAGCGCGGGACGCGCTTCGGCCCGGTCATGCTGCGGCTCGAGCCAGGCATCGGCACGCGCCAGGCCATCCTCGCCAGGGTGATGCGGCCGTCGGCAGGAGCCGTGCAGCAGTGCATCGATGCGCGACTTGACGACGAACGCCGGGCGCTGCTGACCGGGATAGAGCAGGTGCGGCGCCCAGTCGGCAATGCCTGTGCCGGCGGAGTGCCCGTCGGCTATCCGCAGGTCATAACCGATCAACGTATCGCCGGGCAGCGGGGTCTCCAGGCTGACGTCGATCAGCTGGATCACGGCGTGCCGACCCACGCTAAGCTGCTGACGATGCGCCGAATCGAGGCCGACCTCGATCGGTCGGCCATCGGGCGGATGGAGCGTCAGGGTGAGTTCCAGCTTGCGGCTGGTGGCCAGCCACAGCACCACGCGGCAGGGTTCCAGCCGGCGCAGCAATGGGCCGGCCAGCACCTCGGGCAATGCGTCGCGGGTGTCGGGGGCTGGCGTGGGGCGGTCGTCCATGCAGGGGTGGCATCGTTGGCGGTGGTGATGCCAGCTTACCGGCCCGCGCGGTCACTGGCCATGCCCGTGCGCCGGCAATCGCTACGCCTCGGGGTAGGCCTGTTCGGCGAGGCAGGCCCGCACTTCCTCGTCGTCGGTTTGCTCGAAGCGCCAATACCATTGACCGACCGCGCTGAAATTCTCCGGCGTGGCCAGGCAGACGACGTCATCGGCCTCGCGGCTCAGCGAGGCGAGGGAGTCGGCGGGTGCCACCGGGACCGCCAGAATGCAGCGCTCGGCACCCAGCTTGCGTACCGCGCGAAGTGCCGCGCGCATCGTCGAGCCGGTGGCGATGCCGTCGTCGACCAGCACCACGTCGCGCCCGGCGAGTGACGGAAACGGCCGCTCGCCGCGATAGCGCGCTTCGCGGCGCTCGAGTTCGTCGCGCTCGCGATCGACGACGCGCTGCAGGGCGCGAGCGTCGATCGCCAGGCGCTCGATCAGCGCTTCGTCGAGCACGCTGACGTCGCCACTGGCCAGCGCGCCCATGGCGAATTCCTCATGCCCCGGCACCCCCAGCTTGCGCACGATCAGCACCTCGAGTGGCGCCTTCAAGGCTTGTGCGATCCGCGCCGCCACCGGAACGCCGCCACGCGGCAGACCGATGATCAGCGGGTGGCGATAGCTCTGCCGCCGGAGGCGCGCGGCGAGCCGGTCCCCGGCATCATGGCGGTCGCGCAGGGGGAGTTCGGTACGCTCGTCACGAAAGGGAAGGTCGGTCATGCTGCCTCCGCTAACCAGTGTGGTTGCCATGCCTATAGCGTGGCCGTCGGTCGCCGATCTGGCCAGCGAAGCGTACCCGACAGACTGTCAGGCACGCCGATAGCGCAGCGTACGCTCGACCATCTCGGCGCCGGGCTTATAGTCGCCGCGTGTCGCGGCGATCGCCCGGGCCAGCGTCAGCTCGACGATCCGCGCATGGTCCTGCGGCAACGAGTTGACCGGTTGCGGCAGGAAGTCGAGCAGCCGGTCGTCGCCGAAGGTGGCCAGGCGCAGCGATGCCGACAGGCCGCCATTGGCGAGCAGCACGTCGAGTGCGCCGTCGAGCAGAGTATAGGAAGCGGTGACCAGGGCGTCGGGCAGCCCGTCCTCGTCGATGAGCCGCTGCATCAGTCGCGCGCCGTCGGCCCGGTCGTAACGTTCACCGGTACGGATGGATGCCTCGCAGGGGTGTCCCGCCAGGGCGCGCTGGAAGCCCTGACGCCGTTCGCGAGTGATCGACAGCGCTTCGACGGCATCGAACAGCACGATGTGCCGTACCCGCTCGTCGAGCAGCGAGCGGGTCAGCGCTTCGGCCGCGGTCGCGTTGTGGCTCAAGATGCACACGAAGTGCGACGGGTCGAGGGCGCGATCCACGGCGATCACCGGTAGGCCGCCAGCCATCAGCTCGCGATAGAAAGGGTCGTCGGAGGCCAAACTACTCGCCACGATCAGCGCCTGACAGCGCTGCGCGCGCAGCGCCAAGGCCAGGTCGCGCTCGGTGTCGGCATCGTCGTCGGAGCCGGCGATCAGCAGTTGGTAGCCCTGATCGCGGGCGCCGCGCTCGAGACGCTTGGCGAGTCGCGCGTAACTGGCGTTCTCCAGGTCGGGGATGATCAGCCCCAGGGTGCGGCTCTGACCGCGGCGCAATGCGGCGGCCTGGGCATCGACCCGGTACTGGTGACGCTCGACCATCGCCATCACCCGCTCGACCGTTTCGCGGCTGATGCGGCGCTCCTCGGCCTTGCCGTTGATCACGTAGCTGGCGGTGGTGCGCGACACCCCGGCGAGCCGGGCTATTTCAGCGAGAGTCATTGGTCGTCCTGTCGATGGTTGATAACCCGGGCGAGGGTCGTGGCATAGACGCGCACAACGCCAGATTCATTTTAGGTTCATCGTATTTTGCCGGTAAACGCGGCTTCACTGGGTGCATGCCACAGCGCCTTGAGCTGGCTATTGAGGGTACAGCGTGGCCAGCGGCTGTGCTTGATCTCGCGTCGACCAGCAGCACGATCCTCACGTAACCGATGGCATCATCGCGCCGCCGAACTTGGCGTAATGCAACCAGGATTCTAACAATCAACCCCCCTTAATCTGATTAACGCCGACTCGGTTGCTTAACCATGGTATTTTTTATTCTTTATTTTCAATAGCTTATTGCAAATTCCTGGCATGAAGCCTATGGTTTTCCTCTCCTTGCCGATAGCCGGATTCAGCCTGCCTTGCGGGACAGGTAAAGCCGCTTAACCAGCAGTGAGCTTATGAATTTTCTTTCTCTAGTAGGTTTGGCGTTTGCAATGTCGACCGATGCCTTCGCTGCGTCGATAGGCAGAGGCGTTTCGCTCGGGCGAACTCACCTGGTTGAAGCGCTGCGTATTGGCATTATTTTCGGAACGGTCGAAGCGATCACTCCTGTGATTGGCTGGGGACTGGGGATGGCTGCCAATAGGCTGGTTTCGAACTGGGATCATTGGGTCGCCTTTGCTCTGTTGAGCATGCTCGGTCTCTCCATGATTTATAAGGGACTCAAGTCGGATGGGGGGGAGCCGGAGGACGAGAAAAAGGATGCCGGGTCGAAATCTGTGCCTTTTCTAGCGCTTACGGCTATTGCCACGAGCATCGATGCGATGGCGGTTGGTATTACCTTGGCTTTTACCGACGTCAACATCCTTGTTGCAGCTGCAATAATCGGCTTGGCGACAACACTGATGGTCACGATCGGTATCATGCTTGGGCGGGCTATAGGCTCGCTGGTTGGTAAGCGGGCGGAGATCGTTGGTGGCCTTGTCCTGATCGGCATAGGCACATGGATCGCCTACGTATCCGTGGTCGGATGATAGACTGAAGGCTTGTCCGGGAATAAGAATTTATCCATGCCCCGACAAAACCCTCGGTATCAAGGACTTCAGCCATGGGCGTCCATGGCCGAGCGCAGGTAGTTTTCGGACAAATCCTAGAGCATCGAGCCTATGTCCGAGGCTCCTGTCGGGTAGGCAAACATCGTGGTCTTCAGATCCGTGGTGGTGAGCCCATGCCGGATGGCCAGCGCGAAAACATTGATGACTTCATCCACGTTGGGGCCGACGAGATGAGCGCCCAGTACCTTTTCCGTCGCTTCTTCGATCAGTACCTTGAACCCGTAGACCGGCTCGGCGGCCTGGCGGGCAGTAAACCAGTCGGGGGCATGTTGACTCGAGACGCGGAATTTCAGCCCTTGCGCGTGGGCCTGCGCTTCGTTGAGGCCGGCCGAGGCGATGGGTGGGATGGTGAAGGCGACACTCGGTACCCCTTTGTAATTCGGCATTGTGCGTTTGCCGTCGATCAGGTTGGCGGCGACCACCTTGGCATCATGACTCGATACCGGCGTCAGCGGTGGCCCCACCTGGGCGGCATCGCCTGCGGCATAGACGGCGGGATTCGAGGTACTTTGCAAATGCTCGTTGAGCGATAGTTGCCCTTTCTCGGTCTCGACACCGGCCGCCTCCAGGTTGAGGGCCTCGAGCGCCGGTATTCTGCCGGCCGCATGGACCACCAGGTCTGCTTCAACCGTGCCGGTCTCGCCATTCGAGGAGGTGCGAACGTTATAGCCAGAGGCCGTCTTTTCGATGGCGTCCACGGTGGTCTGGGTGCGCACATCGATACCTTGATCACGGAAGGATTCCATGAGCCAATCGACCAGGTCCGGATCGAAGGGCTTGAGCATCCGCTCGCCGTGCTGCAGGACGGTGACCTGGGCGCCGGCCCGGGCAGCCAGATGAGAGAACTCTGCGGCAATATAGCCCCCGCCGACCAGGGCACAGGTACCCCCAAAGGGGCGGGAGTCGATGATCGCCACACGCCAGTTGGCGGCTTGGGCACGCATGACGACTATTTTAGCGGCGGTGCCGGTACCGATGGCGACGAGATCGTAGGATGCTGCCATCTTGTTTACTCCTTCGCTTAGCGGCGGTGTTGCTGACACTCCTGACCTTGCTGACGTCAACGTAGGCCTGTAGTTGTCACTGGGACAAGGTGGCGGTTGTTTATGTCTGTAACTGAAAAAGTCAGCCTGCCCAGGACCGCCCCGGCGGCCTTGATGACAGGGCCAGGCCTTGCCTGGCTCGCTACACCTGCCTGATCAGGAGGCCGGGTGCAGTTCCAGAACCGTGTCGGAAACCCGGCCTCCTCGACCGAGACAGCGCGGTCACGCCACAGCGCATTGGTTGCGTCCGAGATCATGTTGTAGTGGCCAAGCGCATCGGCCCCTTCGCATCGTGGCTGGTCACCCCGCGCAGCAGGACAGTTGTTTGACGTCCTTGGTGAAGGTCTGGGCACAGAGCTTGAGTCCTTCGACCATGGTCAGGTAGGGGAACAGTTCATCGGCAATGTCCTGCACCGTCATCCGGGCACGCAGGGCCATGACCGCCGTCTGGATGAGTTCGCCGGCTTCGCCGGTCACGGCCTGAACCCCGAGCAGCCGCCCGCTGTCGCGCTCGGCGACGATCTTGATGAAGCCGCCGGTCTCGAAGTTGACCAACGCACGGGGCACGTTATCCAGGGTCAGGGTCCGGCTGTCGGTTGTGAATCCCTGAGCCTGGGCCTCGGCCTCGGACAGACCGACGGTAGCAATCTGCGGGTCGGTGAAGACCACCGCCGGCATGGCACTCAGGTCCAGGCGCGCCTCGCCTCCCGTCATGTTGATGGCGGCGCGGCTGCCGCCGGCAGCCGCGACGTAGACGAACTGCGGCTGGTCGGTGCAATCCCCAGCGGCATAGATAGTGGGCAGGGTGGTACGCAGCGAGTCATCGACCAGAATCGCTCCGCGAGCCGTCTCCACGCCGATAGCCTCGAGGTTCAGCGTTTCGATATTGGGCGTGCGGCCCGTCGCGACCAGCAGTTTGTCGGCCTTGATGTCCCCCGTGTCCGTCGTAAGCACGAACTGACCGTCACCATGCACCACCTGGCTGATCTGGACGCCGCGTAATACTTCGATGCCTTCGGCCTGGAAAGCGGCTTCCAGGGCCTCGCCGATGGCCGGGTCCTCGCGGGAGAACAGGCGGCTACGCGCCAGGATCGTCACTTGGCTGCCCAGCCGCGCGAAGGCCTGGGCCAGTTCCACCGCGACTACCGATGCCCCGATCACCGCCAGACGCTCGGGAAGGGTGTCGCTGGCCAGCGCGTCGGTCGAGGTCCAGTAGGGCGTGTCAGCCAACCCGGAAAGCGGCGGCATGGCGGGACGCGCGCCGGTGCCGATGAAGGCACGGTCGAAGACGACTTCACGCTCGCTGCCATCGTCCTGGTCAACAATCAGGGTCTGTGCATCACGCAAGCGGGCCCTGCCGCGAATGACCGTGATGGCCGGGTTGCCTTCCAGGATGCTTTCGTACTTGCCGTGACGTAACTCTTCCACGCGCCCCTGCTGCTGGGCCAGCAAGCGGCCACGATCAATGCTCGGCGCCGTCGCCGTGATGCCGTCATCGAACGGGCTTTCGCGGCGATGGTGAGCAACATGCGCGGCACGGATCATGATCTTGGAAGGCACACAGCCGATGTTGACGCAGGTGCCCCCGATGGTGCCCTGTTCGATCAGCGTGACACGGGCGCCCCGCTCGACGCTTTTCAGCGCCGCCGCCATGGCGGCCCCTCCGCTGCCGATCACGGCGATATGCAGGCCATGGTCACTGTCCCGTGCGTTGTCGGTTGGCGCTGTGGCCTGCGTCAACTCGGCGCCATAGCCCTTGGCACGGATCGTCTCGAGCAGACGCTCGGTACCCACCTCGCCCGGGCGCGTTATCACCGCGCGGCCCTGGTCATAAGAGACCTCAGCCTCGACCCCGGGCAGCGCATCGAGCGCTGCCTGGATCGAGTCGGCGCAACGCGTGCAGGTCATGCCGGTAATTGTGATCGTGGTTTGCATAGACACTCCTCGGTAACCTTTCGCACAGCACCCGCAGCCCTCGTTGAATGAGGACCAGTCGGTTACTGGGCTTGTTCAGTGTTCTCGGCGGCCAGGCGCGACGGATAGCCCGAATTGGTGGTGGCGGCGGTCAAATCCGCCACGCTTGCCTCGGTATCTTCGAAGGTTACCGTGGCGCTTTTTTCCGCGTAGGAAACCGTGGCGGTTTCCACGCCGGGCACTTTCAAGAGCGCCTTCTTGACGATATAGCGGCAACTCGAACAGGTCATGTTGTCAACCGCCAGGGTGATGGTCTGCTGAGCGGCGAAGGCCGTCCCGATACTTGCCACGGACAAGACAAGCGTGCCAGCCAAGGTACGAATTTTCATGATGAAAGACTCCCGAAAGTTAGAAAGTTAATTAGCCCAGGAGGAGTGGAACGATATACGGCCAGGCAAGCACCACCACGATGAGCAGTGTCGCACTCCATAGCGCGATCTTGATCACCCGCTCGGCCAGCGGCGTGCCACAATAGCCATCCGTGCTGCAGGCGTCGGCCCGACAGGTGTTGCTGGGCTTGCGGTAGACGGTGTAGAAGCCGATGCCGAGCATCACCAAGGTGAAGGCGATAAAGAGCGGCTGGTAGGGTTTAAGCATCGTGAGATTACTCATCCAGGCACCCCCGATGCCCAGTGAGAACAGCACCAGCGGCAGAATGCAGCAGGCGGAAGCGAGTACCGCGCCAATGGCGCCACCACCTGCCAAAAGCCCCTTGCGCCCTGATCGGCTCGGTGTGGCTTGCTCGCCTCGATCAAGCGTCTGGTCTTTGCTGGTTGCCATCGTGAACCTCTTTGCCATAGGGACATTTGTCGCTACAGTACCCCCTGTAGTTGATACAGGATCAACAGGGAAAATAGACCATGCCATTACGTCGAGGGGAGCTGGCCAAGCGGACCGGCTGCAACATCGAGACCATTCGCTACTATGAGCGAATCGGGCTTCTGCCGGATCCGCCCCGAAGCGATAACGGCTTTCGCAGCTATGAAGAGCGCCACCTCACGCGGCTGACGTTTATCCGCCGAAGCCGCGAACTGGGATTCACCCTCGAAGAAGTGCAGGATCTGCTACGACTGGTTGATGGCGGGCATTACACCTGCGCCCAGGTACAGGAGCTCGCACTCAGGCATGCCGATGAGATCCAGCGCAAGATAAATGATCTGCATCGCATGCAACGCGCCTTGAAAGAGATGGCGGCGCAATGCAGCGGAGAGGATGTGCCGACGTGTCCCATCGTAGAGATTCTTTCTGAGACCTCCTAGCCGAATATCCATTACCGCGGTGTGTGCTTGCGTTGGGGTCTTGGTATCAGAACGATTTGCACAGAAGTCTTTTCATATGCCGCTTTCCTTCTCTTTCACGCTGATATGCGAAGAACGGGCGCGGCGGCGAGCATATCCCCTGCGAAGGTCGTAGAACGAGTCGCTTGATAAACCCAGTGGATCGTTTCAGCATAGCATTGTCTCCAAAGTGACACGATTCAGCTAGCGGCAATAAGCACCCGCATAGCTGGCCTGTCGCTACCCACATCGCGAGGAGCCTTTTGCATGCTGACGCTCACCCAGCAGGACGTACTGCTCGGCTGCCGGGCCGCCGACTGGCGCGATGCCCTGGACCAGGCCGCCGCGGCGCTGGTCGATGCCGGGCGCGCCACGCCCGAATACCGCAACGGCCTGCACGCACGCGAGGCGCAGTCGTCGACCTATCTGGGCAACGGCATCGCCATCCCTCACGGCACGCCCGAAAGCCGCGACCAGGTGCTGGCCACCGGGGTGCGCGTGCTGCAGTTCCCCGACGGCGTCGACTGGCACGACGGCCATCGCGTGCACGTGCTGGTGAGCATCGCCGCGCAGAGCGACGAGCACCTCGACATCCTGCGCGCGTTGACCCATGTACTCGACCGCGAAGGCGTCGCCGAACGTCTTGCCGAGGCCGATAGCGCCGCCGAGGTGATCGCCGAGCTGTCCAGGGCGCCGGTGATCGCACGCCTCGACGCCGATACGCTGTGTCTGGGCTTCCCCGCCAGGGATCGTTTCGAACTGGCGCTGGCCGGTGCCGCGCGGCTGCGCCAGGCCGATTGCGTGAACGCCGACTTCGTCGCCGCGATCGCCGCCCAGGAGCCGGTCTCGCTGGGCCAGGGGCTGTGGCTGGCCAGTGCCACGCTCGGCGTGGCAACCCCGGCGCTGTCGCTGGCGACCCCCGAGTCGGCGTTCGTCGGCCCCAAGGGTGCGGTCAACGGCGTGTTTTGCCTGGCCGCCCAGGGTGACGCCCATCGCGGCCTGCTCGAACGGCTCGCTGAACTGCTCGATGCTGGCGATGGCGAGACGCTGGCCGATGCCGACGCGCCGAGCGTGCTGGCGCGCCTGGCCGGCGAGCGCGCGGCGGCCGAAACCATGCGCGTTCGGGTGCTCAACGCCCATGGCCTGCACGCCCGTCCGGCCAAACAGTTGGTTCAGGTGGCCCGCGATCAGGGCCTGCCCATCAAGGTCCGGCTGCTCGAGGGCGGCGCCGAGGCGGTTTCGGCGGCGAGCCTGACCAAGGTCATCGGGCTGGGCGCCCGGCGCGGCCAGACGCTGGTGTTTTCCGCCGAAGGCACGGGAGCGGCGCAGGCCGTGCAGGCGATGGCCGAGGCGGTGCGCGAGGGGCTCGGCGAGCAGGTCGTGGCTTTCGACGAGCGCCGTGACGTCGACGTCGAGCCGGCGACCACAACCAGCAGCGCAACTGCGCCGCTGCCCTTGCCAGACGATACGCCGCACCCGGCGGTACCGGCGTCGCCGGGGCTGGCGGTGGCGCCGGTGTTCGTGATGCGTCTGCCGTGCTTCGACTATCCTGAGCGCGCGCGGGATCTCGACGCTGCGCGCGGCGGCGACCCGCAGGCCCAGAAGGCGCGTCTGGCGCGGGCCCGGGGCGAAGCCGCCGAACAGCTCGAGGCGTTGATCCGCCGCGCCCAGGGCGGCGAGGTTGCCGAGATCCTGTCGATCCACGAAGAGATGCTCGAGGATCCCGAGCTGCGCGAGGCCGCCCACGAGGGCATCGACGACGGCTGGTCCGCCGAGGCCGCCTGGTGGCGCGGCGTGGACACCGCGGCGCGTGCCCAGGAAATGCTTGCCGACCGATTGCTCGCCGAGCGCGCCGCCGATCTGCGCGATGTCGGCCGGCGGGTGCTGGGCCTGCTGTGCGGCGTCGAGATGCCCGCGCCGCCGGACACGCCCTACATCCTGGTGATGGAAGACGTCGGCCCCTCCGACGTGGCGCGGCTCGACACCGTCAAGGTCCGCGGACTCGTGACCGCGCGCGGCGGGGCGACCTCGCACAGCGCGATCCTCGCCCGGGCGCTGGGCATCGCCGCGGTGGTCGGCGCCGGCGAACGGGTGATGACGCTTTACAACGGCAGCGAGCTGATCCTCGACGGCGAGCGCGGGCGGATCATTCCCGCGCCCTCGACACAGCGTCGCGCCCGCGCCGAGCTGCACATGAAGGAGCGCGAGGGGCGCGAGCGCGAGGCCTATGCCGCACGCTTTGAGCCTGGCCGCACCCGGGATGGCCACCGCGTCGAGGTCGCCGCCAACCTGGGCAACACCGCCCACGCGGTGGACGCCGTCGATTACGGCGCCGAGGGCGTCGGCCTGCTGCGCACCGAGTTCGTGTTCATGGCTCACGCCGAGGCGCCGGACCTGGACACCCAGATCGGCGAGTACCGCGAGGCCTTCGACGCGCTGGACGGCCGCCCGCTGGTGGCGCGCACCCTGGACGTCGGCGGCGACAAGCCGCTGCCGTACTGGCCGCTGCCCCAGGAGGACAACCCGTTTCTCGGCCTGCGCGGCATCCGCCTGGCGCTGACCCGCCCCGAGATCCTCGAGACCCAACTGCGCGCGCTGCTCAGCGCGGCCGGCGAGCGGCCGTTGCGAATCATGCTGCCGATGGTCAAGGATGTCGCCGAGTTCCGCGCCGCCAAGGCGATCGTCGAGCGCCTGCAGGCCGAGATCAAGGCCCCCGACGTGCAGCTCGGGGTAATGATCGAGATCCCCTCCAGCGCGCTGCTGGCGCCGAGCCTGGCCGAGGAGGTCGACTTCTTCTCGATCGGCACCAACGATCTGACCCAGTACACCCTGGCGATCGACCGCGGCCATGCGGCGCTGTCCGCGCAGTCCGACGGCCTGCACCCGGCGGTGCTGCGACTGATCCAGATGACCGTCGAGGCCGCCCATGCCAAGGGCAAGTGGGTCGGCGTGTGCGGCGAGCTGGCCTCCGACCCGCAGGCGGTGCCGGTGCTGGTCGGGCTGGGCGTCGACGAGCTGTCGGTGTCGCTGCGCCAGGTGCCGATGGTCAAGGCGCGGCTGCGCGAGCTGACCCTCGACGGCGCACGCCGCCACGCCGCGACCGCGCTGGCCCAGGCCACCAGCGATGCAGTGCGCGAAGCGCTGGAGGTGCTGTGATGGCGCGGATTCTCACGATCAGCCTCAACCCGGCGCTGGACCTGGCGATTTGCCTGCCGCGGTTGACACTGGGAGCGGTCAATCGCACCGACTCGACACGCCTCGAGGCGGCCGGCAAGGGTGTCAACGTCGCCCGCGTGCTGGTGGCGCTGGGTCACCAGGTCGCGGTCTCGGGCTTTCTCGGCGCGGCCAACGACGGCCCCTTCGCGCGGGCCTTTGCCGAGCTGGGCGTCGAGGACGTGTTGCGCCGGGTGTCCGGAGAGACGCGCATCAACGCCAAGCTCGCCGAGCATGACGGGCGCATCACCGACATCAACGGCCCCGGCCTGGCGGTCGGCGGCGGCGATCTGGCGGCGCTGCTCACCGCGCTCGACGCCCGCGCCGAGGATGCCGCGCGGCGTCCCGACGCGGTAGTGATCGCCGGCAGCCTGCCGCCGGGCATCGGTCCCGAGGATCTCGCCGTACTGATCGAGCGCCTGCGCGGTCACGGCCTGCCGGTGTGGGTCGATACCAGCGGCCCGGCGCTGGCCGCGGCGATCGCTGCCGGCCCCCGCGCGGTCAAGCCCAACGAGCAGGAGCTGGCCGCGTGGGCGGGCGAGGTGCTGGACAACCCCGAGGCGCGGCTGCGGGCCGCACGCGCGTTGCATCGGGCGGGCATCGACGAGGCGCTGATCTCGGCCGGCGAGGCCGGCGTCTTGTGGTTCAGCCGGCGCGGCGCCTGGCTGGCGATGCCGCCGGCGGTGGCGGTGGCGAGCACCGTGGGCGCCGGCGACACGCTGCTCGCCGGCATGCTGCACGGCGTGCTCGCCGACTTGCCCGCCGAGGACGCCTTGCGCTTGGCCACGGCACTGTCCGCCGAATCGGTCCGTCATGTCGGCGTGGGCGATCCCGCCGCCGCCGACTTCGCCGATCTTAAACAACACACGCGCGTGCGCCGGCTGGCCGATGACGGCAGCGACGCGCAGGGAGCCTTCGCATGAACGTGATTCTGGTTACCGCCTGCCCGAGCGGCATGGCGACCACCTTCCTCGCCGCCCGGCGGCTCGAGCAGACGGCCAGGCAGCGCGGCTGGCGCTCGACGGTCGAAATGCACGGCGAGCTGGAGCCGACCCGTCCGGTGGAACAGACCGCGATCGATGCCGCCGAGCTGGTGATCGTCGCTGCCGAGTACATACCCGAGCCGCAGCGTTTCGTCGGCAAGCGGCTGTTTCAGGCGCCGATTTCCCAGGCGTTGCCCGACCCGCGCGGCTTTCTCGAGCGCGCCGAGCGCGAGGCGGTTTCCTATACGGCGCCGCCTTCTATGGCGCCCGAAGCCGCGCCCGGTTCTTCACAGGCGCCCGAACATGCGCCCGGCTCTTCACAGGCGCCGCTTTCTAGGGCGCCCGAACATGCGCCAAGTTCTTCACAAGCGACCGTAGCTGAGTCTTCATCGGCGAAGAATATCGTCGCGGTGACGGCGTGCCCGACCGGCGTGGCGCATACCTTCATGGCTGCCGAGTCGCTGGCCGAGGCCGGCCGCGCCCAGGGCCATCGGATTCGCGTCGAGACCCAGGGCTCGGTGGGCGCCCAGGACGCGCTGAGCGAAGACGAGATCCGCGAGGCCGACGTGGTGATCCTGGCCTGCGACATCGAAATCGATCCGACCCGCTTCGCCGGCAAGCCGATCTGGCGCACCTCGACCGGCAATGCGCTGAAGAAGTCCAAGCAGACCATCGACGACGCGCTGGCCGGCGCCGAGATCGAGGACGCCACGAACGCTTCCTCGAGCGCGGGCGGCGAACGCAAGAAGAGCGTCAAGGAGAAGGGCGTCTACAAGCACCTGCTCACCGGGGTGTCGTTCATGCTGCCGATGGTGGTCGCCGGCGGCCTGCTGATCGCGCTGTCGTTCGCGTTCGGCATCAAGGCCTACGAGAACGAGGGCACGCTGGCCGCGGCGCTGATGCAGATCGGCGGCGGCAGCGCCTTCAAGCTGATGATTCCGGTGCTCGCCGGCTATATCGCCTACTCGATCGCCGACCGGCCGGGGATCGCCCCGGGGATGATCGGCGGCTGGCTGGCCGCGGACATCGGCTCGGGGTTCCTCGGCGGGATCATCGCCGGCTTTCTGGCCGGCTACGTCGCCAAGGCGGTGGTGCGTCACTTCAAGCTGCCGACGAGCATCGAGTCGCTCAAGCCGATCATGATCGTCCCGCTGATCGCCAGCCTGGTGACCGGGCTGGTGATGATCTACGTGGTCGGCGAGCCGGTCGCGGCGATTCTTTCCGGGTTGACCGCCTTTCTCGAGAACATGGGCTCGGCCAACGCCGTGCTGCTGGGCTTGCTGCTCGGAGCGATGATGTGCTTCGACATGGGCGGGCCGGTCAACAAGGCCGCCTACACGTTCGGCGTGGGGTTGCTGGCTGCCGAGACTTACGCGCCGATGGCGGCGATCATGGCCGCCGGCATGGTCCCGCCGATCGGCATGGGCATCGCCACTGTCGTGGCCCGCAGCAAGTTCGCCGTCGCCGAGCGCGAGGCCGGCAAGGCCTCGTTCGTGCTGGGGCTGTGCTTCATTACCGAAGGCGCGATTCCGTTCGCCGCCAAGGATCCGCTGCGGGTGATCCCGGCGTGCATGGTCGGCGGCGCGGTGGCCGGCGGGCTGTCGATGCTGTTCGGCGCCAAGCTGATGGCGCCGCATGGCGGCGTCTTCGTGCTGCTGATCCCCAACGCCATCTCGCCGGCGCTGCTCTATCTGTTGGCGATTGTGATCGGCTCGTCGGTCACCGGGCTGAGCTACGCGATGCTCAAGCGCGGTAGCGAGGAGGTTGCCGTCGGCGTGGCCGGTTGAGGCCTGCAGCAGGCCATCGGGGTGTCAGCGGCTCGGTCGGTGACGTTTTCCAGGACTCGAAACGAGACATTTTCATTTAAAAAATCAACAAAATATTACGTGATTGTTTAACATGGGTTTCCTGCAGATTCTCAAACTCGGACTAGAGTTCGAAACAAGGGGCAGGGTATCAGGGACGATACGAATACTGTGAGATGATCCGGTGACTGTCGAGATTATCGAGCAATCGGGAATTGAATTCACCGCCTGGCCCCTTCTTTTACAAGACGCCAATAAATAGTAACGGGAGGCTGTTTATTGCGTTGAATCAGTTCGAGTCGTGTCATAAGGGAGACAGGACCATGGCGCAACAAGCAACCACGCCGACCACTGCGCAGCCCCAGCAGGCAACATTGACGTTAGCCTGTTCACATGAACACCAGTCGCTGAACCGCTATCGTATGCTGTCTCTACGTTTTTTGCCTTACAGCCTGGCGTTGAGTCGTCTTTT
The DNA here is from genome assembly GCF_000731955.1 of Halomonas zincidurans B6. Classification (NCBI taxonomy): domain Bacteria; kingdom Pseudomonadati; phylum Pseudomonadota; class Gammaproteobacteria; order Oceanospirillales; family Halomonadaceae; genus Modicisalibacter; species Modicisalibacter zincidurans. Next base: position 2,651,198 of record NZ_JNCK01000001.1, on the reverse strand, counting down.
CGAGGCGTTTTCCAACGAGAGCGAAGAGCGCATTCAAGCACTTATGCAGATGGCCGGGCATCTGCAAGCGACCGGCGACCTGCCAGCGGCAATCCCGCCAAGCCACTCCGAGGGCGATCAGGAAAAACGTCATTTCTTCGTGATCGGCGATGCGATGGCTGGCGCGGTTCTGGCGGATGGCTTGCTTCGCGAACATCAATCGACACTTTTCTATCGGCAGTTATACCATATATACCATGGCAATTGCCTGCCCGAACTCACTGGGCTATTGCTGACCTTTGCTGAGCAGAAACACGCGGAGTGCAGATTACTGCAGGAAAGCCAGGGCTATTTATTGCCTGATGGCTGCCTGTCTGGGCGACAGCAAGTTGCTTGACGCCGGCTGACGAAACCGCCGAATACGGCACCTTGGATCTGTTGTCGTCCATTACCGAACGCTCGGTACGCTTTCGCAACGCCTACCCGCCGAGCTACCTGCGCACACTGGAGCGGGCGGCTTTCATGTCCGGCCAGTTGCCCTTGCGAACCGGCGTCTACGACCAAAGAAGCTGTCTCTCGGCATGCCCGGACGCTGGGAGAACGCACGGTTTTCGCTACGCTCTAATAGGGTCAATCGTCAAAAGCCATGATGACAACAAGGAGCACGCGCCATGATTTACGCCAACCCCGGGAGCGACGGCAGCGTCGTCAGCTTCGAGAAGCGCTATGGCAATTACATCGGCGGCGAGTTCGTCGCCCCGGTCAAAGGGCAGTACTTCGACAACGTCACGCCGATCACCGGGGCGGTGTTCTGCGAGATCCCGCGTTCGAGCGCCGAGGACATCGATCGGGCGCTGGATGCCGCGCACCAGGCGGCGCCGGCCTGGGGCAAGACCTCGGCTGCCGAGCGCAGCAATATCCTTTTGAAGATCGCCGATCGCATTGAACAGAATCTGGAAATGCTCGCCGTCGCCGAGAGCTGGGACAACGGCAAGGCGGTGCGCGAGACGCTCAATGCCGACATTCCGCTGGCGGTCGATCATTTCCGCTACTTTGCCGGTTGCATTCGCGCTCAGGAAGGCACCGCGGCGGATATCGACGCCAACACCGTGTCCTATCACTTCCATGAGCCGCTGGGTGTGGTGGGGCAGATCATCCCCTGGAACTTTCCGATCCTGATGGCCACCTGGAAGCTGGCGCCGGCGCTGGCGGCGGGCAACTGCGTGGTGTTGAAACCCGCCGAACAGACCCCGGCGTCGATCCTCAAGCTGATGGAGCTGGTCGGCGATCTGCTGCCGGCGGGGGTGATCAACATCGTCAACGGGCTTGGCGAGGAGGCCGGCCAGGCGCTGGCCACCAGCAAGCGCATCGCCAAGATCGCCTTCACCGGCTCGACCCCGGTCGGTGCGCACATTCTCAAGTGCGCCGCCGACAACATCATCCCCTCGACGGTGGAACTGGGCGGCAAGTCGCCCAATGTCTATTTCGCCGACATCATGAACGCCGAGCCGGCGTTCATCGACAAGGCGGTCGAGGGGCTGGTGCTGGCATTCTTCAATCAGGGCGAAGTCTGCACCTGCCCGTCGCGGGCGCTGATCCAGGAGGAGATGTACGAAAGCTTCATGGCCAAGGTGATGGAGCGCACCCGGGCGATCAAGCGCGGCAATCCGCTGGACACCGAGGTGCAGGTCGGCGCCCAGGCCAGTCAGGAGCAGTTCGACAAGATCATGTCCTACATGGACGTGGCCCGCGAAGAGGGTGCGGAGTTCCTCACCGGCGGCGGCAAGGAGAGCTTCGATCCGGCCTACGACAAGGGCTATTACATCCAGCCGACGCTGCTCAAGGGCAACAACAGCATGCGCGTGTTCCAGGAGGAGATCTTCGGCCCGGTGGTGGCGGTGACCACCTTCAAGGACGAGGCGGAAGCGCTGGCGATCGCCAACGATACCGAGTTCGGCCTCGGCGCCGGGGTCTGGACCCGCGACATGAACGTCGCCTTCCGCATGGGCCGCGGCATCCAGGCCGGGCGCGTGTGGACCAACTGCTATCACCAGTACCCGGCGCATGCCGCCTTCGGCGGCTACAAGAAGTCCGGCGTCGGTCGCGAGACCCACAAGATGGCGCTCGAGCACTATCAGCAGACCAAGAACCTGCTGGTCAGCTACGACACCAATCCGCTGGGCTTTTTTTGAGCGATAAGCCGGCAGCGTGACCGCAGTAAGGAGGCGACCCAGGGTTGCCTCCTTCTCTTTTATGGGCCTATGAGGGCGCCGCCGGCTTCCCTCGCGGCTAGTCGCCCTGTACCTTGGGCGATTCGACGCCGCAACGATTCAGTCAAGTCGCAATACAGGAACGAAGGCCCCCATGCTAACGAGACAGACCTTACTTCCCGGCCGGCACGTCTGGCAGTTGGCCCTGCTGATGGTCGTGGCGACGCTGCTGTCGGGCTGCGGCATCAACAACATTCCCACCTACGACGAGCAGGTCAAGTCAGCCTGGTCGCAGGTCGAGAACCAGTACCAGCGCCGCGCCGATCTGGTGCCCAACCTGGTCGAGACGGTCAAGGGCTTCGCCGCCCAGGAGCAGGAGACGCTGACCGCGGTGGTCGAGGCGCGCTCCAAGGCGACCTCCATCCAGATCGATGCCTCGTCGCTGGATGATCCGCAGAAATTGCAGCAGTTCCAGCAGGCCCAGAAGCAGCTGAGCGGCGCCCTGAGCCGGCTGATGGCGGTTTCCGAGCGCTATCCCGAACTCAAGTCCAACCAGAATTTCCTGGCCCTGCAGTCTCAGCTGGAAGGCACCGAGAATCGCATCGCCGTGGCGCGTCGCGATTTCATTCAGGCGGTCGAGCGCTACAACACCGAGATTCGCACCTTCCCGGGGCGCCTGTGGCGAAGCCTGCTCTACAGCGACATGCCGCTGCGCGAGAACTTCGAAGCGACCAGCGACAATGCCGACCAGGCCCCACAAGTGGAGTTTTGATGATCAACTGCCTACGCGTAGCGCTGTTTGCGTTGCTGCTGACCCCGGCGCTGGGCGCCCAGGCCCAGCAGCAGCTCGAATTCCCCGAGCTGACCGGCAGGGTGGTGGACCAGGCCGAACTGCTGGACGACTCGCTCGAAACGCAGCTGAGTGAAAAGCTCAAGGCCCATGAGGAAGCGACCACCGAACAGCTGGTGGTGGCCACGATCAGCGACCTGCAGGGACGCTCGATCGAGGAGTACGGCTACCAACTGGGACGCCAATGGGGAATCGGCCAGGTCGACGAGGACAACGGCGCGCTGCTGATCGTCGCGCCCAACGCGCGGAAAGTGCGCATCGAGGTCGGTTATGGGCTGGAAGGCCGGCTGACCGATGCGCAATCCTCGGCGATCATCAATCGGGTCATCACCCCGGCCTTTCGTGAAGGTGATTACGCCGGCGGCATCACCCAGGGCGTCGAGGCGATGATTCAGGTGCTGGGCGGCGACCCGTTGGCCTCCAGCTCGGCCGATGGCGCGCGTAGCGACGATCCCCGTGGGCCCGCTTCGATCTTCTTCTTCATCATGCTGGTGATCGTCATGGCGCTGGTGCGCAGTGGTGGGGGCGGCGGTCGTGGCGGCCGCCGGCGCGGGCGCTCGGGGCTGCTGGCCGGGGCATTGCTGGGTGGCGCTCTGGGCCATGGCGGCTCGGGCGGCGGCGGCGGCGGCTTCGGCGGCGGCGGTGGCGGCTTCGGCGGCGGCGGCGCCTCCGGTGGCTGGTAAGACCGGCCGTGTTTATCGGCGCGCGATGCGTCACCTCAGGATTCGGAGCAGGCAGTCCATGGCATTATTGAGCGAAAGCGAGCAGCAGCAGGTGGCCGAGGCAATCAATCGGGTCGAGCGCGAGACCGACGCCGAACTGGTCACCGTGCTCGCTTCCCGGGCGGACGACTACGCCTATATCCCCTTGTTGTGGGCCGGCATTCTCGCCCTCGTGATTCCCGGCGCGATCAATTACTTCCCCGGTTGGCTGAACGCCTATCAGCTGCTGTTGGTGCAATGGGCAAGTTTCGTCGCGCTGGGGCTGATCTTTCGCCTGCCACGCATCACCACTCGGCTGATTCCACGTTCGGTGCGCCACTGGCGGGCCGCCAACCTGGCCCGGCGGCAATTCCTCGAGCAGAAACTGCACCACACCCACGGCGGAACGGGCATGCTGATCTTCGTGTCGGAGGCCGAACGCTACGTGGAGATCCTGGTCGATCGGGGCATCTCCAGTCGCCTGAGCGACGACACCTGGGAGTCGATCGTGACGACGTTCACCCGTGACGTGAAGGCCGGGCAGACGCTGAAAGGCTTCCTGGGTTGTATCGACGCTTGCGGCGAGCATCTCAAGCAGCACGTGCCGGCGACCCATACGCGCAATGAGTTGCCCAATCGTCTGGTGATTCTCGACTGATCCCTTGGCTGAACGGCAATCGAAGGCGCTTGAAATGGAGCGGGGCGCGACTCAGTCGCGCTCCGTTTTTGGTTGGCTAGTGCAACCCCTTTCGGTGCTCAGACGATGTGCAGGAGCATCTTCTCCATGCTCAGATTGTATGACCCCGGCGGCAACACCGCCTGGATCTCCAGGGCCTCGTCGCCCTGGTTGTTGTCGCTGGCAAGATCGATGACCGTTTCGGTGATGCTCTGCTTGTTCTCGTCGAGGGTTACCAGCACTCGTGGATGCAGGCGGTTGTCGGGATTGACCGAGAGCACCATGCCGACCATGCCGTTGCTCAGCTCGACGATCGAGCCGGGCGGGTAGATACCGATGCATTCGATGAAGCGAATCACCAGGGCGTCGTCATAATGGTCGCCGCGTGCCTTGTAGAGTATGCGCAGCGCCTCTGAAGGCGGCCGGGCCTTGCTGTAGGGGCGATCGCTGGTGATCGCGTCATAGGTGTCGACGATCGCGATGATTCGCGCGATCAGGCCGATTTCCTCGCTGCGCTTGCCGTAGGGGTAGCCGGTACCGTCGAGGCGCTCATGATGGTCGCGACTGGTGTTCTTGACGGCGAGCGGTATTCCCGGGTCGTCGACCAGCATCTGATAGCCCTGCAGGGCATGGGTGCGAATATGCGCGAATTCGGCGGCGGTCAGCTTGCCCGGCTTGTCGAGGATCGCGCGGTTGAGCTTCATCTTGCCGACATCGTGCAGCATGCCGGCCAGGCCGAGTTCCTCGATCTGCTTGCGGTCATAACCGAGATGGCGGCCGAAGATCATCGCCATCACCCCGACGTTGAGGCAGTGCTCGGCGGTATATTCGTTCTCGTTCTTGATCCGCGAAAGCCAGCTGAGCGCGCTGGGATTGGCCAGCACCGATTCGGCGAAGCGTCCCACGGTGTCCTTGACCTGGGGGATGTTGCGATGCCAAGTCTGCTCGTCGTGCATCATTCGCCGGAACATCTCGCGTGCCTCGGTGAAGGCCGGGCTGACGCGGCGCAGCTCCTCTTCGGCGGGGCGTTCGATGGGGTGCACGCGATACACCCGATATCTCGGATCGACAGCAGCCCCGGGACGTTCCAGGGGCATCGCCCGCTCGCGCAGCAGCGCCTGGACTTCCGGGGTCGAGCGCTGGGGATCGACGTAGACGCGCTGGCACAACTGACGCAGGCGCTCCAGCTCGTCGGCTTCGGTCAGACGCAGACCCTCGATGAGAAACGGCGTCTCGATCCAGGGACGGTCGAGATCGCTGACGTACATGCCTATCTGTAGGTGGTCGACCGAGATCGCGCACAGATGTTCGACGGATCGCTCGGACGCCTCGAGCTCCTGCATGGTCTTGCCTCATGCCGTATTGATCTATTTACAGTTATAGCAGAGGCGTCTGGTGGAGGTGGCCGCATCAGGCAAAGCGCGCTCGCCGGTATCCATGCCGGCGAGCGGCTTCATATCTGCTATAACACCGCAATGCCGGGACAGCGCTTGGCAAGGAAAATATCGGCCGAGCCGCGAATGACTTTAGCCGCCCCATCCGGAAAAATTTCTCGAAGGGGCTGCAAAGAAGGAGGTGCTGGCCGATAATCGGTCTAGGAGCCCGTCGGACTTGACACTGACCTACTGCGAATCCCGGCCTTTCGGCCAATTTCATCGATCCATTTCGTTAAATAGCGCGCTATTCGCCTCAATTGATCGATAAATTTGACTCGAAACCCGTGCTTCTCGTGACGATCGGCCAAGCCCGACAGACTCCTAGACGCAAGCGGTTTCGAGTGACACGCCACGACACCAGACACAATAATAGCAGCAGGGAACGAGAGACCATGCCATCCATCTTTCCTGGCGCCGCCTGGCGGCGTGGCACGCTAACCGTATTGGTTGCCGCGTGTATTGTCGTTGCCGGCTGGAGTTCGCCGTCGGCGGCCGGAAGCAACCCGCGCTATGCCGGTATCGTCGTCGACGTTGCCAGTGGCGAAATACTCTACGCCGATCGGGCCGACAAACCGCGTTACCCGGCGTCGTTGACCAAGATGATGACGCTCTACCTGCTGTTCGAAGCGATCGAACGTGGCGGCCTGAGTCTCGCTGATAGCCTGCCGGTGTCGGCACATGCCGCCGCTCAGCCGCCGACCAAGCTTTGGCTCGAGCCCGGCGAGCGGATCCCGGTGGAAACGGCGATCCTTGCCTTGATTGTACGCTCGGCCAACGACGTCGCCGCCGTCGTCGCCGAGGGGCTCGCCGGCAGCGAGCCGGCCTTCGCCCGCCAGATGACCGACAAGGCGCGTGCGCTGGGCATGCGCGATACGACCTTTCGCAACGCATCGGGACTGCCGGACGACGTTCAGGTCACCACCGCCCGTGACATGGCCCGGCTGGCGCTGCATCTGATGCAGGACTTTCCCGGCTACTACGATTATTTCGCCAGCACCCGCTTTTCCTATCGGGGCAAGCTCTACCGCGGCCACAATCGCGTACTGACCCGTTATCCGGGGGCGGATGGCCTCAAGACGGGCTTCATCAGCGCGTCGGGCTTCAATATCGCCACCTCGGCGGTGCGCGACGGGCGGCGTATCGTCTCGGTGGTGATGGGCGGCTTCACGGCCCGCTCCCGCGACGATCACGTCATCGACCTGCTCGATCGCGGCTTCGCCCGGGCCGCGCTGATGGACCGTGGCGACTGGGTCGCCAAGACGGCGATCTTCGACAACGAGCCCGCGGTGATTCGCCATCCGGCTCAGCCGGTTGGGGAGGATCCGATCGGTCAGTTGATCGCCGGGCTCGACAAGCAGGATGCGGGAGTCGTCGGCTGGGCCGTGCAGGTCGGCGCCTTCAGCGATTCCCGCCAGGCGCGGGCGCTGGCCAGCCGCGCGGCCGGTTACGTGGATGCCGCCGGGGCCACGCCGAGCGTCTCGGTGACCCCGACCGAGAATGGCCAGCCGCTGTTTCGAGCCCGGGTCATCGATCTCAAGGAAAGCCAGGCCCGGCAGAGCTGCCGCGATCTGCAACAGCAAGGTATGGATTGCGTGGTGGTCGCCGGTGTCGGCGGCTGAACCGGCCGCCATGGGCCGCGGTTATCGTGCGAGTCCGGCTTTTGCCGTTTGACGCTTCCCCAACGCCCCGCCGATGCGGGGCGTTGCCGAGCGCCGCCGGGCGATTCATCACACAGTGATCGCCAGCGTTGAATGACGCTCCTCCCGCTTCGGCGACGGCTGCTATTATCTATGTGTTCGGGCTGTCACTCATGTGTCATGTGGGCGTCACCCGGCAGCGGCATCATCTCGCCTAGGCTTTGTCCGAAAAGTGCCTGCGCTCGACCATGCGGCGTTAAAATTGGCTCAAAGTACTCATTTACAACCCGTAAACTCCGTCTTTTCGCCAATTTTTGCCTTGCCTGGCCATCGCTCGTCGACTTTTCAGACGAAACCTAGCCAGAACACAAGAAGCAAAAACACATCAGGAGATGAAGGTTCATGTCGATCAGTCGTCGTCGCTTCCTGCAGGGCTCACTGGCCGCGGGGGCCGCCGCTTCGTTCCCCGGTTTCTACATCAACAAGGCGCTGGCGCAGGAGCAGACCCTGCGGATCTATGCCTGGGCCGGCTATTTCAGCGATGAAATGCTCGCCGACTTCCGCGAGAAGAGCGGCATTAATGCCACCTTCACGCCCTATGGCACCAACGATGAGTTGATGAACTCGCTGCGCGCCACCGACGGCAGCGGCTTCGACGTGATCATGCCCACCGTCGATCGCGTGCCGGGTTATCTCGACTACAATCTCGTCCAGCCGCTCGATGAGTCGCGCATTCAGTGGCAGGGCTGCCTGGACAGCGCGCTGGAGGGCTCGGAGGTCGGCGGCGTGGTCGATGGCAAGCGCTACTTCGCACCCAGCGACTGGGGCACCGAAGCGATCGCCTTCGACCGTCGCTATGCGGCCGTCGATCCGGACAACCTGAGCTACGGCGACCTGTGGAATCCCGACAACGGCCAGGGCGTCACGGTGCGTAGCCACTCCGCGCTGGTGGGCATCGGCCTGTGGCTGCAGAGCCAGGGCAAGTTGCCGCGCCCGCTGCTCGAGTCGTATCAAAGCGAAGAGGCGATGCGCGCCAATTTCGAGGTGATTCTCGCCGAGGCGGTCAAGCACAAGGGCATGATCGCCCAGTTCTGGTCGACCGAGAACGAGGCCCAGGCGGCGTTTCGCACCAATGGCGCGGTGATCGGCCAGACCTGGGACAGCACCGCCTTCCGGTTGCAGAACGAGGGCATGGATATCGCCTACCGAGCGCCGAAGGAGGGCGCCCTGGCGTGGATGGAAGGCTTCGTGATTCCCAGCAACGCCCAGAACGTCGACGCGGTGTACGAATTGATCAACTGGTACTACACCCCCGAAGCCGGAGCGATGTTCGTCGAATCGACGGGCTACAATTCCACGGCGAAGGGCGCCGAGAAGCTGCTCCCCGAGGCCTCGCGCCAGTTCTTCGAGGCTTCCTACTCCAAGCAGGATCTTGCCAACCTGTGGTGGTGGCCGATTCAGGAGCCGTGGTACGTCGCGCTGCGCAACGAGTATCAGGACCGCTACCTCTCGGCCTGATTCGCGCCGGCAGGCAATCCAACGAACCGGTCGGTCAAGCCTCGGCCGGTTCGCTCGTGCAGGCGGCCCTTCGGCGGCCTCGGGTATCGACAATAATCGACAAGAAGAGCGTCTATGGACGGTAGCGTCACGCTGGAGCGGATAGTCATGCGCTTCGGCGATTTCACGGCCATCGAGCCGACGCGTCTGACCATCGAGTCCGGCGAATTCTTCAGCTTTCTCGGCCCTTCGGGGTGCGGCAAGACGACCCTGCTGAATATCGTCAGCGGCTTCTTGTCGCCAAGCGAAGGGCAGGTGTATATCGGCGGCGAGCCGATGGTCGGCGTGCCGGTCAATCAGCGGCCGACGGCGATGATCTTCCAGAACCTGGCGCTGTTCCCGCTGATGAGCGTCTATCAGAACATCGAGTTCGGGCTCGAGGTGCGCGGTGTCGGGCGTACGGCGCGGCGTCAGCGCTCGGACGAACTGCTCGAACTCGTGGCGCTCACCGGCAGCGGCGACAAGCCGATCGCGGCGCTGTCGGGCGGCCAGAAGCAGCGCGTGGCGATCGCCCGGGCGTTGGCGGTGGAACCGCGCGTGCTGTTGCTCGACGAACCGCTCTCGGCGCTCGACCTGAAACTGCGCCAGCACATGCGCAACGAGCTCAAGGCGATCCAGCGCAAGACCGGCATCACTTTCATCTATATCACCCACGACCAGGGCGAGGCGTTGGCCATGTCGGACCGGGTGGCGGTGATGTCGGCCGGGCGCATCCAGCAGGTAGCCGACCCCGAGACGCTCTACCACCGCCCGGAGACCGGCTTCGTGGCGGCTTTCGTGGGCGAGAACAACCGCCTGGCGGGAACGGTCGTCGACGTCGGCGAGACGCTGATCACCCTGGAGGTGGCGGGCCTCGGGCGGCTGGCCGGGCGCGCCGGCGGGCAGGCCGGGTTGGCCGTCGGCCAGCGCGCGGCGCTGTACGTGCGCCCCGAGCAGCTCGTGCTGCTCGACGAGATGGCGGCGGCAGACGCACCGGCCACGCTGGAGGCCGAGGTGGAGTCGGTCAACTTCGAAGGCGCCTGGCGCATGCTCGAGGCGCGACTCAGCGCGACCGGCGAACGGCTGCGCATCCTGCTGGGCCAGGGCGATGGCTCCCGGCAATCGCTGGCCCCCGGCGCGCGCGGACGCTTCGGCTACGACCCGCAGCAGGCGATCGTGCTGGCCGACGACGATTCGCCGCGACTCGACGCCGAGACCGGCGAGGTGGTGTCCGGACAGCCACGGGAGAGCGCCCATGCTGCGTCAGCTTAAGGCGCGCTTCGGCGGCCCGGTGGCCATGGCTATCGTCGGCCTGCTGTGCATCTGGCTGATCGCCATGGTGGTGCTGCCGCAACTGCAGATGATCGACTATTCGCTGCGTCCCAACCTGCTGCCGGACGAGGTGGGCGGGCCCCGGGATCACTGGAGCCTGACCAACTACGCCACGCTGTTCGACAACCGGATCCACCTGGCGATCTTCTTCAAGACGCTGTGGTCGAGCGTACTGGTGACCGTGCTGACGCTGCTGGTCAGCTACCCGATCGCCTATTATCTGGCCAAGATCGCCACCCCGGGACAGGCGGCGCTGTGTCTGTTGCTGCTGATCATCCCGTTCTGGATCAACGAGATCCTGCGCACGTTCTCGTGGTTCATCATCCTGGCGTTTCGCGGCCCGCTCAACGAGGTGCTGTTGACGCTGGGGCTGATCGAGCGGCCGGTGCGCTTTCTCAACGGCGATGCCGGCGTGCTGGTGGGCATGGTCTACGCCTATATCCTGTTCATGATCTTCCCGCTGTACAACGCCATCGAGAGCCTCGACGGCAACCAGGTGCGTGCCGCGCACGACCTGGGCGCCGGTACCGTTCGAACTCATTGGCGGATCGTCATCCCGCATGCCAAGCCGGGCATCGCCACCGGCTGCATCATGACCTTCATGCTGGCCGCGGGCAGCTACGCGGTGCCGGCGCTGTTGGGCTCGCCGGGCAGCCGCTGGTTCACGCAGATCATCTACAACTGGTTCTTCGAAGGCGGCGACTGGAACCAGGGCGCGGCCTATGCCTTCCTGCTGCTGGTGCTGTGCATCGGCTTCATGTCGCTGGTGATGCGTCTGTTCAAGGTGGGGCTGGCGGACATTGCGAAATAAGAGAGTCGTGGGATGAGTGCGCAACGTTTTTTGAACTGGGGGCTGCGCCTGTATATCGGCGCGTTCTTCATCTACCTGTTCCTGCCGCTGGTGATCATGGGCACGGCGACCTTCAACGACAGCCGCTTTCCGACCATCACGCCCTGGCGAGGGGCGACGCTCAAGTGGTTCGCCGAACTGGCCGCCGATGACGGCATGTGGGCGGCACTGGGCAACAGCCTGCTGGTGGCCGCCGGCGTGCTGTGCCTGGCGGTACCGATCGGGGTGGCCTGCGCGTTGTTCCTGACCACCGTGGAAAGCCGTGGCAAGCCGTTCGTCTATGGCCTGATCCTGTCGCCGCTGCTCACGCCCGGGGTGATCATCGGCATCTCGACGCTGATCTTCTGGCGCCAGTTCGACGTTGCCGGCGGTACGCTGCTCACGGTGCTGGGTCAGACCACCTTCATCTCGGCCTATGTGATGCTGATGGTCATGGCCCGCCTGCAGCGCTTCGACCGAACCCTGGAACGTGCCGCCCTGGACCTGGGCGCTTCGCCCTGGCAGGCGTTTCGTCGGGTATTGCTGCCGTTTCTCCGGCCGGCAATCCTGTCGGCGGCGGTGATCGCCTTCCTGCAATCCTTCGAGAACTACAACACCTCGCTGTTCGTGGTCGGTTACGACACCACCCTGACCGTGTATATTGCCTCCAAGGTGCGTACCGGTCTGACCCCGGCGGTCAACGCGCTGGGCTTGATCCTGATCGTGATTACCGTGGCGCTGGCGGTGATCTACGAGATCAAGCGCAGGCGTGAGGCCCGCGCTCGAACGCCGCTCGGCTGATACAGGCTCGATGCAAAGACGGCGACCGCGAGGAGTCGCCGCTCAGTGCTGTCGCGTTGCCGGGCCGTGGCGAGCCAAAGCCGCCGGGCTCAAGCCGGTTCGACGCCTTGATCGCGGCACGCATGAGGTAAGCCGATAAATCGCGTTAGCTATGCCTGCGATAGCCAAGTCTGGCACTCTGCAGTACATGAGTTGATTCCTGGACGAGGGCCGAGCTTGAAAAGCTGGAAACGTGAACCGGTGAAGCGCGTGCTGCAACTGTTCGGTGCCGGGATCAAGTCGATGCACAAGCGATTGCTGCTCGGATTGGCGCTGGGCTGGATCGCGATCGTGTTTGCCTTGCTGGTGTCGACCTGGTTCACCGGCCAGCGCCAGATTCGTGAAGTCAACGACAATCACCTGAAGTACGAAGCGACGCTTATCGCCGAGCGGGTCGAAAACGATCTGTCCTTGCGCCTGGATGCCTTGCAGCGCCTTGGCAGAACGCTCGATCCGTCGATGGTCGACAACCCCGCCTATCTGAACGCCAAGCTGGAACAGAACGTTTTGTTGGGCATGGTTGATACGTTGGTCGTTATCAATGCCCAGGGGCGAATCGTCAGCGGGTCGCCCTATCAACCGAAAATGTACGGCGTTGATGTCTCCGATCGTACGTATTTTCAGTTTCAACGCCAAGTGGGCAGGCCCTACGTCAGTGAACCTTTCATCAACCGGGTGACTCAGTCACCGGTGGTCATGCTTGCCGTACCCCTGCGCGATGGTGGAGGCGAGTTTATCGGCATGGTAGGCGGCGTAGTAAATATCCTTAACGGCAGTCTGTTCGATAGATTAAGGCGTATCCGGATTGGAGATGAAGGCTACGCTATCATTGCTACGGCTTCTGGCCGGATATTGGTCCATCCGAACAGCAGCTGGATTTTCAAGTCGGCCCCCTCGGCCGAGCAGAATCCGTGGCTCGACCTGGCGCTGTCCGGCTGGGAGGGCACCGCGCTGGGGCCTACCGCCAACGGCGACATCGCCTTGCAGGCCTATGAACAAGTGTGGCTGGCCAACTGGGTGGTCGGCGTCTTTTTGCCGCGTGACCAGGCTTATGCGCCACTCGAGTGGTTCGTGCGGCACCTGTGGCTGGTCGGGGGCGTCACGGTACTGGTCATGCTGGCGTTGCTGTGGTGGCTGCTCAATCAGGCCTTGAGGCCGCTGCAAAGCCTGGAGCGCCAGATCGAGGCCGTCGGCGAGGGGCATCGGGACTTCGTCGCCGTCGATACCCGCGCACTCGAGATTCAGCGGGTCGCCGATACCTTCAATCGCGTGGCGCAAAGTCGCCGCGACGCTGAGAGTCGGCTGCACGATCGCCAGGCCTTCCTCGACGCCGTGCTGGCGTCGTCGCCGGTGGGCATGTTCGTCTACGGCCTCGATGGCGAGATTCGCTACGTCAATCCGGCAATGGTGGAAATGACCGGGTACAGTCTGGAGCAGTTCCGCTCGCGTGGGCATGCCGAGCGCGCCCACCCCGACGACCGCGACGATGTCGCCGATCTGTGGCGCTCGAGCTTGAGTTCGGGGCGCGACTTCCAGCGCCAGTATCGCTACCTCAAGGCCAACGGCGAGGTGATCTGGGTCGAATCCCACGCCACGCTGGTGCGCATGGAGTCCGGGGCGCCGCTGGGCTTCGTCGGCACCCTCAAGGACATCACCGAGCACCAGCAGGTCGCCGCGCTGCAACGCTGGGAAGCCGAGCACGACCCGCTCACCGGGCTGCTCAACCGGCGCGGCTTCGAACGCCGACTCGACGAGGCGCTGGCCGATTGGCTCAAGGGGCGCGTCGTCGCGGCGCTGATCCTGTTCGATCTGGACCATTTCAAGCCGATCAACGACGAGGGCGGTCATGCGCTGGGCGACGAGATGCTCAAGATGATCGCCGACGCCATCGGCACCAAGGTGCGCAAGAGCGATTTCCTGGCCCGCTATGGCGGCGATGAGTTCGCGGTGTTGATGCCGGGTTGCGGCCTGGAACAGGCGCGCCAGACGGCCGAAGCGCTGCGCCGGGCGGTGGAGGCCCTGAGCGTCGAGCATGCGGGCAAGCGCTACAGCGTGACGCTCAGCCTGGGCGTGACCGACCTGCAGGACGATGATAGCGACAGCGATCACCCCATGCGCCGCGCCGACCAGGCGAGTTATCTCGCCAAGGAGCAGGGCCGGAACTGTATCGTGGTAACCGATACCTGAAAGCGGCGAGCCTGACCCGGATCAACCGCTCATTTCAGCTCGGTGAAGCTGATTGCTGATGTTCAAGGTTAAAGCGGAGTGCTAAATCCCTCCCGCCGATGGCAATGTTGCCAACGATCCGGAAAAAGCCTCTGAAGCTGGCCACAAGGGCGGCAAGAACAGCAATGGTGGCGGTCGCAACTCTTAAGTCGCAACAAATTCGCGACTCTTGATCTTGCCAACAGGCTTGGTGAAGCTCGAAGCAAGTCCGTGCACTGCCGGCAGCCTGCTGTCGGCAGTTTTTTCTCGGGACTCTCTCGGGACTCTCTCGAGACCCTCTCGAGACCCTCTCTCGAGTCACCGCCGAGACGACTCAACGGCTCAATACTGCAGGGCTTTGCTGATATAGCGCTCGCCCTGCATCATCTGGCGAATGGCGCTAGGCAGCTCGCCGGGGTCGCCCTTCAAGACATAGCCTTGGGCGCCGGCGGCCATGGCCTGCTCGGCATAGTGCCGCTCGCCATGGCCGGACAGGATGGCGCAGGGCAGTTGGGGATAGAGAGCCTTCACCGAACTGATGAGGTCGAGCCCGCTGACCCCGGGCAACGACAGGTCGATCAGCATGAGATCCGGCGAGGCCTGGGCGAGATTCTCCAGGGCCGCCTCGCCGGAGTCGGCAGTGGCGCAGACCTCCAGGTCCGCTTCCTGCGAAATGAACTCATTGAGCATTTTCTGCATGAGCACATGATCTTCGACGACGAAGATGCGTGCCGCGTTCTCTTTACCCATCGTTCAATCCCTTGAAATCCATGGCGACATTACCGAAATATCTCGCAAGGCTATTTCTCGCAAGGCTATTGAGAGGCCGCCTGCGAAGTCTCCTTTTCCGCTTCACGCTTCAGCGGTACTGTCACCAGTATAGAAGTACCCGTGCCGGGTGCCGCATCGATCTCCATGTGACCGCCGAGCAGGCGTAGCCGCTCGCGGATGCTGAACAGCCCGAACCCGGGATGCTCGTCCTGCTGCGCCTCCATGACCGCGAGATCGAAACCGTCTCCCGAGTCGCTGACGCGAATGACTACCTGCGCGTTCGTCTGGTCGAGTTCGACCCGCGCCTGGTCCACGTTGGCGTGCTTCTTCACATTGAAGAGCAGTTCCCTGACGACCTGGAAAAGCAGCACGCGCATGTCTTCGTCGAGGATGTCCGGTGGCTGAAGAGCAGACACCTCCACATCGAGGCCGTGCAGTTGCTTCATCTGCCGTTTCAGCCACCCCAGGGCGTCGACGAGGCCTTCCCTCTTGAGAATGGGCGGGCTGAGATCCACGGTCACCTGGCGGGTCGTTTCAATGGCCTGGACCACCCACGCCTGCGTGCCGGCGAGGAGTTCTTGCAAGTCCCCATTGTCCTGCGTCTTGAGCTTGTCCTGAGCCATGCGCAGTCTCATCTGCAGGCCATAGAGCAGCTGCTGCAGGTCGTCATGAAGCACCTGGGAAACCCGCCGACGCTCCTCCTGCTCGGCCATGGTCAGTCTCGATGCCAGGTCGCGAACCTGCTGCGTGCGTTCCTGGACACGCGCCTCGAGGGTCTCGTTGATATCCTTGAGCGCCTGCTCGGCGAGCTTCTGCTCGTTGGTATCGCTCATCATGCCGACCCAGCCGCGAATCGTCCCGTCGGCTGCGCACAGGGCGCCTGCCCTGACCTCGGTCCAGCGATACTCCCGGCTGGGGGCATGATAAAGGCGGAACTCGTTATGCAGCGGTGCGACGGTCTCGACGGCTTGCCGCCATGTCGCCTGTGCCTGATCGCGGTCGCCGGGTTCGATGGCCTGGGCCCAGCCCCAGCCTTTCAACTGCTCGTAGGTCTGGCCCGTGTAGCTTCGCCAGGAGGGCGAGTCCTCGACCGCGGCGCCCTCGGCATCGGTGGTCCAGATGATCTGTGCCGAGGTATCGACGAGCACGCGAAAGCGCTCTTCGCTGGCGCGCAGATTTTCCTCGAAGCGCTTGCGATCGGTGATGTCGATGAAGGTGATCACCACCCCATCGATGCGGTCGTCGACGTTGCGGTAGGGCCGCACCCGGGTCAGGTACCAATGATCCTCGTGGTCCCTTACCTCCTACTCGACCGGGGTGAGCTGGTCGAGTACCGATTGGGCGTCGGCGGTCAGGCCGTCGTAGCCCAGGCGATGGGTCAGGTCCGACAGCGGCCGGCCGCGATCGGCCATGCGAATGTTGAACAGCGCGCCGACCTGGGGCGTGAAGCGCAGGATGCGCAGCTCGCGGTCGAGGAAGATCGTGGCGATGTCGGTGGCCGTCAGCAGGTTCTGCAGATCGCTGGAAAGCTGGCTGAGTTCCTCGACCTTGTGGCGGTTTTCCTGATTGACCGTGGCGAGCTCCTCGTTCATCGACTGAAGCTCCTCCTTGGAAGTCTCGAGCTCTTCCATCGTCGAGCGCAGTTCCTCGTTGGCCGACTGCAGCTCTTCGTTGGCCGCCTTCATCTCCTCCTGCCCGGTCTCGTATTCCTCGATCACCGCTTGCAGACGCTGCTCGTTGAGATCCAGCTCCGCCTCGAGTTCCCGCGAGGAGGCTTCGCTCTGGGCGTCGAAGGTACGCGCGGGCGTCGCATGGTTGTCCGTGCGTTCCTCGAAGATCACCAAAATCAGGCCCTGGTCTTCGCGTGACTCGGCGGGGCGCACGTGCATGATGACGTTGCGTTGCTCGCCCTCCAGACGCACCGCAATCGGCTTCGAGCGAACCGCCTGGCTCTCCTTGTCGGCGGCTACCAGGGCGGCGCGCAGGTCTAGGCGCAGCTCATCGCGCAGCAGTTTGAAGACGTTCGAGGTCGGTTCCCCGCCGGGGTGCACCAGAAAGCGCCCGGCATGCTCGGAGAAATGCACCACCTTGTGATCGGCATTGATCAGGATGCTCGGCGGCGCATAGCGCTCGACCATCCTCTGGTGCAGCGCACCGTAGGTTTGCAGCGCGCGTGGATTCGCTTCCGCTGGTTCCTCGTCCTGGGGCCGTCTTCGGCTCTGGGCCAGCGGAAACACCGGCAGGTGAAGGCCATGGGTGGGTACGTTGCGCTTGCGGTACAAGCACAACTGCTTGTTCTCGACGTGAAACAGGTCGGAGCGATCGGCGGTCTCCGAGGTGCCCAGCACGAGGTAGCTGTCGGGGTTCAACGCATAGTGAAAGACCTCGATCACATCCTGCTGAACGTCACGCTGCAGGTAGATCAGCACATTGCGGCAGGCGATCAGGTCGAGTCTGGAAAACGGCGGGTCGCCGAGCAGGTTGTGCGGGGCGAAGACCACCAGCTCGCGCACCTCCCGACGAATCCGGAATCCACCGTTCTCCTTGACGAAAAAGCGGCGAATGCGTTCGGCGGAGACATCGATCTCGATATCTCCCGAATACAACCCATCGCGCGCGGTCTTCAAAGAATGATCGTGCAGGTCGGAGGCAAAGACCTGCAGCTGTGGCGGGCTTGCGTGGCGCGATGCCGCCTCCAGCAACAGCATGGCCAGTGAATAGGCCTCCTCGCCGGTCGCGCACCCCACCGACCAGATGCGGATCTGATCCTCGTGGCCCTTGTCGGCGAACAGCTGCGGAATGACATCCTTCTCCAGCGCTTCGAAGACCTCTCGATCGCGAAAGAAGTTGGTCACGGTGATCAGGAATTCGTCGGCCAGTGCGCGGGTTTCCTCGGGCTGTTCGCGCAGCATGTCGAGGTATTGGCCGAGATCCTCGATGTGGTGAAGCTGCATGCGCCGCTGGATACGGCGCATCACCGTGGAGCGCTTGTAGCGAGTGAAGTCACGCCCGCAGCGTGCGCGGACCTGGGCGAAAATCTTCTGCTGGATGGCGCGCTGGGCTTCGTCCGGGTCTTCGCCCCCCTTGGGTAGCACGATTCGCGGCTGCGTCCTGGCATAACGGATGATCTCCCCGGCGATCTGGTCCAAGGGCAGGACCCGATCGACGAGCCGGGTGGAGAGCGCGCTCTGCGGCATGCCGTCGAACTCCGCCTCGCGGGGGTCCTGAACCACTGTCAGGCCGCCGTGCGCCTTGATCTCCTTGATGCCCAGCGTGCCGTCCGAGCCCGTGCCGGTGAGAATCACCCCCACGGAATCGCCATCGAAGGTATTGGCGAGCGTGCGGAAGAAGTGATCGATGGGCGCTCGCTCGCGGCGCTTGTCCTCGAGTTGCGAGAGCCGCAGGTGGGTGTCGACGGTATTGAGGTTGCGCCCCGGCGGGATCACGTAGACGTGATCCGCCAGCAGGGGCACGGTCTCCGTGACCTGCTGAACGGGCAGCTTCGAGTGCGGTTGCAGCAGATCGGCCAGATGGCTCTTGTGCTCGGGAGACAGATGCATGACGACGACATAGGCCAGTCCCGATTGCTCGGTGACGTTCGAGAAGAACCGCTTGAGCGCCGCGAGACCGCCGGCCGAGGCGCCGATCCCCACGACCGTAGTGGGATTGCGACCGTCCGCTTCACTCTCGCTGGTAGGCTGCTGATCTTCGTTCATGCGCGCTCCAATCCTTGCTCATCGCCCGGGCCAGCGTGGCCTGAAATAGCTCCCATCGTCGAGTATTCTGGCTCATCGTGCCAGAAGCAAAGTATGAAAGAATATAAACTTAACTTTTTATAAGTTATGTGCAGTTATATGCTCGAGCCATTTAAGCTGGTTTCAGGATATCCGCATCGGGCGAGAAGAAATGAACCGCTGCGTTTCATGATGCTAAGCCCTTGATATAAGCTTGAGTCTTGTGCTCAACCACAATGACGAGACCGCCCACAGGCGGCCAGGGAACCGCAGGGGAGCCGTGCCATGGAGATCATCGACAACGTCAGTCAGCTGCTCGGCGACGACTTGAAGGACACCCTGCGGCCCGGTGCGCGACTCAAGGTTGCTGCCTCCTGCTTTTCGATCTACGCCTACGAGGCGCTCAAGGATGAATTGGAGGCGCTGGAGTCGATCGAGTTCATCTTCACCTCACCCACCTTCGTGCCGGACCAGGCGAGCGACAAGTTTCGCAAGGAGCACCGCGAGTTCCACATCCCCAAGGCGGAGCGTGAGCGCAGTGTCCACGGCAGCGAATTCGAGATTCAGCTCAAGAACAAGCTGACCCAGCGGGCCATCGCCCGCGAATGCGCCGATTGGATGCGTCGCAAGGCCCGCTTCCGCTCCAACCGGGGCCAGGCCGCCATGCAGCCCTTTGCCGGCGTCGCGGCCCCAGGCGGCGATACGGTCTATATGCCGCTGCAGGGCTTCACGGCGATGGATCTGGGTTACCAGCAGGGCAACGCGGTCTCCAACTTCGTCACTCGCTTCAGCGAGCCAGCCCACACGTCTCAGTTCATGGCTCTCTTCGATCAGCTGTGGCAGGACGAGGAGAAGCTCGGGGACGTCACCGAACGGCTGCGCGAGCATATCGCTTCGGTCTACCGGGAAAACCCACCGGAGCGGATCTACTTCCTGATGCTCTACCACATCTTCCATGAGTTCCTGGAAGACTTAAGCGAGGACGTGCTGCCCAACGACCGCACCGGCTACCAGGACAGCGTCATCTGGCAGAAGCTGTTCAACTTCCAGCGCGACGCGGCCACTGGTGTTATCAACAAGCTGGAGACCTACAACGGCTGCATCCTGGCCGACAGCGTGGGGCTCGGGAAGACCTTCACCGCCTTGGCGGTCATCAAGTACTACGAGCTGCGCAACCGCTCCGTGTTGGTGCTGTGCCCCAAGAAGCTCGCCGACAACTGGCTGACCTACAACCGCAACCTGACCACCAACGTGCTGGCCCAGGACCGCCTGAATTACGATGTGCTCTGTCATACCGACCTGCAGCGCACCCGCGGGGAATCCTTCGGCATGCCGCTGGATCGCGTCAACTGGGGCAACTACGATCTGGTGGTGATCGACGAGTCGCACAACTTTCGCAACAACGACGTCTACAAGGATCGCGAGACGCGCTACCAGAAACTGATGAATCAGGTCATCCGTGCCGGGGTGAAGACCAAGGTGCTTATGCTCTCGGCCACTCCGGTCAACAACCGCTTCACTGATCTGAAGAACCAGCTGGCCTTGGCCTATGAAGGCGAGGCCGAGAACCTGACTCGCCACCTGAGCGGTGCCAAGGATATCGAGGGCATCTTCCGCCGCGCTCAGGCCACCTTCAACGAGTGGTCGGCGCTCCCGCCGGGGAAGCGCACCACGGGCGCCATCCTGCAGGCGCTGGATTTCGACTTCTTCGAGCTGTTGGACAGCGTCACCATCGCCCGCTCACGCCGGCATATCGAAACCTTCTACGACACCAGCGATATCGGCAGCTTCCCGGAGCGCCGCAGGCCGCTCTCGTTTCACTGCCCGCTCACTCACCGACCCGGCGTGATCGGCTTCAACGAGATCTTCCAGCAGCTCTCCCAGCTCAAGCTCTCCGTCTACGCCCCGATCAGCTACATCTTGCCCAGCCGCCTCAAGAAGTACGAGGAGATGTACGACACCGAAGTGTCCAGTGGAGGCGGTAGCTTCAAGCAGGTGGACCGAGAGAAGAGCCTGCAGGCCCTGATGACGACCAACCTGCTCAAGCGCCTGGAGAGCTCGGTGGCGGCGTTTCGCCTGACCCTGGAGGGGTTGCAGAATAGCTACCAGATCATTCTGGATAAGATTGCGGCCTTCAAACAGACCGGCCGTTCGGAGAGCTTCGCGGACATCACCGCGTCCTTCGAAGACGCCGACCCCGATGACGACAGCATCCCCATGCCGGGCGATACCACGGTGGGCAAGAAGATCCAGATCAGCCTGGAGGACATGGATCTGCCGTCCTGGGAGCATGACCTGAGCACCGACCTGGTGTGGGTCGAGCTGCTGCTGGAGGAAATGGCCAAGGTCACCCCGGCCGACGATGCCAAGCTGCAGCACCTCAAGACCCAGATCGCCAGCAAGCTGGCCTCGCCGATTAATCCGGGCAACCGCAAGGTGCTGATCTTCACCGCCTTCGCGGATACCGCCAAGTACCTCTACGACAATCTGGCGCCTGTATTGCTGGAGAGCCAGGGTGTGCACACCGGCCTGGTTACCGGCAGCGACGCCCCGAAATCGACGATTGGGGCCATGCCCAATAGTCGCCAGCACTACGACTTCCAGGGCCTGCTGACGCTGTTCGCCCCGCAGGCCAAGAGCAAGGCCGTGGTGTACCCCAATGAACCCCGCGAGCTGGACATCCTGATCGGGACCGACTGCATCTCGGAAGGCCAGAACCTGCAGGACTGCGACACTCTGATCAACTACGACATCCACTGGAACCCGGTGCGCATCATCCAGCGCTTCGGGCGCATCGACCGCATCGGCTCGCCCAACGCCAGCATCCAGCTGGTCAACTACTGGCCGGACATCAGCCTGGACGAGTACATCAACCTCAAGGAGCGCGTCGAGAACCGCATGGTGATCGCCGACGTCACCGCCACCGGGGACGACAACGTGCTCAACGCCCAATCCAACGACGTCGCCTACCGTCGCGAGCAGCTGCGTCGCCTGCAGGATGAAGTGGTGGAGATGGAGGACCTCAAGTCCGGCGTGTCGATCACTGACCTGGGCCTGAACGAGTTTCGCATGGACCTGCTGGGCTACATGAAGGAGAACGGCGACCTGAGCCATATTCCCAACGGGCTGCATACCGTCGTGCCGGCTCGCCCAGAGAAAGGCCTGCAGCCTGGGGCCATCTTCACCCTGCGCAATCTCAATCAGCGGGTAGGTCACCAAGGAAGCGGCCTACAGCAGCAGAACCGCCTGCACCCCTTCTACCTGGTCTACATCAGCCACACCGGCGAGGTGATCAGCGACTACACCGAGGTCAAGCGCCTGCTCGACCTGGCACGCACTGCATGCAAGGGGGTGAGCGATCCCGTCGAAGCCGTCTATCGCCCCTTCAACGAGGAAACCCAGGACGGCAGGGAGATGCACGCCTATTCGGCGCTACTGGATGAAGCCATCCGCTCGATGATCGAGGTGAAGGAAGACAAGGACATCGACAGCCTGTTCAGCGGCGGCGAAACCACGGCGCTGGTCGATACCATCGCAGGTCTCGACGACTTCGAGCTGATCACCTTCATCGTCATTCGTGAGGCGGGCTCGGCCATAAACATAGACACGAGCACGGAGCGCCATGCGGCCAGCGGGGAAAGCGAGAAAGAAGCATGACGGCACCGCTCTACCAGTACCCTGCCAAGACGTTGCTCGGCCGTGTGGTCGCCAAGCAGCGCATCCTGGCGCATGTGCGAGCCACCGCCAAGCTCAGGGAGCACCTGCGGGACGACGTCGCCCAGATCACCTGGCATGCCAAGCTGGCTCATAGCACGCTCAACCTGCCAGGTACCCAAGAGGTGCCGGAACTGCAGGTCTTCGTGATCACCCTCAAGGGCGATGACCTGCACCGAGACGTGCTGCGGGCCATCGACCGCGCCATTCCCTTTCCGATCCTGTTCGAGCTATACGGCACCCACGGCATCCGTGTCACCGCCGCCTACAAGCGGCCCAGCCAGGCCGACCCCAGCAAATGGGTGCATGATGACCACTACGCCAGCAGCGACTGGCTGCCAGTCGAGACGCCCCGGCAGCCGCTGCCCACGGCCATCGACCTGAAGCAGCTCTACCAGCAGCTGCTGCGCAGCCTGCTTCCTGAACCGGCACGTCAAGGCGAAGCCTTGCCGGATCAGCTGGAACGCCTGAGGGCCCTGGAAGCCCTCAAGAAGGATGCCGCCACCCTTGAGAAGCGCCTGTACCGCGAGAAACAGTTCAACCGTAAGGTCGAGATCAACGCCGAACTGCGCTCGATACGCGAGAAAATTGCTGCCTATGACATCTGAATACGACCGCAGGAGTCTGGAGACACGCGACATGATGGACAAGCTGAAGATGCACTCCCCCAACCTCACCGAGGCCAACATCGCCAAGCTGGCCGAGCTGTTCCCTAGCTGCGTCACCGAAGCGCGGGATGAGCAGGGGCGGGTGAAGCAAGCCATCGACTTCGACCAGCTGCGCCAGGAGCTCTCCGATCATATCGTCGAAGGGCCACAGGAACGCTATCACCTCAACTGGCCCGGCAAGCGGGAAGCCCTGCTGGCGGCCAATTCGCCGATTGCCAAGACGCTTCGCCCCAGTCGGGAAGAGAGTGTGGATTTCGACACCACTAAGAACCTTTTCATCGAAGGGGATAATCTTGAGGCCCTAAAGCTTCTTCAGGAGACCTATCTTGGGAAGGTCAAGATGATATATATTGATCCTCCATACAACACCGGCAACGATTTTATATATGATGATGATTTCTCAGAAGGTGCTGCTGAATATTTGAGTCGCTCTAGTCAGAATGACGATTTTGGATGCCGGTTAACTGCGAACACAGAGACCAATGGCCGTTTTCATTCTGATTGGCTAACAATGATGCATTCTCGCATCAGGTTGGCTCGAAACCTCCTTAGACCAGATGGCGTGATTTTTATCAGTATCGATGATTGTGAGTCGTCGAGCTTGCGGCATATTTGCGATGAGGTGTTTGGTGAAAACAATTTAGTAGCAAACATTGTTTGGCAGCATAGCGTGCAACCAAAAGGATATACGCAACTGTTCTCAGTCCACCACAATCATATTTTATGTTATAGCAGGTCAGATGAGTATGTTGTGCAACCTTTAGAGCGCACCGAAAAAGATAATAAGAATTACTCCAACCCTGATGACGATCCAAGGGGCCCATGGCGCGCCGGGGATGTAAGGAATGCCCTTTATCGACCAAACTTAATTTTCCCTATTGTCACTCCATCAGAAAAGACTATAGATCCGCCAGAAAATGGCTGGCGGTGGAAAAAAGCAACAATCAAGAAAAAGATTCAAGATGGTGAGATCGTTTTCTCAACTGATGAGTCGCGGATAATTAGAAAGATTTACTTGGAAGATCAATCTGGCCGAGCACCAGAGACAATTTGGTTTAGCGAAGATGTTGGGAATACCCGCTCTGCGGCAAGTGAGCTAAAAGGGTTGTTCAATGGAGTCGCTCCCTTTGACACAGCAAAGCCACTGAAGCTAATAGACAGAATGTTTCAGGTTGCAGGCCTGCAACCTGACGACTTATGTCTCGATTTTTTCGCTGGCTCTTGCTCAACAGCGCACGCTCGTCTAGCTTCAATGAGCCCTGGTCCATTTATCATGATTCAAATGCCTGAGCCCATTGATAATACAAAGCCACATGGAAAAGCTGCTCAAAATCTAGGAATGGCTACGATAGCAGACATTGGTAAAGAGCGTATCCGCCGTGCTGGAAATGAAATCCAGAATGAAACTGGTCTGCATGGAAGTCCCCTTGATGTCGGCTTTCGTGTATTAAAAGTCGACAGCTCTAATCTTGAAGATGTCTATTACAGACCTGACGTGCTCTCTCAAGACCTGTTGTCTGAAAATGTTGATAATATCCGCGAGGGCCGGAGTTCAGAAGACCTGCTCTTCCAGATCTTGCTGGACTGGGGGGTAGACTTGTCGCTTCCCATCTCCCGCCAGGACATTGACGGAAAAACTGTCTTCTTCGTCGACGGGGCCGAGAAGCATATGGCGCTGGCCGCCTGCTTCGATCTGGATATCGACGAGGCATTCGTCAAGCAGCTCGCCGAGTACGAGCCGCTGCGCGTGGTGTTCCGCGATGCCGGCTTTACCAGCGACAGCGTCAAGATCAACGTCGAGCAGATCTTCGCCCAGAAGTCGCCCAATACTGAGGTGAAGGTGCTATGACCCAGGATAAGCATCCACAAGGTGGCCGGTTGATTCGCAACAGCACAGCGGAGTTCCTCATCTTCACCGGGCAGAGTGGGGAGCAAAGCATAGAGGCCCGCTACGAGAATGGCACTATCTGGCTCTCGCAGAAACTCATCGCCGAGCTTTTCGGGGTCACCAAGCCGACGATCAATGAGCACCTCAAGAATATTTATCGTGAGGAGGAGCTCACCCAGGAGGCAACCGTTAGGAAATTCCGAACGGTTCAGCAGGAAGGGCCGCGTGAGGTCACTCGCACGCTGGAGCACTACAATCTGGATGCCATTATTTCGGTCGGTTACCGGGTCAACTCGATCCGCGCCACACAGTTCCGGCAGTGGGCAACCCAGGTGCTCAAGCAGTTTGCTGTCAGGGGCTATGTCATTGACAAGCAGCGGATGGAAAACGGCAGCTTCCTGGGGGAAGACTACTTCGAGCATCTGCTGGCCGAGATTCGAGAGATTCGGCTCAGTGAACGGCGCTTTTATCAGAAGATCACCGATATCTACACCACCAGTGTGGATTACAACCCCGCAGCGCCTACGACCAAGGCCTTTTTTGCCAAGGTTCAGAACAAGCTCCATTTTGCCATCCACGGCCATACCGCTGCCGAGCTAATCCAGGCCAGGGCAGATAGCGACAAGCCGCACATGGGCCTTACCTCATGGGGTAACGCGCCGGCTGGCAAGGTGGTCAAGACGGATGTGGCGATTGCCAAGAACTACCTGACGCAGCAGGAGTTGGAGTCGCTGGGGCGAATCGTCAATGCCTACCTGGATCTTGCCGAGGAGCGCGCTCGCCGCAACATCCCCATGACGATGGAGGATTGGGCGAAGCGTTTGGATATGTTCCTGGAATTCGATGATCGTGAGGTGTTGCAGGATAGCGGGAAGGTAACCGCCAAGCTCGCCAAGGCGTTTGCGGAAAGCGAATTCGAAAAGTTTCGCATCTTGCAGGATCGTCTATTCGAGAGCGATTTTGACCGCATTCTCAAGGATGGTGATACGGAGCAAGGCGGGGAGGGTGAAACGTCATGAAGCTCAAGTTCAAGACTCAGCAATACCAGACAAGGGCCGTCGAGGCGCTGGCGGATTGCTTTACTGGCCAGCCCTTCAGCAGCGGTATCCACTATCGCATCGATCCGGGCGAGACCGCCCCCCTGGCGCAGCCGATGCAGCGTGACATGTACGCCTTGCCAGACCCCGACGATGCCGGTTTCAAGAACGCCGCGCTGGAGCTGACGGAGCTTGAGCTGCTGAACAACATCCGGACCGTGCAGCGCCGCCAGAACCTGCCGCTCTCCGACGGCCTGAAGAAGGACGACAAGACCGGCTGCCCCTACAACCTGGACGTGGAGATGGAGACCGGCACCGGCAAGACCTACGTCTACCTGAAGAGCATGTTCGAGCTGAAGCAGCGCTACGGCTGGAGCAAGTTCATCGTGGTGGTGCCGAGCATCGCCATTCGCGAGGGGGTGTACAAATCGCTGCAGATCACCGCCGACCACTTCCTGGAAAGCTACGGGGAGAAGGCGCGCTTCTTCATATACAACTCGAAGCAGCTGCACAACCTGGAGAGCTTCTCCTCGGATGCCGGCATCAGCGTGATGGTCATCAACGTGCAGGCCTTCAACTCCCGTGGCGCCGATAACCGCCGCATCTACGATGAACTGGACGATTTTCAGTCGCGGCGCCCCATTGATGTCATCAAGGCCAACCGGCCGATCCTGTTCCTCGATGAGCCGCAGAAGATGGAAGGGGGCAAGACGCTCGGCTCACTGAGCGAGTTCAGCCCCCTGTTCATCGTGCGCTACTCGGCCACCCATAAAACGACCTACAACAAGATCCACCGCCTGGACGCCCTGGACGCCTACAACCAGAAGCTGGTGAAGAAGATCTCGGTGCATGGCGTCACCACCAAGGGCCTCACTGGCACCGATGCCTACCTCTATCTGGAGAACATCGAGACGGCCAAGAACAAGCCCCCTGTCGCATGGGTCGAGTACGAGGAAAAGTCGGCCAGCGGCGTGAAGCGCAAACGCCGCAAGCTGGGCAAGGGCGACAACTTACATGAGCTATCGGGTGGGCTGGATCAGTACAAGGGGTTCGTCGTCTCGGATATTGACGCTCGCGTAGACCAGCTCAGCTTCACCAACGGCGTCGAGCTCACCGCCGGAGAGGTGACCGTCGACGTCACCGAGAAGGCGCTGCGCCAGATCCAGATCCGCGAGGCGGTCAAGGCGCACTTCAAGAAGGAGCAACGGCTGTTCTCCCAAGGCGTCAAGGTGCTCACGCTGTTCTTCATCGATGAGGTGGCCAAGTATCGCCAGTACGATGAGGGCGGTGAAGTGCTGGGTGAGTACGCCCGGATCTTCGAGGAGGAGTACAACCGCCAGCTCAATCAGGTGCTGACTCTGGAGGATAGCGCGTACAATCGCTACCTGAAGGGCATCAGCGCATCAAGCACCCACAACGGCTACTTCTCCATCGACAAGAAGTCCAAGCGCCTCGTCGACCCCAGAACCAAGGCGCGTTCCACCGAGACGGACGATGTCGATGCCTACGATTTGATCCTGAAGGACAAGGAACGCCTGCTCTCCTTCGAGGAGCCCACGCGCTTCATCTTCTCCCACTCCGCACTGCGGGAGGGCTGGGACAATCCCAACGTGTTCGTCATCTGCACGCTGAAGCACAGCGATAACTCCATCTCCCGGCGTCAGGAGGTCGGACGTGGCCTGCGTCTGGCGGTCAACCAGTTGGGGGAGCGCATGGACGATCCGCTGACGGCGCACGACATCAATGAGCTGACGGTGGTCGCCAGCGAGAGCTACAAGGACTTCGTCAGCGCCTTGCAGCGCGACATCAGCAACGAGCTCTCTGAACGCCCACGGGTCGCCGATGAGGCCTACTTTACCGGCAAGCTGCTCGTGTCGAATGACGGCGAGATCGAGGTCACGCCGGCCATGGCCAAGGAGATCTATCGTTACTTACTCAAGCACGACTATACGGATAGCGCAGACCACATCACCGAGGCCTACCACCAGGCTAAGGAGAACGCCACCTTGGCCGAGCTGCCGGAGCCGCTGCAGCCTCATGCAAAGCAGATCTTCCAGCTGATCGACAGCGTCTTCAGCAACGCCCAGTTGCCGCACATCGAGGATGGCCGCAAGGCAAAGTTGAACCCGCTCAATGACAACTTCCACAAGAAAGAATTTCAGCAGCTCTGGGAGCGCATCAACCGCAAGGCGGCCTACTCCGTCAGCTTCGACTCTGACGAGCTGATTGAGAAGTGCGTGGGCTATCTGGACCTGAAGCTCAAAGTAAAACGTCTGGAGTATCATGTAGAGCGCGGCAGCCAGAAGGCGGAAGCCAGCTACCAGGACCTGACCAGCGGGCAGGCCTTCACCGTCAACGAGAGCGAGCGTGTCAAGTATAACGGAACGCTGCATTCGGCAGTCCAGTACGACCTGATCGGCCGCTTGGCCGAGGCCACGCAGCTGACGCGGCGCACCGTGGCGACGATTCTCTCCAAGGTTCAGCCGAAGACCTTCAAGCAGTACCAGATGAACCCCGAGGACTTCATGGCCCAGGCCGCCAGGCTGATCAACGAGCAGAAGGCCAGCATGGTGGTCGAGCACATCAGCTATGACCCGCTCAACGAGCAGCACAGTCGGGAAATCTTCACTCTCGAGAAGTCGGAGAACCAGCTGGATCGAGCCTACAAGGCCAACCGCCACGTCTTCGACTACGTGGTGACCGATTCCAGGATCGAGCGGGACTTCGTCGAAGAGCTCGACACTGGCAAGGAGGTGGTGGTCTACGCCAAGCTGCCGAAAAGCTTCTTCATCCCGACGCCAGTGGGCAACTACAACCCTGACTGGGCCATCGCCTTCAGCGAAAATGACGTCAAGCATGTCTACTTCGTGGCCGAGACCAAGGGCAGCATGTCATCGCTGGAGCTGCGCGAAATCGAGCAGGCCAAGATCAAGTGCGCCACGGAATTCTTCGACACGATTGCCACGGCGACAGTGAAGTACGATGTGGTGAATTCCTATGACAAGCTGATGGATCTGGTGAGATAAACGAAGTAAGCAATTTCCGCGCGTCGCCCTTGCCTCTTGCCGGGCAATGGGCGCTATAGCAGGGTGGACTTTCCAACCAGCACCACGCCGAAGACGATCAGCATCAGCAGAATCACCGTGCGAAAGGTCTCCGCGTTCATGCGCTGACGCACCAAGCCGCCGATCCGGGTCCCCAGGTAAACCGGTATCAACCCGGCCAGGGATATCCAGAGCGTCTCCAGGGTCATCAGCCCGAGCGTCGACAGGCCCAGCGCCATCACGATGCTCGACAGGCTGAAGGAGATGTTGATCGTCTGGATGAAGCGCCGGGGGTCGAGTCGCAGCGCGAGCAAGAAGGGCAGCACCGGCATCACCTGCGAGCCGGTCATGCCATTGATCACGCCGGTGACAAAGCCGGCAAGCGGCGCAAGCGTGCGAGCGAGGCTGGGCGGGATCGGTCGTGGAACCTGTCAACCTGATTCGGACAGATCGTTAAAAATTAGTGTCGATTTCGTCGCGCTGCCGCTTGCCGCCGCCAGTGTCGGGAAGTTCACCACGCTGTAGGGGGCCGGGTCGTCGTCATCGGGCTGTACCGGATTGATCGAGACACTGGCCGGTGGCATCGCCACCTTGGGGCGTCCGCGTAGGAATCGCTCGGGGTGCGCCTCGAAGCTGTCATCGAGCGCTCGCTGACGGACCTCCGCAATCTCGCGATATCGGCCGGTGAAGACCTGCTCCGGGGTGAAGCCAGCCCGCCCGCTGTGAGGGTGCTGCAGGTTGTACCAGTCGACATAGGCGCGGTACCACTGCCGGGCATGGACGATGCTCTCGAAGCGCCCGGGATAGTCGGGCTGGTACTTGCTGGTCTTGAACTGGCTTTCGCTGAACGGGTTGTCATTACTCACCCGGCGCGTTGCCAGGCATGACTTTGACCATAATTAATAATTCTGCGCTTATCGAGAACGGCCTGGAAGTCTGCTCAGGATAGTCGCTGGCGATATTTGTCGACTGCAGGCTAAATGTCGAAGGGCGCTGGATAATGGCTATCATGACTGCAACTGTGAGCCGTGCCGCCTGAGGCGTACAAACGGTGGCTTCGGTGGAACGCGAAGTTACCCGGCAAGCTGCAGACCGAGGGGGCAACGTGGCTGATAGGAATAGTGTTCTGGCTTTTTATGACGACCGGGTACTGGCGCACCAGCCTGACGGCCATGACCGGCTGATCCCGGTAGGGCTCGCTGTGCGCGATCTCAAGCAGCTGCGCGCGCTCCTCGGCCGATAGCGCTCTGGGTTGCGGACAGTGCCGGCGCGACGTAGAGGCCCCGGTAGACGGCGCATGGCGGCGTTTTCGCCAGGCGTACACTGTGCTGCGGTTGATGCCCAAGGCTCGACAGGCCATGGCCAGCGGGAGCTGCGCCGGGCGCTCGTCGAGCACCGTGATCATGGTTCGCTCCCAGTGTTCATGCGATCGAGCATCGATAACGCTTTTTTTGGAGCGACAGGCAATCTTCGGCGGTCGAGAGCCTCTGCTGAAGACGGGCGTTCTCACGCTCCAGTGCCTCGATGCGCTTCTGCTCCGGGGTCTTGCTCGGGGTCGGCCCCGGGGCGGTCTTGTGGAGCTTCTCCACGCCGTTCTCGGCAAGCTCTTGGCGCCAGGTGGTCAGCTGGCTGCTGTACAGCTTTTCGCGGCGCAACAGCTCGCCGAGTTCGCCATGCCGGCAGGCATCGGCTTCCGCCAGGATGCGCAGCTTGTACTCGGTCGAGAACTGACGACGTGTGCGCTTCTCGAGCTTGGGATTCGGCGTGACCTGATGGTCGGGCAGCTCGGTTGGCGGTTTAGGCATGATACGGGCTCCTGAACCTCGGGCTCTGATAGTGAGCTTAACTCACTGAGCCGGTGTATGGATTCAGGTTGATACACAGGGGTCGCGACGGACGAAACAGCGTAAAAGTGCCATAGCCGATCAGCACCACCCCCAGAATGGCTCCGGCGACTAGGCTGTCGATGAGGTCGAGCACGGCCAGGCCGAGCAGTACGCCGGGGACGGTGGCGACGAACATCGGCCAGAAGCGCCGGGCGGTTTCCCGAAAGTGCCCGGCCTGAACCATGACGAGGGCGTTGCTGATCAGCGAGGGGATGATGACCAGCGGCATGGCGGACTTGAGGCCCAGCCCGAGAGTCAGGATCGGCAACGCGGATGTCGAGAACCCCAGCCCGGTCGCCCCTTTGACGAAGGCCGCCAGCAGGTAAGCGCAGGTGATGACGGCGATGTTTCAACGCTCATGAGAGAGTCGCGCCGGGAGTAAGGCTCGTTCGGCTGTTCATGTGTTTTCCGCTAGCGAGTGACTGGCAATCCCGTCTGTCTGCATTGTGATCAGCGGATGTTCCGTTAGCCAGCCCGTTCCGGCTCTCACTCGGGTTTCAATCCGGCGGCCCGGAGGCGACCTCTCAGGCGATCCACCTCTTCAAACAGGTCGGCCACCAGGGCGGCCAGCTCCGGCACGGCATCGAAGTCGGCCTCCATCTGGCGCAGGCGCCGGGCCCGGGTCAGGTCGCGACTGCTGAAGCGCCACTGGGCGACATAGCGCGTGCCGTCACCGAGCATGCCGCTCTCGACCCGTTCCACCACCCATTGACGTTCGACGGCGCAGGCGTGCGCGAACTCTTCCAGTGTCAGGCTGGCCTCGTCGAGAACCACACCTTTGATTGCGTTGTGTTCGGCCATGGGTCACCTCGTCTGACGCGGATTGAACGGCATGTCACGCGCCATGTTCTCGTAGAGCTGGCGTGCCTTGTCGGTATTGGCCGGCGGGAGTACCACTTCGAGGACGAAATACAGATCGCCGGGCTCTGAATCCGGAATGCCACGCCCCTTCAGGCGTAGCTTGCGCCCTCCCTGCGAGCCCTTGGGGACCTTCAGGTGGACCTGGCCGGCCGGTGTGGGGACATCGATGGCGATGCCGAGGGCCGCCTCCCAGGGTGCAACCCGAAGCGTCGCGAAGACATCCTTGCCTTCCACCCGGTAATCGGGGTTCGGCGTAAAGTGGATTTCCAGGTAAAGGTCGCCCGGTGCTCCGCCGCCGACGCCGGGATGTCCCTGACCGGCGAGGCGGATATGCTGGCCTTCCTTGATGCCTTTGGGAATACGCACATTGAGAGTGTGCTGCTGCAGCGAGACATGCCCCTGCGGATCGGTCTGTGGTACATGCAGTGTCACGGTTCGCGTCGCGCCGTGGTAGCTATCGTTCAGGTCGACGAAAATTCTGGCGTGCCGATCCTCGCCACGCATCTGGTAACCCCGTTGGCTGCGGGTTCCACGGCCCCGCCCGGCGTGGCCGAACAGGTTGGCGAAGAAATCGCTGAACTCGCCCAGGTCGGCTTCATCGAAGCCGCTGCCCGAGAATTCGAAACCGGCGTCCCAGTCGGGGGGCGGGCGGAACTCCTGCCCCGTACTGTAGCGTTCGCCAAGCTGGTCGTAGGCCGCTCTCTTTTCGGGATCCGTCAGCACCGCCTTGGCTTCGTTGATTTCCTGCATGCGCAGCGCGGCGTCGGGCTCCTTGCTGATGTCGGGGTGATACTTGCGCGCCAGCTTGCGGTAGGCCTTCTTGATGTCGGGGATGGTCGCGGTCTTGTCGACACCCAGCGTCTGGTAATAATCCTTGAATTCCACGAAATCGCTCCATGCTAGAGGGGCCGGGACGGCCCGGCCCAAAGGGCGATGGTTCACGGCCCGGCCAGCTGCCGCTCCCTTCAGGTAAACAAGCCACCGCTGTTTTTTTAACGCGCGTTGCCAGGCATGACTTTGACCATAATTAATAATTCTGCGCTTATCGAGAACGGCCTGGAAGTCTGCTCAGGATAGTCGCTGGCGATATTTGTCGACTGCAGGCTAAATGTCGAAGGGCGCTGGATAATGGCTATCATGACTGCAACTGTGAGCCGTGCCGCCTGAGGCGTACAAACGGTGGCTTCGGTGGAACGCGAAGTTACCCGGCAAGCTGCAGACCGAGGGGGCAACGTGGCTGATAGGAATAGTGTTCTGGCTTTTTATGACGACCGGGTACTGGCGCACCAGCCTGACGGCCATGGGGCCTTTCTTTCCCAGCGCATGGACAAGCGCCTGCGGGAGATTCTGGAAGGGCTGGGAGTGGCCTGGAAGTATCCCGAACATCCCGGTCGGCTGACCGCAATCCTTGAACTGCTCGAGCATGACCCGGTCGCCGGCGTGCGCTATGAGTCGGGCGCCCAGGCCACCCACGAGCAGCTCAGCCGGGTGCATACGACCGGCTATCTGGAATCCATTTATCAGCTGCGTGGCAAGAAGGCCTGGCTCGATGTCGATACGACCGCGGTCTCGCCCGGCAGTATCGAAGCGGCGGAAGTGGCCGCCGGTACCGCCGTGGCGGCCGTGGAAGCGGTCATGGCGGGACGCGCGGAGTCGGCTTTTGCCCTGATTCGCCCACCCGGGCATCATGCCGAGTCGGTTCGCGCCCGGGGCTTCTGTCTGTTCAACAACGTCGCGGTAGCCGCTGCACATGCCAGGGCCGCGCTCGGCTGCTCGCGGGTAT
The DNA here is from genome assembly GCF_000731955.1 of Halomonas zincidurans B6. Lineage (NCBI taxonomy): Bacteria > Pseudomonadati > Pseudomonadota > Gammaproteobacteria > Oceanospirillales > Halomonadaceae > Modicisalibacter > Modicisalibacter zincidurans. The sequence continues at coordinate 2,617,581 of NZ_JNCK01000001.1, read as the reverse complement.
TGATCGTCGACTGGGATGCCCATCATGGCAATGGAACCCAGGAGATATTCTGGGCCGATCCCAGTGTGCTGTTTTTCGACATTCACCGGGCCGCTCCCTTCTTCCCGGGATCGGGCAATCTGGAAGACATCGGTGGCGGGCTGGGGGAGGGCGCGACGGTTAACGTGCCGATGCCAGCCGGCGCCGGTGACACCGCTTACATCAAGGCCTTCAACGACATCCTCTTGCCTGCCGCCGATTGGTTCCAGCCCGACCTGATTCTCGTCTCGGCGGGATTCGATCCGCACTGGAACGATCTGTCGCTCAGCGTTTCCTACGAAGGATTTGGTGCCATGACCGGCATCCTTCAGGAACTGGCCCGGCGTCACTGCGAGGGCCACCTGGTCTTCGTGCTGGAGGGCGGGTACAACCTGACTTCCCTGGCGCAAGGGGCCAGAAGCGTGCTCAAGGTCCTGGCGGGTTTCGAGCCACCGGTGCCGGGGGTGATCGGGCTCAAGGAAGTCGATAACGCCATTGCCTTTCACCGCGATGCGTTCATCTCGCCGCCAGAACAGGGCGGGTAGCGGTCCCTTCAGGCCCTTGCGGATTGGCGAAGGAAATGCAAACGGCCTAACAGCCCGGGTTAGGCCGAATCGCTATCAGGCGGTCAATAACACCTTGATCGCCTTCTCCGAAGCGGCACGCGAGAACACGTCATAGGCCTGCTCGATCTCGTTCAAGGCAAAGCGGTGCGTGATCAGGCTCTGCGCGTCGATGCCGCCGGCTTCGAGAAAACGCATCAGCACAGCAATGGTATTGGTGTTGACCAGTCCCGTTCTGACCGTGACGTTCTTGATCCACAGCTCCTCGAGGCGGAGCTCGACGCTGCGGCCATGCACGCCGATGTTGGCGAGCTTTCCGCCAGGGCGCAGGATGCGCTGGCAGGTATCGAACGACTCGGGAATGCCCACCGCTTCCATGGCCACATCGACGCCTTCGCCCTCGGTGAGCGTCATGATCGTATCTACAGGGTCGGCGCTGACCGTATCGGTGGCCCCTAACTGGCGGGCCACGGCCAGCCGGTTCTCGTCGGGGTCGACCATGATGATGCGCGCCGGCGAATAGAAGCGCGACGTCAGCAGCGCGGCCAGGCCGATGGGGCCGGCACCGACGATGGCGATGGTATCGCCGAGCTTGACCTCGCCGTTGAGCGCGCCGATCTCGTGACCGGTGGGCAGGATATCGCTCAGCATCAGCGCGGCGGCCGGGTCGAGCCCCGGTGGCAAGCGGTAAAGGCTGTTGTCGGCATGCGGGATGCGCACGAACTCGGCCTGGGTGCCGTCTATCTTGTGGCCGAGGATCCAGCCGCCGTCGCGGCAGTGGGCGTACATGCCCTGCTTGCAATAGTCGCAGTGGCCACAGGAGGTGATGCAGGAGATAAGCACCTGATCGCCCGGCTTGAGACTGCTGACGCTATCGCCCACCTCCTCGATGACGCCTATTCCCTCGTGACCCAGGGTACGGCCGGCTTCAACCGCCGGGACATCGCCTTTCAATATATGCAGGTCGGTTCCGCAGATGGTGGTATGGGTCAGCCGTACGATGGCATCCGTAGGTTTTTCGATGTCGGGACGGGACTTGTCCTTCCAGCTTCGTTGCCCCACTCCTTCGTAGACAAGCGCTTTCATTGGTCTGGTACTCCCGTTGGCGGCCCGAAACGTGGCCGGTTGCCACCATGAGTATGGCTGTAGCGCGCCGACAGGCATTGACCGGCATCAAACTTGATGAGCGCGATCTCCTTTTTTAGGTTCTTCGCGGATCAGCGTGAAACGTTAAGGCCCCGCTATTGGGAATAAACTCTCTCCCACGCAAACCAGCCTGGATGGACCACTGGAGCATGGGGACGCCGGTGGGAGGGAACTGGTTCGCGATGACCTGTGCCGCATTTGCCGGCAAAATGCGATGAACCTTTTAATCAACGGGCACATGACGCTGGCCATCAGCGGCGACTGCAGCAAAGACGAATTCGCAGTCACGGTAATCGAGCCCTGATTGAATTGGATCTGCCACGCGGCGCTTGAGAGAGGAGGCGGGAAACGGCGCGGCTTGGCGCCCCCATCAGGATTCGAACCTGAGACCTTCCCCTTAGGAGGGGGATGCTCTATCCAGCTGAGCTATAGGGGCGTTGCTTGCGGGGCCTGGCTGGGCGGTAGTCAGGTGCGCCGAACGTGGCGCATTATAAGCGCCTGACCGCACGAGATAAACCTCTGTGCATGGAGCGAGTTGCCGCGTTCAGGCGGGCCGCTCGGAGGCGGCAGCCGCTTTCAGCGGATAGGCGGGGCGTGCGTCCGCGCTGAGGTAACGTTCGATCAATGCTGTCACCGGCATCGGCTCGCCGAACAGGAAGCCCTGTGCCAAATCGCAGCCCAGCTCGCGCAGCTTTTCCAGCTGCTGGTCGCGTTCCACGCCCTCGGCCAGTACCTGGCGCTGCATGGCGTGGGCCATGTCGATGATGCCGCCGACGAACTGACGCTGATCCTCGCGGGAGTCGATATTCTTGATCGCGCTGCGATCGATCTTGAGCGTATCGATCGGCAGGTGATTGGCGTAGGTGATCGAGGAAATGCCGGCGCCGAAGTCGTCGAGGGCGATCGAGGTTCCCAGCAAGCGCGCCTCGAGCAGCTGGCTGCAGGCCAGGTCCAGGTCGTGGAAGTGGCTCGACTCCAGCACCTCGATGGTCAGGTAAGGCACCGTCAGCTTGAGCGCATCGCGAGTCTCGACGATGGCACGCAGAAAGCTGCCGGTCTCGATCTGATCCTGCGACAGGTTGATGCTGACCGGGGTGGCGTGACCGGCATCCTGAAATCGTTTGGCCATGTGGCCGGCCTCGCGCACCAGCCACTGGCCGAACGGCAGGCTCAGCGAGGAGTGCATGATCACGGTGATGAAATGCTGCGGCCCGAGCAGCCCCTTCTGCGGGTGGCGCCAGCGTGCCAGCGCCTCGAAACTGTGCGTCTGGTTGCTCGCCAGGTCGATGATCGGCTGGTAGTAGAGTTCGAGCTCGCCGTTCTCGAAGGCCTCGCGGATCCGCTGGAAGGCGTCCTGGCTGCGCGACTCGATGAAGCGCTGGGCCTTGGCGATGCGATTCTTGCCGCCGAGCTTGGCTTCGTACATGGCATGGTCGGCACTGTCGATCAGGGTCGGCGGGCTTTGCCGGTAGTCGCTGGTGAAGGCCAGGCCGATCGAGACCGAGACGTTGACCTGCTTGCCGTTGGCGAGCAGTAATGGCTGGGTCAGATCGTCGATGATCTTTTGCCCGACCTTGGACGCCTTGTCGCTGTTGCCCATGCCGCCCAGCGCGATGACGAACTCGTCGCCGCCGAACCGCGCGACGATGTCGGTGCTGCGCATCAGCCGCTTGAGCCGCCGGCTGACCTCGACCAGCAGCTCGTCGCCGGCGGCATGGCCGTAGCTGTCGTTGATCGGCTTGAAGTCGTCGAGATCCATGAACAGCACCGCCAGGCCGCTTTCGACGTATTGCAGGCCGGCCAGGTGGTTTTCGAGCATCACGGTGAAATGCTCGCGATTGTAGAGCCCGGTCAGCGGATCGTAGATCGCCATGCGCTCGAGGCGCGCCTGGTTGAGCCGCTGCTGGGTGATGTCGCGGAACACGCCGACGTAGTTGATCAGCTCGCCGGCGTCGTTGCGCACCGCCGAGATGGTCGAATTCTCGATCAACTGGCTGCCATCCTTGCGGGTGTTCCAGATATCGCCCGACCAGAAGCCGTGCTTGTCCACCGCGGCGAACAGCGATTGATAGAAGGTGGCGTCGTGCTTGCCGGACGACAGCATGTGCGGCTTCTCGCCGATCACCTCGGCGCGCTCGTAGCCGGTCAGTACGGTGAAGGCCGGATTGGTGTCGACGATCGTCCGCTCGGCGTCGGTGATGATGATGCCGTCATGGGTGCTGTCGAAGACCGCCTTGGCGAGCCCCTGGCGGCGCTGATCGGTGACGTCGCGGTGGGTGGCGATCACGTAGCGATGCCGGGCGGCAGTCTCGGTCACCGACAGGGTCAGTTCGTTCCAGAACTGGCTGCCGTCGCGGCGACACAGCGCCAGCGTATGGGGGGTCGGTGTGCGGCTGGTCAACACCTCGCTCAGCCAGGCCTCGATGTCAGTCTCGTTGTCGCAGGCCACGAAAACGCGGCACGCCGGAACGGGTACCTCCTGGCGGGAATGGCCGGTGAGCTGCTCGAAGCCGGCATTGACGTACAGCACCGGGAAGCCGGCAGCCTCGCCATCGATGATCGAAATGGCGATGCCGGGCAGTTCCAGCACTTTGACAACGGGTTCCAGCAGGGGAGGCAATGGGCCCAAGGTGGGTACTCCTGTGCAGCCGGCGATCCTCTGGCAATCGATGGGTTATCGGCCGTGGCTGCGAATACTTGAGGATGATTTCAAACGCCGGGTAGAGCCGCGCGAATGGCGAGGCTAGACTGGCGGCTTTCCCCGACGAGAGGCAAACGGTGAGCGCGCGCGACCGCATATTCGATGGCCTGACCGACAAGTTCGCCGATAGCCTGTATGGCAAGCCGCGCGGCGAGCTGCGCCTGGCGCTGCTCGACGAGCTGTTGCCGCGCACCCTGACGCTGTGCGGCCAGCCGGCACTGGATGTCGGCGGCGGGCTGGGCCAGATGAGCGCCTGGCTGGCGCGGCGCGGCCATCCGGTGACGCTGGCCGAACCCTCCGGCGAAATGCTCGAACGGGCGCGTGACGCGCATGGCGGGCTGCCGATCGAATTCCGACAGTTGCCGCTGCAGGCGCTGGACGAAGCCGTGCCCGGTCCCTGGCCGTTGATCGTCTGTCACGCGGTGCTGGAATGGCTCGCCGAGCCGCGCCAGGCGCTGGCGACGCTCTCCCGGCTGCTGGCGCCGGGCGGGCAGCTCTCGCTGATGGTCTTCAATCGCGATGCGCTGCGCTTTTCCAACGTCGTCAAGGGCAACCTGCAGAAGGCGCTGGACGATCGGCTCGCCGGCACCGGTCAGCGCCAGCGCTTGACGCCGATCTCGCCGTTGACGCATGCCGAGATCAGCGGCTGGCTCGCCGAAGCGGGCCTGGTCGTCGAGCACGTCGCCGGCATCCGGGTCTTTCACGATTACCTGCGCGAGCGTGAGCCGGACGCCGCGACGCTGGCCCGGCTGTTCGAACTCGAACGCCGCTATTGCGACGTCGAGCCGCACTGGCGGCTGGGGCGCTACCTGCTCTATCACCTGCGCAAACCCGCCCCCCCTGGAGATGGGAAATGAGCGCGACGACCCCGGTCTGCCAATTGATCGAGCGCCAAGCCGACGCCTGTCGTCAATTCAACGACTACCGCGGCTGGCTGTGGGTCGCGCCGCCGTCAGATCCCTGGTTGACGGCGCAGGCGCCGGGGCCGTTGTGGAGCGCCGATCTCACACTGGTTCGGCAGTGGCGGGCGGTTGGCCTGACCGCGTATGACTCGCTCGAGCCCGAAATCGCTACCCCGCCGGGTGCCGTGCTGTTCTGGCCCAAGGCCCACGCGCTGGGCGAATGGTGGCTGCTGGCGCTGTGTCGCGGGTTGCCCGCGGGGACCCCGCTGCAGATCGTGGGCGAGAATCAGGGCGGCATCAAGCGGGTGCTCAAGGTGCTGGCAGCGCTGGGCCTGGGCTGTCGCAAGCTCGACAGTGCGCGCCGTTGCACGCTGTTCGAGACGCGCGTCGGGCCGCTCGCGCTGGATCCCGATGCGCTGTGGCAACGCTTCGAAGCGGCCGGGCTCACGCTGGCCAGCCACCCCGGCGTGTTCGGCCATGGCAAGCTCGACGACGGCACCCGGCTGCTGCTCGAGCATCTGCCTCATGAACTCGGCCGCCACGGCGAGCGAGTGCTCGATGTCGGCTGCGGCGACGGCGTCATCGCCGCGAGCCTGGCGCAACGCGGCGCCGCGGTCACCGCGCTCGACGTCAGTGCCTTCGCCGTGGAGGCGACCCGACGCACGCTGGCCGCCAATGCGCTTCAGGGCACGGTGGTTCAGAGTGATGTCTACGACGGGCTGGCCGATGATGGGCGTTTTTCCGCGATCGTCAGCAATCCGCCGTTTCATCAGGAGCGGGCGATCGACTACGGCCCGGCGGCCCGGCTGATCGCCGAGGCCCCCGAGCGGCTCGAGCGCGGCGGCAGCCTGCTGCTGGTGGCCAATGCCTTTCTGCCCTATCCCGATCGCCTCGAGGCGGCTTTCGGGCGCTTCTCGATTCTCGCTGACGACCGGCGCTTTCGCGTGTATCGGGCAATTCGCCGATGATGGCTAGCGGCTGGCGCCGGGATCGCGATAGTCGATGGCGGTGATGATGTAGCGCGTCTCGCCGCCCGGCGCGGCGACGGTGGCCTCGTCGTCGAGTGCCTTGCCGAGCAGGGCGCGGGCCAGCGGCGCGTCGACGCTGATCCAGCGCTTGGCGGTATCGGTCTCGTCGTGGCCGACGATGCGGATCGCCAGCTCGTCGCCGTCCTCGTCTTCCAGGGTCACGAACGCCCCGAAATACACGCGTCCGGTATCCGCCGGCAGGCGGTCGACCACCTGCAGCTCGTCGAGTCGTTTACCCAGGTAGCGGATGCGCGCGATGACCCGGTTGAGCTCCTTCTTGTTGTAGGTGTAGTCGGCGCTCTCGCTGCGATCGCCCAGCGCGGCGGCTTCGCCGACCTTGGCCGAGATCTCGGGGCGGCGCATCCGCGACAGATGGTCGAGGATGCCGCTGAGACGGGCGTGACCCTCCGGGGTGATCAGATTGCTCTTGGCTTCCTGGCGCGGGTCCTTGGCGGGATCGCGCCAGCGCGTCATGTTGCGGCCTTTCATGGCATCGGTCGTCATGGCGGTTGCGGTAATCCGGTCAGCCTACGCAACCCGGCGATGAAGGCCAAGCTGTAACGGATTCGACGAAGACTGCATGGAGAATCATACAAACGTTCGTTATGGTGCTGGCAGTAGGATGCACCACGAGCCGGTCGGCTCGTATCTCCGCCGCTGGCGGATCTGCCGAGGAGTCGAACGATGCTGTGTAAACGTCTGCTGGGAGCGGCCATGCTGGCCGCCATGTTGTTGGGGAGCCTGGGAGTCGCGGGGTTCGCCATGGCGCAGCCCGATCCGGTCTATCCGCTGATCAAGCGCTGGGCGCAGATCAACTACCAGATGCAAGGAGACGCGCAGGAAAAGGCCTTCGCGCAATTGGCCGGCGATGCCGATCGACTGGCGACGAGTCAGGCCGACGATGCCCGGGTGCTGACCTGGCAAGGCATCATCCTGGCCTCCCAGGCGCGTGCCAAGGGCGGGCTGGGTGCCCTGGGGCTGGCCAAGCAGGCGCGCGCGGCGCTGGAGAGGGCGATCGAGCTCGATCCCCGGGGCGATGACGGCTCGGCCTATGTCACCCTGGGTACGCTCTACGCCAGGGTGCCGGGCTGGCCGGTCAGCTTCGGCGATGCCGAAAAGGCCGAACGGCTGCTCAAGAAAGCCGTGGAGATTCGCCCGCAAGGCATCGACACGCTGTATTTCTATGCCGACTTCCTGCGCGAGCAGGGCCGTGACGCCGCGGCGCTCGAATATGCCCGGCGTGCCGATGCGGCGCCCGGGCGCCCGGGGCGGGAAGCGTCCGATGCGGGGCTGCGCGCGGGGATCCGCCGGTTGCTGGCTGAACTCGGCCAGGGCAAGAAATAGTGGGAGCGAATTTATTCGCGATAAGTCAGCCAAAGCGAATCGGGAATAAATTCGCTCCCAGTGCGCCCGTGAAGGCGTGCACACAACTCGGTGGAAGTCCGAGTCGGGGTAAGCCATGGCCCCGTAGTCGAAGGTAACTGCGTCGCCGCGAGGCGGGGTGGAGAGCAACCGGAGGCGAACTGGCGGTCCGTAGGATGACGAACTCGATTCGGCCGGGTCAGGTGGCGAGCTTGCTGGGAGACAGCGAAGCCTGAAACGCACCCGTCGCGCTGGGGTGGCGGCTAAAGCGACGGCGGGACCTGCCAGGTGGTTGGAGGCGGAACGTCAGGAAGGGTGCACGAGATAAGCGGGGAGTCCTGGTCACCGAGGTGACGGCGGCCAGGGGTCAGAGCCTTCATAGTACCGGCGTGCGGATCACGCCTTGGCCACGGCTCATCCCGGCGAAAGCAGGGATCTAGAGATGCGGGAGTGCTAACTCTGCCTACCGCCAAGACGCCGTACAGGAGGCGCAGAGAACAGAACCTGTGCCGAGGGAAGGGAGGCAGGAAGATGGATGCGAGAGACGACCAGAGATGAGCGAACGCAACAGCACAGCATCGATAGTGTCCCCCCGTGGGACTAAGCAAGGTGCGTCATCACCCGCCGCTATGGCGGGGGTTGACCGCTCAATCTGGACGGACCGCATGTTGGCGGCGCTGGATAACGGCGTCAAAGGACGTAAATGGTTCAGCCTGATCGACAAGGTACACCGCTCGTCGACCCTAGCGAGTGCCTGGCTACAGGTCTACCGCAACCAGGGTGCAGCGGGGGTCGATCGGCAAAGCGTGTCACGCTTCGCCGCGCAGTCCGGACGCCACCTTGAGGAGCTCCAGGCCGACCTGGCGGCGGGGCGGTACCGCCCACAGGCGGTGCGGCGGATCGAGATCCCCAAGGGCGGCGGCAAGACACGCCCGTTGGGTATCCCTACCGTCAAGGACCGCATCGTTCAGGCGGCGCTCAAGCGTGTCATCGAACCGATTCTCGAGCACGAGTTCCTGCCGATGAGCTATGGCTTCCGACCAGGAAGAGGCTGCAAGGACGCCTTGCGGGCCGTCGATGATGGCCTCAAGGCCGGCATGACCTGGGGGGTCGACGCCGACCTGCAGGGTTACTTCGACAGCATCCCGCATGACCGCCTCATGAGCCGTGTTGAGGAACGGCTCAGCGATGGTCGGTTGTTGTCACTGCTGCGTGCCTGGCTGACGCAGGACATCGTTAGCGAGATGAACTGCTGGAGCCCCACCGCGGGAGCGCCGCAAGGAGCGATCATCAGCCCCTTGCTGGCGAATCTCTACCTGCACCCGCTGGACCAGGAGATGACCCAGCGCGGCTATCGCATGGTGCGGTATGCCGACGACTTTGTCATCCTCTGTTACAGCGAGCAGGAGGCCCGGCAGGCCCTGGCCCACGTGCAGGACTGGGTGATGACGAATGGCCTGACCCTGCACCCCGACAAGCCCCATATCGGTGACTGTCGACAACGCGGCGAGGGCTTCGACTTCCTGGGCTACCGCTTCGAGGCGGGAAAGCGCTGGGTACGTAGGAAGAGTCTCAGAGCCTTCAAGGACAAGGTGAGAAGCAAGACGCGGCGGACGGAAGGCAAGAGTCTGCGGCAGATCATCGCCTCACTCAATCCTCTGCTAAGAGGCTGGTTCGGCTACTTCCGACACGCCTATCGGACAACGTTCCGGCCGTTGGATGGCTTCATCCGCCGACGGCTTCGCGCCATCCTGCGCAAGCAGGAGAAACGCCCTGGGCGTGGCAACACCGGAACAGACACGCGACGTTGGCCCAATAGGTTCTTCGCCGCTGCCGGGCTTTTCACCCTAGCCGAAGCCTGGCAGCAAGCGAGCCAATCACGATGTTGAAACCATCGACTGGAGAGCCGTGTGCGGGAGAACCGCACGCACGGTTCGGAGGGCGGGGAGGCGAAGCCTTCCCGACCCCTATCGAAAACCAGACCAGTTGGCTGTGAGCTCTTGTGGGAGGGAATTTATTCCCGATAGTGGTGGCGCCGAACCAACCCGGTCGCGAAGAGCTTGCTCTTACAATTTCCTGCCCATGGTTAACCTAGCCGCGATTCCTGGCCAGCCAGCGATCCAGGGCATTGGCGAACTCGCGGCGTTCGACATCGCCATAGCCGCTCGGGCCGCCGGTGTGCTCGCCGCTGGCGCGCAGAGTTTCCATGAAATCGCGCATCTGCACACGGGCACGGATATTGTCCGGGGTCAGCGCCTCGCCACGATTGGTCATGACCTCGGCACCCTTGTCGATCGCCTCCAGGGCGAGCGGCAGGTCGGCGGTGATCAGCAGGTCGCCGCGTTCGATGCGGCGGACGATCTCGTTGTCGGCGGCATCGAAGCCACTGGCCACCGCCAGCGGCTTGACCCAGCGCGAAGGCGGTAACGGCACCTGATGGTTGGCGACGAACCAGGCGCTGGTCCGAGTACGTTCGGCGGCGCGAATCAATATATCCCGCGCGGCGCGCGGACAGGCATCGGCATCGACCCACAGGCTGGGCATCGACAACTCCCGATCGGTCGGTTAAGCGGTGAATGAAAAGAAACTAGGCAAACCCTATCCGACGATGGTAGCATGCCCGCTCCTCGCATGTGTTGACCCCACCATCCAGCTGATTCGCCCCCATCGACTGCCAACGGGCAGGGGACGTCTCTCTCGCAAGGCGCACAGTTCGACTCGTTACGAGCGGCTGATGTGAAGCGCCAGGTGCATTGATGGAACGCCACAGTTGCCGACTCGGCCCCGGCGTGCAAGGTCGCCACACTGTTCGTCCGTTTCCGCATTCCGCGGTGACGCTAGAGAAGCGGACAGGATGCAGGTGCGACCGGTATCTCGTCACGTTGCCCAGTGATTTCAACGGCAACCAGCAAGCGACGCGGTGCCACGACAATTTCTCGCCGGTGACTGCCGGCCACTCAAGGTGTGATATGACCTCGACTTCTGTCGCCTCGCCGAGCTTCGGCGACCTGGCACTGCTGCCTGCTGTGCTCTCCGCCCTGGAAACCCTGGGCTATCAGAATCCGTCGCCGATCCAGGCGCAGACCATTCCTGCGCTGCTGGAAGGCCGTGACATGCTGGGCCAGGCCCAGACCGGTACCGGCAAGACTGCGGCGTTCGCGCTGCCGGTACTGTCGAAACTCGAACTGACCCGCCGCGAGCCGCAGGTGCTGGTGCTGGCGCCGACCCGCGAGCTGGCCCAGCAGGTCGCCGTTTCGTTCACCAAGTACGGCCAGAACCTCAAGGGTCTGGAAGTGGCCAGCCTGTGCGGCGGCCAGGAATATCGCGAGCAGCTCGGCGCGCTGCGCCGCGGCGCGCAGGTGATCGTCGGTACCCCGGGGCGGGTGATCGACCATCTCGATCGCGGTAGCCTCAAGCTGGACGGCCTGTCCGCGCTGATTCTCGACGAAGCTGACGAGATGCTGCGCATGGGCTTCATCGACGATGTCAAGCGCGTGGTCGCCGATACTCCCAAGGACGCCCAGCGGGTGTTCTTCTCCGCGACGCTGCCGGCCGAGATCGAGCGTATCGTCAATCGCTACCTGGTCGATCCGGTCAAGGTGGCCATCGAGTCCAAGGCCGACACCGCGGCGAGCATCGACCAGCGCTTGGTGCGTGTCGATGGCGGCGCCAAGCTGGAAGCGCTGTCGCGGATCCTCGAAGTCGAGCCGGTGGATGCGGCGATCGTCTTCGTGCGCACGCGTGCCGCCTGCACGACGCTGGTCGAGCAGCTCACCCTGCGCGGTATCAATGCCGCGGCGCTATCGGGCGACCTGGATCAGAGCCTGCGCGAGCGCACGGTGACCCGGCTCAAGCGCGGCAAGATCGACGTGCTGGTAGCGACCGACGTGGCCGCCCGTGGCCTCGATGTGCCGCGTATCACCCACATCGTCAACTACGATCTGCCGCAGGACAGCGAGGCCTATACGCACCGTATCGGGCGTACCGGTCGTGCCGGACGTTCGGGGGTGGCGATCACCTTCGCCGGTGTCCGCGAGACCCGCAAGGTGCGCTGGCTGGAGCAGGCCACCGGCCAGACGCTGACCGATACGCAACTGCCCGACGAAGCGGCGATCCGCGCCCATCGTGACGAGCGCTTTCGCGAGCGCGTGATCGGCGCGCTGACCGCCGGCGCCGACGCGCAGCGCAGCCTGATCGAACGACTGATCGACGAAGGCCAGGATCCGGTCGAGCTGGCCTGCGCCTTCGCCGCCATGGCGCGCGCCGACGAGGCGCCCATCGGTCGCCTGCCCAAGCCGGGCGCACGCAACGATCGCGATAGCGCACCGCGCGACGGCAAGCCGCCGCGTCGCCGTGACAGCGGTCCCAGCGAGGGCATGACGCGCTATCGCGTCTCGGTGGGCCACAAGGATGGCGTCAAGCCGGGTCAGCTGGTCGGCGCGCTGGCCAACGAAGGCGGCATCGAAGGGGCGCGTATCGGACGCATCGATATCCGCAACGCCTTCTCGGTGGTCGAACTGCCCAGTTCGTTGCCGACCTCGATCCTCGCCAAGATGGCGCGTGCGCGGGTCGCCGGTCAGGCGCTGGAGATCGCCGAGGACCAGGGCGCGCCGGAGCGTGCCGAGCGTCCGGCGCGTCGCCGCAACAGCGATGACGCGCCGATTCGCCGTCGCTCGCGAGCCTGAGGCCAATGCCGGCTGCGACTTGACCCTGACGCTTGACCTAGACGCCGAGCGGTTACCACACTGAGGCGTAATCGCCTACGGAAACGCTGAATAAATAGGCGAGCGAAATAAAGCGCAAGGCGTACGGAGCACAGGAACCGGAGCATATGAGGTATATGTGAGGATTCCGAGCACCGCACAACGCAGCGATTTGCTCGCGCAGGCATTTATGCAGTGTTTCCTAAGGGTGGTTCGACACTTCAGCGGTAGAAGGAGGTGACAGATGGCCAAAGGCGATATTCGCAGCCGGCGTGGCAAGGTCGCCAACGGCTCGCATGGTCGGCGGCGGCCGAGCGATCAGCGCCAGGCCGAGCGCTACAAGCAGCGCGGTTACTTGCCCCCCCCCGTTTTTTGTCGGGCCTGTGCCGAGCCGCGATCCGGGCTCGGCACAGGCCTTTCCCTCGAGCGTCAATTGCGGGCCAGCAACGACGCATCGTAGCGATTCTGGCGCTCGCTGTCGTCGAGCATGGCAATGCCTGTCGTCTCCCCATCGTTGGCCAGGCTGGCGAAGATCACCCGGTAGGCGAGCACCGCCTGTACATAGTCGCGTGTCTCGCGGTAGGGAATGCTCTCGACGAACAGGTCGAACTCGCGCGGGGCCTCGCGCAGCCAGCGATCGACCCGGCCGGGGCCGGCGTTGTAAGCCGCTACGGCAGCCAGGCGGTTGCCACTGTAGCGATCGATCATTTCGCGGATATAGCGACTGCCCAGGCGAATGTTGCTTTCGGGCTGGTAAAGCTCCTCGGGGGTGGGGGTCTTAAAGCCGTAGCGATCGCTGACGTCCTCGGCGGTCCCCGGCATCAGCTGCATCAAGCCACGCGCACCCACCGGCGAGCGTGCTTGGGGATTGAACGCGCTCTCGCGACGCGCAATGCCCATCAACAAAAACGGATCGACGTCGGCGCGCTCGCCCCACTCGCGAAAACTGGCCCGGTAGGCCGGCGGGAAGCGCCAATCGAGCGCGTCCCACTGCTGGGCGAGAATGGTGGTCTGGACTACCAGTGCGTACCAACCGCGGCGCAGGGCGTAGTCGGCCAGCGCACGGGCCTCCTCGTCGCTGGCCTGCTGCGAGGCGTAGTACCATTCGCTGCGCGCCAGCCCCGGCTCGTCGATGCGCATCAGCGCTGCGGTGCGCTGGACTGCCGGCCAATCGTCGACCGTCTGACGATAGGCGTCGTTGAATGCGGCGCGGTCACGGTTGAGCGCGTAGGGCTGGCCGAGCCGATCGGCGGCGGCGAAGCCGTAGAAGCTGCGTTGATCGGCGGCGGCGGCGAAGGCCTTCCTGGCCGTCTGCTCATCGCCGAGCTCATCCAGCGCGCGGCCCAGCCAGTATTGCCAGCGGGCATCCTGGCGCGGGTCGTCGGGCATCGCATGAACCCAGTCGATGACGCCGCGCCAATCGCGCTCGGCCAGCGCGCGGCGTACCCGCAATTCGAGCAGATCGCCGTCGGCCAGCCGGGTCAGGTTGGCGTCCACCCAGGCGCGATTGTTGTCGATCTCGCGGACCATCGAATAGAACGCCAGGTCCCTTGCGATGCGCTGACGCCGGGCGTCGCTGAGCGACAGCTGCGGGGCGATCTTGCGCCAGGCTTCGAGCGCGGCTTCGGTATCGGCGCGGGTGAACTGGGCCATGGCTGCCGTGAACAGCGCCGCGGCGGCGCCGTCGGGGCCGACATCGCGGGGCACCCGGGTGATGGCCGAATAATCCTTGCGCAGCCGCTCGAGGGCTTGCTTGGCGCCGCTCCAGCCGGCCGGCAGCTCGCCTTCCAGGTAGTCCATCAACCCGGTCTCGCCGGCTTCCCAGGCCAGCATCAGGCGCTGCCAGATCGCCTGTCCGCCGATCTCGCCGCGCGCGCGCAGCGTGTCGAACAACACATTGCATTCACTGGGCTGGGAGCGCCCGGTCAGCCACAGTTCGCGCCCGCCTGCGGCCGCCGCCGCCGGGTCTCGGTCGAGCAGGGCGGTATAGTAGTAGCATTGGCGGATCGTGCCGCGGGGTTCACCATCGCTGATCGCCAGCAGATCGCTGAAGCGCCCTGCCTGCCCATACTCGATTTCGGCGACGCCGCGCAGCCAGTCGCTGAGCGGCGAGTCGGCATAACGCGTCAGATAGGCGTTGACGGTCGCCGGGTCGAGGTCGGGCAGCCGTCCCCGCAGCCGGTGATATTCGACGTACCCGGCCAATACGTGATCGTCGATGGCGGCTTGATCGATACGGTTCCACTGTTGGTTGCGGGCGGCTTCCAGCGCGTTGCGCATGGCACGATCGGCGGCCTCGTCGGCGAGGGCCGGTAGGCTCAGTACTGGTAGGCTCAGCATCGGTAGGCTCAGTAATAGTGCGCTGATCAGCGCGAGCCCACGGCGGGGAACTCGAATGGGCATCGGCGACTCCTAGTGCATGCTTGCCTAGCGGATAGGGACTGCCTCATCCTCGCCGATAGCGCTGCACTTGAGTAGTGTTGTTTGGTATCCATGTACAAGTGTTCAGCGTTCTTGGCGGGTATTACACGACACGGGGAGAGAGCGAAATGGCGGGATTCAAGGCCTGGAATATCGCCGCGCGACTCAAAAGACGCGGCGGCGCGCTGGCGCAGATGGCGCGGGCGATGCGGCTGTTCGTCCCGATGTGCGGCGATGTCCTGAAAGGACGCTATCGCCCGGTGCCCTGGTCGGCGATCGGCTGGATGGCGCTGGCGGTGATCTATCTGGTTTCACCGCTCGATCTGATCCCCGATGTGCTGCTGCTGGTCGGGGTCCTCGACGACGTGGTGATCGTCGGCTGGTTGTTGACCCGCGTGGACGCGGCACTGGCCGATTATCGGCGCTGGAAGGGCATCGACATGCCGGTACGACGCCCGCCGCCGCGCTGAGCTTGTCGCGCTTTGCGCCGGCAAACGCTTGAAATGCCTGCCCGGGGCCCCATATCGGTGACGGAACCGTCGTTCAAGACCATGAGTTCAACACCATGAGGGGCCGCTAAATGACCACCGCCACCCATGAAGAGACCCTTGGCTTCCAGACCGAAGTCAAGCAGCTACTTCATTTGATGATCCACTCCCTGTACTCCAACCGGGAGATTTTCCTGCGCGAGCTGATTTCCAATGCCGCCGATGCCGGCGACAAGCTGCGTTACCAGGCGTTGGACAACGACGCGCTCTACGAGGGCGACAGCGACCTGCGCATCGAGATCGAGCACGACGCCGAGGCCAACACCGTGACGGTGCGCGACAACGGCATCGGCATGACCCGCGAGGACGTCATCGCCAACCTCGGTACCATCGCCAAGAGCGGCACCGCCGAGTTCCTCAAGCAGCTTTCCGGCGAACAGCAGAAGGACGCCAAGCTGATCGGCCAGTTCGGCGTGGGCTTCTATTCGGCGTTCATCGTCGCCGACGAAGTCACCGTGCGCACCCGGCGCGCGGGCAGCGATGCCGGCGTCGAATGGCGCTCGCGCGGCGAGGGCGAGTTCACCGTTGCCGATATCGACATGAACGCGCACGGCACCGAGATTACCCTGCATCTCAAGGACGACGCCAAGGAGTTCGCCGACGATTACCGGCTGCGTGCCCTGGTGCGCAAGTATTCCGACCACATCGATGTGCCGGTGCGCATGCCCAGGACCGAGACCGCCACCGACGATGACGGCAACGAGGTCGAGGGCAGCGAGGTGGTTACCTGGGAGACCGTCAACGAGGCCCAGGCGCTGTGGGTGCGGCCCAAGAGCGAGGTCAGCGACGACGAGTACCAGGCGTTCTACAAGCACATCTCGCACGATTTCAGCGATCCGCTGACCTGGAGCCACAACAAGGTCGAGGGCAAGCTCGAATATACCAGCCTGCTCTACGTGCCCGAGCGGGCGCCGTTCGATCTCTACGAGCGCGACGGCGCGCGGGGCGTGCGTCTGTATGTGCAGCGCGTGTTCATCATGGACGATGCCGAGCAGTTCCTGCCGCTCTACCTGCGCTTCATCAAGGGCGTGGTGGACACCAAGGACCTGTCGCTCAACGTCTCCCGCGAACTGCTGCAGAAGGACCCGCAGGTCGACAAGATGAAGTCGGCGTTGACCAAGCGCGCGCTGGACATGCTCAAGAAGCTGGCCAAGGACAACGACGCCTACCAGCGCTTCTGGAACACCTTCGGCGCGGTGCTCAAGGAAGGCCCGGCGGAAGACTTCGCCAACCGCGACAAGATCGCCGAACTGCTGCGCTTCTCGACTACCCACACCGATAGCGCGACCCAGGATCAGTCGCTGGCCGACTACGTGTCGCGCATGAAGGAAGGCCAGCAGAAGATCTACTATATCGTCGCCGACAGCTTCAACGCGGCCAAGTCGAGCCCGCACCTGGAGATCTTCCGCAAGAAGGGCGTCGAGGTGGTGCTGCTCCACGACCGCATCGACGAGTGGCTGGTCAGCCATCTCACCGAATACGACGGCAAGAGTCTGGCCGACGTCGCCAAGGGCAATCTCGATCTCGGCGAGATCGAGGGCGAGGAGGAGAAGCAGGCCCAGGAGGAAACCGCCAAGGCCAAGGAGGATCTGGTCAAGCGTGTGCAGGCGGCGCTCGGCGAGCATGTCCAGGAAGTCCGTGTGACTCATCGGCTGACCGATTCGCCGGCCTGCGTGGTGCTCTCCGAGAACGACATGGGCTTCCAGATGCGGCGCATCATGGAAGCGGCCGGCCAGCCGCTGCCCGAGGTCAAGCCGATTCTCGAGCTCAACCCCGATCATCCGCTGATCAGCCGTCTGGAAAGCGTCGACGACGCCTCGTTCGGCGATCTGGCGCGGATCCTGCTCGATCAGGCGATCATCGCCGAAGGCGGGCATCTCGACGATCCGGCGGCCTACGTCAAGCGGCTCAACGCCATGCTGACTGCCTGAGCGATCGATTTGAGCCATGCCGCCCCGGCCTGCCGTTCTGGCAGGCCGGGTTTTTCATGTCCGGAGCTTGCGAATGGCGGAAAAATCTCAGATTTCGACGATCACTTTATGCTCGATGGTGGGTGAGGACGTCACTCGCTGTAGCGCTTCATTCGCGGCGGGCCGGTAAGAATAACGAATTGCTTATGGCATTTATAACTCAAAGACACGGTTTGATTTTTTCCGAAAATACTATTTAAATCACTGGCTTATAACTTTGTCGTTGCATAAGCGGCACGTTATGGCGTGCATAAGTGCATGATTATAATTAGCTTTTTATAACAATTTATTGATCTTTACAGGGCTTTGCGAAGAGACTGATAGTCAGGCTGCGATAACGAGCTGACCGCTTGCCGTTTTCCCGTGTCTTTTATGTCACCGAAATCGTTTGGGAATACCGGGCCGATACAAGGAGCGAGGCGAATGTGGACTGAACGTACGAATGTAGCCATGAACCATCATCAGCGCCGCCAGGCGGGAGGTCTGTCGTGAAGATCGGAGCACCCAAGGAATGCGCCGCGGGCGAGGCGCGAGTCGCGCTGACCCCGGAGAGCGCGCAGCATATCCAGAAGCTGGGGCACGAATGCCTGATCGAGTCCGGAGCCGGCGTGGCGGCGGGTTTCAACGACGATGCCTACCGCGACGCGGGGGTCAGTGTGGTGGATGGCGCCGAGGCGCTGTGGCGCGAGGCCGAGATCGTCATCAAGGTGCGCGAGCCCTCCGAGGAGGAGGCCGACCGCCTGCGCCAGGGCCAGACGCTGATCGCGTTCTTCTGGCCGGCCCAGAACGAGGCGATGCTCGAGCGCTGCCGCGCCAAGGGCGCCAGCGTGATTGCCATGGACATGGTGCCGCGCATCTCGCGGGCGCAGAAGATGGATGCCCTGTCGAGTACCGCCAACATCGCCGGCTATCGCGCGGTGATCGAGGCGGGCAACCAATTCGGGCGGTTCTTTACCGGTCAGGTGACCGCTGCCGGCAAGGTGCCGCCGGCCAAGGTGCTGATCGTCGGCGCCGGGGTGGCCGGGCTCGCCGCCATCGGCACCGCCACCAGCCTCGGCGCGGTGGTGCGCGCCTTCGACGTGCGCCCCGAAGTGGCCGAGCAGATCGAGTCGATGGGCGCCGAATTTCTGTATCTCGATTTCGACGAGAGTCAGGAGGGTTCCGAAAGCGGCGGCTACGCGGCGCCGTCGAGCCCCGAGTTCCGCGAGAAGCAGCTGGCGCTGTTCCGCGAGCAGGCCTCCGAGGTGGACATCGTCATCACCACTGCGCTGATTCCCGGCAAGCCCGCGCCCAAGCTGTGGCTCGAGGATATGGTCAAGGCCATGAAGCCCGGCTCGGTGATCGTCGATCTGGCCGCCGAGAAGGGCGGCAACTGCGATCTGACCGTGCCCGATGAGCGCATCGTCACCGACAACGGCGTGATCGTCGTCGGCTATACCGACTTCCCGTCGCGCATGGCCACCCAGGCCTCGCTGCTGTACGCCACCAACGTCCGCCACATGCTCACCGATCTCACGCCGGAAAAGGACGGCAAGGTCGTTCACGACATGGAAGACGATGTCATTCGCGGCGCCACGGTGGCCCACCAGGGGGAAATCACCTTTCCGCCGCCGCCGCCCAAGGTCAAGGCGATCGGCGCGTCCAAGCCCAAACCCAGGGAGAAGGAGCCGACGCCGGAGGAAAGGAAGGCCGCCGAGCACGCCGCCTTCAAGGCGCAGACCACGCGCCAGCTGGGGCTGCTCGTGGTGGGCGGTGCCGTGATGCTGTTGCTCGGTCAGGTTGCACCGGCCTCGTTCATGCAGCATTTCATCGTCTTCGCGCTGGCCTGCTTCGTCGGTTTCCAGGTGATCTGGAACGTCAGCCATTCGCTGCATACCCCGCTGATGGCGGTAACCAATGCCATTTCCGGCATCGTCATCCTCGGCGCGGTGCTGCAGCTCGGTTCCGGCAACTGGCTGGTCGGCCTGCTCGCCGGGATCTCGGTGCTGGTCGCGTCCATCAATATCGTGGGTGGCTTCCTGGTGACACGCCGGATGCTGGCCATGTTCCAGAAATCCTAAAGCCGCGGGGGCACACAATGTTGGGTAATGAATTCGTTTCGGCCGCGGCAATTGCGGCAAGTGTACTGTTCATCCTCTCGCTGGGCGGGTTGAGCAATCAGGAAAAGGCCAAGCGGGCCGTATGGTACGGCATCGTCGGCATGGCCGTGGCGGTGTTGTTCACCATGTTCGGGCCGGGGGTGGGCGGTTACTGGCTGATGATTCCGATGATGATCATCGGCGCGATCATCGGTACCGTGGTGGCCAAGCGGGTGGAGATGACGCAGATGCCGCAGCTGGTCGCGGCGCTGCACTCGTTTGTCGGGCTGGCGGCGGTGTTCGTCGGCTGGAATGCCGACCTGGAGCGTACCCGGGTACTGGCTCTGCGCGCCGCGGGCGAGTCGCTGGACGGCCTGTCGGCCTTCGCCGCCACGCTGGCCTCCAAGACGCCGGCCGAGTTGACCTTCCTGCAGATCGAAGTGGTGCTGGGGGTGTTCATCGGCGCGGTGACCTTCACCGGCTCGATCATCGCTTTCGGCAAGCTGGCCGGCAAGATCGACGGCAAGGCGCGTCAGTACCCGGGCGGGCACTGGCTGAATGCCGGCGCGGCGCTGCTGTGCCTGCTGCTGGCGATCGCCTACCTCAACGGTGCCGGCTTCTGGACGCTGCTGCTGCTGGCGCTGCTGGCGTTCTTCATCGGCTGGCACCTGATCATGGGCATCGGCGGCGCCGACATGCCGGTGGTGGTGTCGATGCTCAACAGCTATTCCGGCTGGGCGGCGGCGGCGATCGGTTTCACCCTGTCCAATGACCTGCTGATCGTCACCGGCGCGTTGGTCGGCTCTTCCGGTGCGATCCTCTCCTACATCATGTGCAAGGCGATGAACCGCAACTTCGTCAACGTGATCCTGGGGGGCTTCGGCGGCAGCCAGGGCCCGGTCGCCGAGATCGAGGGCGAGCAGGTGGCCATCGACACCAATGGGGTGGCCAGCGCCTTGAACGACGCCGACAGCGTGATCATCGTGCCGGGCTACGGCATGGCAGTGGCCCAGGCGCAGAATGCCGTCAGCGAGCTGGTGCGCAAGCTGCGCAGCGCCGGCAAGCAGGTGCGCTTCGGCATTCACCCGGTGGCGGGGCGTCTGCCCGGGCACATGAACGTGCTGCTCGCCGAGGCCAGGGTGCCCTACGATATCGTCATGGAGATGGACGAGATCAATGACGACTTCGCTGAGACCGACGTGGTGATCGTCATCGGCTCCAACGACATCGTCAATCCGGCCGCCCAGGAAGATCCCAACAGCCCCATCGCCGGCATGCCGGTATTGCGGGTCTGGGAGGCCAAGCAGGTGTTCGTCTGCAAGCGCGGCCAGGGAACCGGCTACTCGGGCATCGAGAATCCGCTGTTCTTCAAGGACAACACCCGGATGCTCTACGGCGATGCCAAGTCCAGCATCGACACTCTGGTGCCGCTGATCGAGTGAGTGCTACCCGGACGGTCGCCGCTGGCCGGCCGCCCGGGGCTGCTTCGTCCATCGTTGCATACAACGCCCCGAACGGGGTGTTTTTGGTTACACTGGGGCGTCTTTCACCGTCAATGGATGGACCATGAGCGACCCGCGACTTCAGGTGGCCGTGCTGGGCGGCGGCAGTTTCGGCACGGCCTTGGCGAGCATCGCCGCCGACAACGGTGCCGCCGTGAATCAGTGGCTGCGCGACGACGACCAGGTGGCGGCGATCAATCGCGACCATCGCAACCGGCGTTATCTTGCCGATTTCGCCATCAACCCAAGGGTTGTCGCCTCGAGCGATCTGCGCGCGGTGATCGAAGGCGCGAGCCTGGTGTTCGTGGCGATCCCCTCCCAGGCGTTTCTCAGTGTGATCCGCCAGGCCAACCGCTGGCTGCAGCCCGGGCAGATACTCGTCAGCACTACCAAGGGTATCCAGGCCGACGGCTTCAAGCTGATGAGCCAGATCCTCGAGGAGGAGACCGACTCGCCGCATATCGGCGTGCTTTCCGGCCCCAACCTGGCCTCGGAGATCGCTCAGAAGCAACTGACCGCGACGGTTATCGCCAGCGACGATGCGCTGACCCGGGCCAGGGTCCAGAATGCGCTGGGCTGCGATTACTTTCGCGTCTATGCCAGCAACGACCGCTACGGCGTCGAGCTTGGCGGCGCGCTCAAGAACATCTACGCCATCGCCGCCGGCATGGCCGCGGCGCTGGGCATGGGCGAGAACACCCGCAGCATGCTGATGACCCGGGCGCTCGCCGAGATGAGCCGCTTCGCCGTCGCGCTGGGTGCCAACCCGATGACCTTCCTCGGCCTGGCCGGCGTCGGCGATTTGATCGTGACCTGTTCGTCGAACCTGTCGCGCAACTACCGGGTGGGCCAGGCGCTCGGCGAGGGCCGGACCCTCGACGAGGCAATCGAGGCGCTGGGGCAGGTGGCCGAGGGCGTCAACACGGTGAGCCTGGTGCGCGGCAAGGCCCACGAGGAGGGCATCTACATGCCGCTTTGCGAAGGGCTCTATCAGGTCCTGTTCAACGGCGTTCCGGCTCGCGACATGGCCAGGCTGCTGATGCAGGGCGAGCAGAGCAGCGACGTGGAGTTCACCCTGGCGCGCGAGGAGGTCGTGCAGGCCAAGCGGCGCGAGGAGGGCTCATGAGCCAGTCGCTATGGGTCATGCGCCACGGCCAGGCGGCCAACGGTCGGCCTGACGAGCAGCGCGAGCTTACCGCGCAGGGCCGTGAAGAGGTCGCGCTCATGGCGGATTGGCTGGCACGCTCGCTGACTCCGGCTCAGGCCAGCGAGCTGCGTATCGCGGCGAGTCCATACGTGCGCGCTCAGCAGACGGCGAACATCGTCGCCGAGCGGCTCGGCAAGCGCGTCGAGACGCTGGAGCTGATCACCCCGGACGATTCGGTGGAGGCGGTGATCGACTGGCTGCAAGCCGAGGCCGAAAGGACCGCTTGGCTGCTGGTCAGCCATATGCCGCTGGTGGGCAGCCTGACCGCTCGTCTGGTGGAGCGCGACCCTCGCAGTCAACTGCCGATGCCCACCGCAGCCATTGCCGTGCTCGAAGCCGACATCTGGGCGGCGGGCTGTGCCGAGCTGCGCGGGTTTCGTCATCCCGCCGACTTCGCTGGATAGCTTGGCTGATTCCTACCGGCGAGTCTCCTGTGTGTCAACCAGGCACTGATTCCGTTGCGCGACCAGGCTGATGGGGCATTACGACCTACTCGGCATAACATCGGACGCCCCGGATTCGCTCGCAGGCAAAATGACGGTGACCCGCAAGCCAAAAGGCGGTTCGGGGTAGGCATTGTCGAGTGAAATGCGCGCGCCGAGTCTGTCTGCTATGGACTTGACGATGGCCAGACCAAGCCCCGAACCGTTGGCGGACTGCCCCAGTACCCGGTAGAACGGATCAAACACCCGCTGGCGCTCAGCCGGGTCAATGCCCGGTCCGGTATCCGCAATCACCAGCTCGATCCCTTCATTCTGCTCCCGGGCACTGATATCGACCCGGCCCTGCGCGGGGGTGTAATTCAGGGCATTGCCGATCAGGTTGGTCAGCAGAATCTGGACATCGGCATTTCCAGCCGCCACCCAAAGCGGCACGCCGTCGACGGATGTAACCAGGCCGAAATCGATCTGACGGGACTCGGCCAGCGGTATCATGTCTTCGATGATGGTTTGCAGCGCTGCGCCAAGCGAAGTCTTTTGCGGGTGCTCAGTGCGGGTTTCCTGCAAGCGGGTGAAGGTGAGTAGTTGATCGAGCAGATTGCGAGTGCGCCGGATGCCCCCGCGCAAGATTGCCACTCGCTCCCGGCCTGCTGGACCCAGAGGGGTCGCGGACAGACGTTCAGCCTGAAGAGACAGGGCCGTCAAGGGTGTGCGCAATTCATGGGCCGCATCGGCAATAAAACGTCTCTGGAGCGCGACCGATTGAGCCACCCGATCCAGAAGCCGGTTGATGGCGACAACGAAGGGCTCGATTTCCGGAGGCAGATCAGGTTCGTCCAGCGCCCGCAGAGTCTGATCCTGGCTTTGGTCAAGTCGATGGGCCATCGCGGTCAGGGGACGAAATATCTTACGAATGATATCTCCCGTCAGCAATACCAAAATGGGCACCAGAATCAGAAAGGGTAATAGGGTCCTGAATGCACCGCCCCTGGCAATTTCGTCGCGGACTGCGGTTCTCTGGCCAACGGCCAATCGTACGCCGGTGTCCAGTGTGGTAACGAAAATCCGGTAGGAATTATTTTCCAGGGTAAGGGTCTGTACGCCCTCGGGAAGTGTCTCGGGCAGAGCCGGTTTATCCCGATGGAGTGGTGAGCCGGAATTGAGGCTTTGAACAAACACATAGTCTTCCCATTCTTCATCCGTGCTTGGGCGGTGGTTGGGATCCGTGACAATGAGATCCGGGTAACGATCAAACATGGCCGCAGTTTGTCTGAGGAAGTTATCCTGCAGTTCGTTGGCCTCATTCAGCGCAGAGAAGAACGAGAATGTACCGGCAACAGCCGCCACTGCCACGATCGTTCCCGAGAGCCACGCTGACAGCCGAAATTGCAATGTTCGCTTCACGGGTTCTTCGGGATCGTCCATCCCGCACCTCGGACGTTTCTGATGGTGTCAGCGCCCAGCTTCTTCCGTACCGAATGAATCAGGAATTCAACCGCGTTGCTCTCGACTTCCTCGCCCCAGCCGTACAGGCGGTCCTCCAGAGCACTTCTCGAGAGGATTGCTCCCGGGCGCAACAATAAAGCCTGCAATAGTGAAAACTCGCGGTTCGAAAGGCGAACCGCTTCGACCCCCGGAACCTGTGCCTCTCGGGTGGCGGGGTTAAGCGAGACATGGCCATTGCTCAATACCGGCTCGGCCTGACCATTGCTGCGCCGGAACAGGGCGCGCATTCTGGCCGTCAGCTCCGCCAGATCAAATGGCTTGAGCATATAATCGTCTGCACCTTCATCCAGCCCCGTTACCCGATCTTCCAGCCGGTCACGAGCGGTAATGATCATGACCGGGACGGTCAGCCGGGCGGCGCGAATGGCACGGAGTACCTCAATACCGTCGCGGCCCGGCAAGCCCAGGTCGAGCAGCACCATATCATAGTGGTCGGTCGTGACGGCGCTTATGGCATGTCTGCCATCCTGTACCCAGTCAACCGCATACGCCGCCTCCTTAAGGGTTTCAACGACTGCCTCGCCAATCATGCTGTCGTCCTCAACGACCAGTATCCGCATCGTTCATCCTGTCCGTGCCGGCGAAACCATGTCGTCGTTCCGCATCTGAATTGACATGTCGTTACCATGCCATAGATTCGAGGTCCAAGGCTGTTTCAGTCTGTGCTTCCCACGATTGGCGTAGTGGACCTTTTTCGGGTTACGGTCAGATAGCCGACCAGTACCACGATAGTTACCAGGAAGAGTTCGCTGGTACCCGTGGCTCCGAGGCCAAGACCACCCTCGGCCGTTGGCTTGGTCAGCATATCTGCCAGAGAGGCACCCAGAGGGCGGGTCAGCACGTAGGCAATCCAGAATGTCAGTATGGCATTGGCCCCAAACGTGTAGTAAGCGAGTGCCGTCACTGCAATCAGACCACCAAACAGGAACAGTGAAAGCTGGTAGCCGGCGCCCATGCCCTCGGAGACAAGATCGCCTGCAGCAGTGCCGAGTGCAAAGGTAAACAGGATAGCTGCCCAGTAAAACAGTTCTCGGCGCCGGGTGAAGATGGAGTGAATCGACAAGGTATGCTCGACCCGATACCAGATTGCAAATGTGATGATAAGCGCCACACTGAAAACGGCCGAGGAAACCGTCAGCGGCACGCCGAATTGATCCGTCATGATGTCGGTGATCAGCGTTCCAAAAACGCTGATAAGCAGCACTGTCGTCCAGTAAAGCCAGGGGATATAGCTTCGCGCCTTGATCTGGGCAAGCAGAGTTGCGAAGAAAATGGTCCCCATGACCAGGGAAGTGCCGACCAGGCCGAAGCCCATATCGACCGCCAGAAAATCGGCCCCCGTTTCGCCGACGGTCGTGGACATCATCTTGATGATCCAGAACAGCAGGGTGATCTCAGGGACCTTGCTCATCAGGGACGGGAACGGTGATTCATGCTCGGGCTGACCGACGGTTGTCGAGCGGGAGTTGGTGTCGGGTTTGGCAGACATAGCGTTAAGCTCCGTTTGTTGAAGGCATCCGTGTGATTTTGAATTGACTGTGTCACCCAGCCGCGGCTGAACGGCAGATCGAAAAACCGTGGATGCGTGGATGAAGTGGGCCAGTGCAACGGCTGACTTGGCATCGCGGTAGGGGACAAGGCGGCAAGCCCGGGCCTGAGCCCGGAGAATGCCGCCATTGCCGCTTACAGCAGAGCCGGCTGACAACCGGGTGTATGCGGTATCAGCCAGGCAGTGCGCCGATCAGTCAATTTCGTCGTTTTGGTCGTCGTGATCGGCGACGTCTTTGACTGACGAGATCAGTT
Organism: Halomonas zincidurans B6; assembly: GCF_000731955.1. Classification (NCBI taxonomy): domain Bacteria; kingdom Pseudomonadati; phylum Pseudomonadota; class Gammaproteobacteria; order Oceanospirillales; family Halomonadaceae; genus Modicisalibacter; species Modicisalibacter zincidurans. The sequence continues at coordinate 2,591,683 of NZ_JNCK01000001.1, read as the reverse complement.
GCCCGGTTTCAGCATCCACCCGGACGTCCCAGGTCTGGTCGCCTTTGACTACCTCCACATCAAAGGCCGGACCCTGTTTGGTCTGCTCGTACTCGGCGTGGGTCGCCTTGCCGCCGCTATTATCCGTGGCAACCTTCACGGCCTGGGTCAGGGGAATGGCGGCCTGGCTGATGCTGCTGGCATCATTGCCTGATATCTCCTTCGCCTGAGCGGCGACCGCTGGGCCGGCGAGAATAAAGCTGATGAGGATAAGTTTTGGATATTTGGACATGATATCTGTACCTCGTGAGTTGAAGGACTGCACGATGCACGTTACCGGTGAACACTTAGCTGGGACTGAGGAAACGGATAAAATCCGAATTGTAGCGCGTCAATCTGGAACCCTTCCTTGTCTGGTCTGCAAGGTGCGTCATTCGATTTCGTGTCGCTGGTGTCGCATGTGGCCGCCGCTGCTCAAGCGCTGGGCCTGTCCCGACGGCCGGTGTATGTCCTGATAGCCACGTACCCGGCGGCGCGATTCCAAGCTCTGCGCACGCGGCCTGAGACGGGTCCCTTGGCACGTGGCTCATCGACCAGGGTGCAAGACCATGACCACGCGCGTCGCCAGGTAGACGGCGCCGGCCCAGGTCTTCAGTTGCTACTACATGGCGGCACGAGGCTCGCAGGGGTGGCAAGCAGCAACGGCGCGTCGGCGGACGGGGTCAGAAGACGGATAGCCGCGTCCGGTGCCTGCAGAGCCTGCTTCAACAGGGCCGGGGTATCGGTGACGCCGGAGACGTCGCGTTCCAGGGCCAGCAGGCCGAGCAGGTCGCGGCGCTGCTGGACTCTCAGCGAGCCGCTCCACAGTGGTTGGGGCGAGGCTTGGCAGGTATCGCTCAGGGTGAATTCCGTGGGCCAGACGTGCAGGACCAGGCGGCGGCCCGGCTGTCCGGTGATCGGGCGTGTGGCGCGCAGGGCGGAGGGCTGGCCATTGTTGAGACGCGGCAGCGTCGGCAGGCCCGCGACCGCATGGCCGGGGCTCAGCCAGTGCAGGGTACTGACCGGCGTCCAGGGCACATCGACCTGCCAGCCGGCGTCACTCAGGCGTTGACGCAGGCTAGCCAGTGGCCCCGCCCATTGCAGGACCATGCGCTCCTCGCCCTCGCCACCCAGGTCGATGCGACGCGCCGGCAACTGCTGATAGGCTGTCTGCGACCAGTCCTGCCAAGCCAGTTGCTGAAGCGTGGGTTGGGGCGCGTAGCGCTCACGATCGGTGGCTAGCTGCTGATTGATGTTATACGGCCAGACCACGGCCACGGTCAGTAGCACCACGAGCGACAGTCCGCGTGTCTCCCGGAGCGGCGCGTGGCGACGCTGGTGGCTGATCGCCAGGAGGATCACCCAGACGGTGCCGATGGCGATGCCGGCGCTGACGTCGGCCAGCCAGTGAGCGCCCAGATATAGGCGCGAGACGGAGATCAAGATCACCGTCAGGGCTGCGGCACTGACCACCCAGACGCGCCGGCGGGCGGGCAGGGCCCGAGCGACGAGATAGGCCAGGAAGCCGTACAGCACGGTGTTGATGGTGGCGTGACCGCTGGGAAAAGAGAAGGCCTCCCAGCCGCTGTAGAGCCCGGCGGTGGGACGCGGCCAGTGGACCAGCGCCTTGATCAGCGGTGTGAACAGCGCCGCGCCACCCACCGCGGCCAGCCAGTAGAGTGCGCTGGACCAGGCACGGCGCGCCAGCAACCAGGCGGCGACCGTCACGGAGAGGCTGGTGGTCACGAAGCTGTCGCCGAACTCGGTGATTGCCAACATCAGGGTGTCGCCCCAGTGGGTGCGCAGTGCCTGGAAGGCATGGAAGATTGCCTGGTTAGCTTGCACCAGCTGGTCACCGGTGAGTAGATCTTCGAGGATGCCCAGGAACAGCCACAGGCAGCCGAGCAGCACCGCGATGGCAGTGACCAGCATCAACCCCTCGCCCCGCACGGTGGCCAGCAGACGTGCCACGCCGCGCTGCGGGGCCGACGCCTGCGGCGCGCACCAGTGTTCCAGACGCGTCATGCCGGTCTGCAGCGCCTGAAGCCCGTGGGTCAGCAGTACGCGGCGGGTCAGCCAGATGACGATCCAGACCAGCAGCGCCACCAGCACCAACAGCACCACCAGGCGCCCTGCGATCTGAGCGACCACGTGGAGCGACTCGCCGAGTAGCACCCCGGTCAGCACATGGGTGGTGGCCCAGATGATCCCCGAGGCGATATTGACGACATAGAACCGCCCCGGCGGCATGCCGCTCATGCCCGCTGCCAGCGGCACGAAGGCGCGCGGCCCCTGAACGAAGCGCGCCAGGAACACGCCCTTGCCACCATGACGTTGAAAGAACACCTCGGCCCGCGCCACCCATTGCGGGTAACGGCTCAGCGGCCAGATACCGGTAATGCGTGACTCGTAGCGGTATCCGAGCCAGAAGGAGATGCCGTCGCCGGCGATTGCCCCCGCCAGCGCGGCGAGGATCAATGGTACGGTGCCCAGCGCCCCGCTGCTGACCAGGGCGCTGATGCCGACGATCAGCATCGAGCCCGGGACCAGGGTGCCGGCAACCGGTAGTGCCTCCGCCATGGCGGACAGGCCCACGATGGCATAGGCGATGGCACTGTGCTGCGAAGCCAGTTGCGTGATGTCGGTGACGAGGGTTTCCAGCATCGGATAGCGGCTCCGGCCAGGGGTTCGGGATTATAGCAAGCGTACCAGGCGGCGATTCAGCCAGCCCTCGCGTGTATAGAAACCTCTGATCACCAGCGCCGCCAGACAGCCCGTGGCCATACCGCCGAGGATATCGCTCGGATAGTGGGTGCCGACATAGACGCGCGAGATCATCACCAGCAGAGCGACCAGGGCGAAGGTACCGCCTGCGCGCAAGCGGCGTTGTAGCAGGAAGGTCGCCGCGATGGCGGTGACGGCGGTGGCATGGTCGGAAGGAAACGATGGATCGGCGCTCGGCGCGATAAGCAGATGCGACAGGCCCTCGGTATAAGGACGGGGGCGTTGCACGATCAGCTGGTTGAGCGCCAGCCCGCCGAGAAATGCCAGACCCGCCGAGGCCGCCAGGTGACGCGCCCGGTCACGCTGCGAGCGGGCCCACCACAGCGGCACCACGGCCAGCACCATCAGCGGCACGCCGAACTGGGTGAGGGCGATCATCAAGGTATCGAACGCGGGAAACTGGCCGGCCAAGCCGTTGATGGCATGCAGCAGGGCTATATCGGGTGACACGGTGACTCCGGAGAGGGAAGGATAGATATTGTCGCGTCCCCGTCACGCTATCGCGACGCCCATGCCGCCGGGCTGGAGGGAAGCATCGCTTTTCGCGACAGCACGGCGGCCGAGCCAGCGCTACAGCCACGCCTTGGCACGTTTTTCCAAACGCTTGCCCAGCTGGCGCATGGCGGTGTGGCGGCGTAGACGGGTGAGCAGGAACATGACAAGGCCTCTCCGGGAATCGGGGAGTGGCGACTATGGAGATAAAGTCTTAACGAAATCTTAGAGCCTGTTGACGTTTCGTCGCGGCCGCGACGAAACGTCAACAGGCCCTAATCTGGAACGCCAAACAATGGGCGCGAACGATCAAGCGGGATGTACATGCAGTCTGGTTAGCCGCGCGCGATTCGCGCACACCGTGGATAGCTCGGGCGCTTGCGCTGGTTGTTGCAGCCTATGCCGTCTCACCCATCGTGGGGATCGTCACCAGGTTCAACCGCAAGAGCGTGATTGTGCTGACCGAGGACGGCACCAAACAATACAAGGTCTCGCCGGAGTTATTGAAGCCTCTCCGTGAGATGGTTAACCACGTCGTGGAATGAACGTTTACCTTACGCCGGAGATACAGATCACTGAAGAGAGTGACCGCCAGCAAGAAGCTTTACAACGCTGGATCAGAGTCTTTGTGAGTGAAGCGGATTATAGACTTTTGTTCGTTAGACCATGGTCGCTGTTGCCATGCCTTTCCCAACTGCCTACCTTTGGAACTTGTATGATGTATGACAAGCAGGTGGCAAAGCCAAGTTCGATCACAGAGCCGTTGCTGTCCATTTACCCGCTTTGTCAATCAAAAGCCTTCGGGGCTCGAGCAAGAGGAACGAACGTGAGTTTTTCAAGAGACGATGTCGTGAAAGCGGTCGGCGATGGCCTGCTTTCGTTCCCCATCACCGACTTCGACGCCAGCGGCGCCTTCGATGCCGAGGGCTATCGCAAGCGCCTCGAGTGGTTCGTCAGTCATGACATCTCCGCCGTATTCGTGGCCGGCGGGACCGGCGAGTTCTTCAACCTGACGCTGGACGAGTACCGCGCGATCGTTTCCCAGGCCGTCGAGGCGGTGGGCGGCAAGCTGCCGGTCATCGCCAGCGCCGGGCTGAGCGTTGGCGCCGGCCAGGCCTACGCCAAGGCCGCCGAAGAAGCGGGCGCCGACGGTATCCTGCTGATGCCGCCATACCTCACCGAATGCCCGCAGGACGGCCTGGTGGAGTACGCCCGCCAGATCTGCGATTCGACGTCGATCAACGTCATCTACTACAACCGCGGCAACGGCATTCTCGAGGCCGACGCCGTGCAAAAGCTCGCCGATGCCTGCCCCAATCTGATCGGCCTGAAGGACGGCAAGGGTGACATCCAGGCGCTCAACAAGATCGTCAAGACGGTCGGCGATCGCCTGGTTTACGTGGGCGGCGTGCCCACCGCCGAGATCTTCGCCGAGGCGTATCTGTCCATCGGCGTCAACACCTACTCCTCGGCGGTATTCAACTTCGTGCCGGAAATGGCGGTGAAGTTCTACCGGGAGCTCAGGAAAGGCAATAAGGAGGTGGTTCGAGACATTACCCAGAAGTTCTTCATTCCCTTCATCGAACTTCGCGATAACAAGAAGGGCTATGCAGTAAGCCTGATCAAGGCGGGCGCCGACATCATCGGCAAGCCTGCCGGAAACGTACGCTCTCCGCTTGTCATGCCGAGCCTGGACGAGCGTCAGCAACTCGAAAGATTGGTTGAAACAGCCCATCAGCTATAACGACAAAACCAGCGATACAACAGGAGTCATATCATGCAAACAAGTAAGCGCTTTAGTGTAGCCGGTTGCCTGCAAGTCACCGCGATTGCGGGTGCACTGACCGCCATGGCCATGCCGGTCCAGGCCGAGCAGTGGCGGGGCTGGAACATCCAGCCACCGGGCTACCCGAATACCGTAGCGCTGGAAGGTTTCGCCAAGGAGGTCGCCGAGAAGACCGAGGGTCGTGTCGAGCCCAAGGTTTATAACAGCGGGGTTCTGGGCAACCAGCCGGACGCCATCGAGCAGACTCGCAGCGGCGCGCTGGACTTTGCCAACTTCAACATGGGCCCGATGGGGCCGATCGTGCCGGCCACCAACGTGCTATCGCTGCCGTTCATCTTCAATAGCGTTGAAGACATGTACAAGGTCATGGACGGTGAAATAGGCGACCGCTTCGCCGATGCGCTCGCCGAAAAGAACCTCATCGCCCTGTCCTGGTTCGGCTCCGGCGCGCGCAGTCTTTACAACACCGCTCGTCCGGTGGAAACGCCCGAGGACGTCCAAGGGCTCAAGGTCCGCGTGATGAACAACGACTTGTACGTGGAGATGATCGATAACCTGGGCGGCAATGCGACACCCATGGCCTACAGTGACGTCTATCAGGCGCTCAAGACCGGGGTTATCGACGGCGCCGAGAACAATTATCCCTCTTACGAGTCTAGTGGCCACTACGAAATTGCCCAGTACTATTCACTGACCGAGCATCTGATCCTGCCGGAGTGTCTGTGTATCGCCAAGTCCAGTTGGGAAGATCTCAGCGAAGAAGATCAGCAGATCGTTCGTCAGGCTGCAGAGAACGCCGCCAAGAAACAGCGGCAACTCTGGGCCGAGGGCTCCAAGGCTAGCCGCGAGAAAATTGTCAGCGCTGGCGTGGAGGTCAACGAAGTGACCGACAAAGCGGCATTCCAGGAAAAGATGCAGCCCATCTACGCCGAGTTCGTCAAGCAGAACCCGCAACTCGAGTCGCTGGTCACCGATATCCAGGCCGCGCAGCAGTAATCGTATCAATCCATGAACTCCCCCGGGCCGGTATCGACCCGGGGGGGCTTGAAAGGATTAACCTCCGTGAGTTCCTACTTCGATCAAATCAGTGATCAGGATGCAGAAGCAACTCCGAAGACACTGCTGGATAGATTTCTGGATGGTATCGCCCATTTCTGCATCATCGTGGCGGGCGTGCTGATGGTTTTCATGGTCATCACCTTCGGCTGGCTGGTCTTCGGACGTTATGTACTCAACGATACGCCAACCTGGGTCGAGCAGACATCGTTGGTTATTGTCGTCTACATCACTTTCCTCGGCGCAGCCGCCGGGGTGCGCAATAACAGTCACCTGGCCATCGATTTCGTACGCGAGGGACTGCCCGCATTTCCACGTGAAATCATGCGCTATATTGCCGATCTTTTCGTCACTTTCTTCGGTTTTTTCATGACCTGGCAGGGCTGGCAACTGGTCATGGAAAATCTCAGTCGTCCCATTCCGATAATCGGCTTTTCCGAGAGTTGGCGTGCGGCACCGCTGGTGATCAGCGGTGTGCTGATGGTCTTGTTCTCCTGCGTCAATATCGCTCAGCGCCTGCTCAAGTCACGAGAGGTTTGATCTTATGGGACTTACGATCCTGTTCGGCCTGTTCTTTCTGGGTCTTATCGTCGGCGCTCCGGTGACCTTCGCCGTTGGCCTGGCGGCGGTCGGAGCTTTTCTCTACGAAGGCCTGCCATTGTTCGTGGCTTTTCAGCGAATTCTTTCCGGTATCTCGGTCTTTTCGCTGCTGGCCATACCGTTCTTCATCTTTGCCGGCGAACTGATGCTGCATGGCGGGATCTCCAGCCGGCTGGTGCGACTGGCCTCGGCGGCCGTGGGCCGAGTGCGTGGCGGGCTGGGCATGGTCAACGTCAGTTCGTCGATGTTGTTCGGAGGCATCTCCGGCTCGGCGGTCGCCGATACCTCGGCGCTCGGCTCGATCCTCATCCCGGCCATGAAGGAAAAGGGCTACGACGCCGACTACGCGGTCAACGTGACCGTAACGTCTTCCATCGCCGGGGTGGTCATTCCGCCCAGCCAAAACATGATCCTCTACGCTGTCGCCGCGGGCGGCGGCATCTCGATAACCAAACTGTTCATCGCCGGTATCGTGCCGGGCGTGCTGATGTGTCTGGTCCTGGCGTTGGCAGCCTACATCGTGGCGGTCAAGCGGGGTTACGGGGGCGAGCCGTTCCCCGGCTGGATGGCGCTGATCGTCAGCTTCGCGGCGGCGCTACCCGGACTGCTGACTGCCGTGATCATTGTCGGCGGGGTGCTCTCGGGGATCCTGACGGTGACCGAATCCGGCGCCTTCGGCGCGATCTACGCCATCGTGGTGACTAGTTTGGTATATCGCGAGCTGCGCTGGGAGTCGTTCAAGCGGGCGGTCTATCAGGCCGTGCGCACTACGTCGCTGGTGATGATCCTGGTGGGCTGCGCCTCGGCATTCTCGTATCTGCTGGCGCTGTACAGTGTGCCGCAACTGCTGACCGATACGTTGCTGAGCATCTCCGACAACCCCTACGTCGTGCTGTTGATGCTCAACCTGCTGTTGCTGGGGTTGGGCATGATCATGGACATGGCGGCGCTGATCCTGATCATCACGCCGATCTTCCTGCCGGTGGCGGCCCAGTTCGGCGTAGATCCGATCCAGTTCGGCATCATCATGATGATGAATCTCGGCCTGGGGCTGTGTACGCCGCCGGTCGGCACCTGTCTGTTCGTGGGCAGCGTGATCGGCAAGATCAAGATCGAGCAGACGGTACGCACCATCTGGCCGTTCTACCTGGCGCTGTTCGTGGTGTTGATGCTGGTGACCTACGTGCCGGCGATCTCGCTGACGTTGCCGGGTTTCTTCGAATAGCGCTTACTTCCATACGATCATTGGCTGTCCGATATGAAGATCGAAAAGATACACACGCACCTCCTCGACCATAAACTCGACCAAGCCTTCGAAAGCGCCTCGATGCGCTTCGAACGGCGCCAGCACTGTCTGGTGGAGGTGGTCTGCGACGACGGCACGGTGGGCTGGGGCGAGTGCCTGGGGCCGGCCAAGGCCAATGCGGCGGTGGTCGACATCTACGCCGCGGCGCTGATCGGTCAGAACCCGCTGGAAACCGAGAAGCTCTGGCTCGAGCTCTACAATCGCTTGCGCGACCAGGGCCAGCGTGGGCTGACCGTGACGGCGCTGAGCGGCATCGATATCGCCCTGTGGGACATCAAGGGCAAGCATTACGGCGCGCCGGTCAGCGAGCTGCTGGGCGGACGCTTTCGCGACAGCGTGCGTGCCTACGCCACGGGCTCGTTTCGCCGCGACGGTATCGACCGGGTCCAGGATGTCGCCGACGAGGTGGCCGGCTACGCCCGCGAAGGCTTTCATGGTGTCAAGATCAAGATCGGCTTCGATGTCGAAGAGGATCTGCGCTCGATTGCCGCGGCGCGCGAGGCGATCGGCCCCGAGCGTCGGCTGATGATCGACGCCAACCACGGCTATGACCTGTTGGAAGCGCTGGAGGTCGGCAAGCGGGCGGAACAGTACCGCATCGACTGGTTCGAGGAGCCGGTGCTCCCTGAACAGATCGCCACCTACCGCGCGGTACGCGACGGCCAGCCGATCCCCGTGGCCAGTGGCGAGAACTGGCACGGCCGCTACGCCATGCTCGAGCCGCTCTCGAGTCGCGCGGTGGATATCGCCCAGCCCGATGTCTGCGGGGTGGGCGGATTCACCGAAATGCGCCGCGTCGCCGACATGGCGGCGATGTTCGGCGTGCGCCTGGTGCCGCACGTGTGGGGCACGGCGGTGTGTCTCGCGGCCAGCTTGCAGTTCATGGCGGCACTGCCGCCCAATCCGCCGCGCCGCAAGCCCATCGAGCCGATCATGGAGTTCGATCGCACCAGGAACCCGTTCCGCCAGGCCGTCGTGCAAACGCCGATCGAGCATGACCAGGGCGTCGTGCGTATCCCGGACGGTCCCGGCCTGGGTATCGAGATCAATCGCGATGCATTGCGCCAATTCGCTTTGAAGGAGGCATGAGTGTCCGAGATTCCCGTCAACACCCGTCCGCTCGACGGCCCGGCGCCCAGGCTCAAGGCGCCGGCCGGGGCCACCGACTGTCACATTCACCTTTATCTGCCGGGCTATGAGGCCCAGCCCGGTGGCCCGAAGATCCCGGAACTGGCGACGGTCGAGGATTACCGCAAGCTTCAGCAGTGGTTGTCGCTGGAGCGCGTGGTGGTCACCCAGCCCAACGCCTACCAGCGCGACAACCGCGCCTTGCTCGCCGCGCTCGATCAGTTGGGCACGCAAACCGCCCGCGGCGTCGCCGCGGTGACGCCCGATACGCCGGACAGCGACCTGCGGGCCTGGCACGAAAAGGGCGTGCGCGGGGCGCGGATCATGAACCTGCCGGGCGGCGCGGTCACCAACGACGAGATGCTGGCCGTCGAGCAGCGCATCCGCCCGCTGGGCTGGCATCTGATGGTGCAGTTCAACGGCTGCAACCTGAACGACTATCTCGACGACCTGCGACGCATCGAAGGCGAGTACATCATCGACCATATCGGCAAGTTCATGCCGCCGGTGCCGGCAGACGATGACCGGGTCGACGAGATCCTGCGGCTGCTCGATCGCGGCAACGCCTGGTTCAAGATCTGCGCTGGCTACGAAGCCAGCCGGACCGGCGGCCCCGACTACGCGGATATCGGGGCGATCGCCAAGCGGGTCATCGCGCATTCCCCCGAGCGCATCCTATGGGGCTCCAACTGGCCGCACGTCGGCGTGCCACGCGAGCAGTATCCCGACGATGCCGGACAGCTCGACGTGCTGCTCGACTGGGCGAGTCCCGAGGTGCAGCGAAAAATTCTGGTCGACAACCCGGCAACGCTATACGGCTTCGACTGATTTGATTGTCGGGCCATGTGCCTACAAGGTAACGCCATCGTTGTGCATTGCGATGGCCATGAACGAGGGAGGAATACATGATCAATCGTCTTCTGATGACCGGTGCCGCCGGCGGGATGGGGCGTCTCATCCGGCCGCAGCTCGCAACGCTGGCGAAGCAGGTGCGGCTGTCGGATATCGGCGATCTGGGCGAGGCCGCCAGCCATGAAGAGCTGGTGACGTGCGATCTGGCGGATGCCCAGGCCGTCAGTGCGTTGGTGGAAGGCTGCGACGCCATCATTCATCTGGGCGGCGTCTCGCTGGAGAAACCCTGGGACAGCATCCTCCAGGCCAATATTATCGGCACCTACAATCTGTACGAGGCGGCCCGGCAGCATGGCAAGCCGCGCATCATCTTCGCCAGTTCCAATCACACGACGGGCTATTACGAGCGCACGCAGAAGCTCGATACTCAGGTCCCGCATCGCCCCGACTCGATCTATGGCGTCTCGAAGTGCTTCGGCGAAGACCTGGCCTGTCTTTACTATCACAAGTTCGACATCGAGACCCTGAGCGTGCGCATCGGCTGGTGCCATCCCAAGCCGACCGATACCCGCAAGCTGGCGATCTGGATGAGCGGTGAGGACTTCGTCAGCCTCGCGCTACGCGCGTTCTCGGCGCCGAAGCTGGGCTATACCGTCGTCTACGGGGCCTCGAACAACTCCGAACAGTGGTGGGATAACAGCAAGGCCTCCTTCCTGGGCTGGGTGCCCAAGGACAGTTCCGAGCCCTGGCGCGAAGAGGTCGAGGGTGCGGCCCCCGAAATCGACCCCCAGGATCCGACGGTCATCTACCAGGGTGGACCGTTTGCCACCTTCGGCCACCCCGACGATTGAGCGTGTCGGTGCGTGGTCCAGTGAGCGGATTGCCGTGACAGCGTCCCAGGCGATCCGCACTGGTGCCAGACGGCCAGGCTCGAAAGCTTCTCAACCCGTGGCGCAGTGGAAACCGATATGGCAGGCAAGAACGACGTAATGAATGGCTTGAAGACGCTGAACATACAACGCATTTCGCGGGAGGGCAGCCTCTCGCTGCACGTGGCCGACCAGCTCGAGGCGCTGATCGTCAACGGCGGGATTGCCGTCGGCGAAAAACTGCCGACGGAAAATGGCCTGTGCGACTCCTTCGGGGTCAGCCGTACGGTCATCCGCGAGGCGATCACCCACCTCAAGTCGCTGGGGCTCGTCGAGACCCGCCGCGGCGTGGGCACCACGGTGTTGCGCAATGCCATTGTCGAGGCGATGCCCGCCAATCGCATCAGCCCGACCACGGTCGAGGACATCCTGCATGTGCTCGAGTTGCGCCTGAACATCGAGCCGGCCGCCGCGGAGCTGGCGGCGCTGCGTCATGACGACGACGACCGGCGCATCCTGCGTGACAAGCACGATGTGTTCGTTCGCGCACGCGCCGCAAGTTCTCAGGCGCGCGTCGAGGATTACGAGTTCCACTATGCCATCGCCGCGGCGACCCATAACCCCTTCTTCAAGTCGTTCTACGAACAACTCAGCCAGAGCGTCATTCCGCGTGCCAAGCTGATGAGCATCGAGATCAACACCTCGGCGACCGACAGGTACCTGGCCCGTGTCGAGGAGGAGCACACCTACGTGCTCGAAGCGATCTTCGCCCGCGACGGCGAATCGGCCCGCGAGATGATGTACCAGCACCTCAACCGGGCCAGGAACATGTACGCCAAGTATCAGGAATCGTAGCACCCGAAAGCCTAGCCACGACGGGCCGCTTTTCGGCCCGCGCAACTCAGGAGGAAGTCATGACCTTGGAAGGCAAACTACTCATCGGCCAGCAGGCCGTCGCTGGGGCCAGCGAGCCGATTCAGGCCATCGACCCGAGCACCAATCAACGCCTGGAGCCGGCCTATGCCGGCGGCACCGCCCACGACGTCGATCGCGCCTGCGGCCTCGCCTGGGCGGCCTTCGACCGCTACCGCGAGACCTCGCTGGAGGAACGCGCGACGTTCCTCGAGACGGTAGCCTCCGAGATCGAGGCGCTCGGCGACACGCTGATCCAGCGCGCGGTGGCCGAATCCGGCCTGCCCCGGGGGCGCATCGAGGGCGAGCGCGGGCGTACCTGCGGCCAATTGAGGCTGTTCGCCCAGGTGGTGCGCGCCGGCGAGTGGCTCGACGTGCGCGTCGACCCGGCGCTGCCCGAGCGTCAGCCGATGCCGCGGGGCGACCTGCGTCAGCGCCACATCGCGCTGGGCCCGGTGGCGGTATTCGGCGCCTCGAACTTCCCGCTGGCGTTCTCGGTGGCCGGCGGCGATACCGCATCAAGCTTAGCCGCGGGCTGCCCGGTGATCGTCAAGGCGCACTCCGCCCATCCCGGCACCTCGGAACTGGTGGGCCGGGCGATCCAGCGCGCAATCGCCCAATGCAACCTGCCGGAGGGGGTGTTCTCGCTGCTGTTCGGCTCCGGGCGCGAAGTGGGCACCGCGCTGGTCGCCGATCCGCGGATCAAGGCCGGCGGCTCCACCGGCTCGCGCAGCGGCGGCCTGGCGCTGCTCAAGGTCGCCCAGAACCGTGCCGAGCCGATCCCCTTCTACGCCGAGATGAGCTCGATCAACCCGGTGTTCCCGCTGCCGGCGGCGCTCGAGGCCCGCGGCGAGGAGATGGCCAAGGGCTTCGTCGCCTCGCTCAACCTGGGCGCCGGGCAGTTCTGCACCAACCCCGGGCTGGTGATCGCCGAGCAGGGCGCGGCGCTGGACGCCTTCGTCGCCACCGCCGGCGCGGCGCTCAAGGAAAGTGCCGCGCAGACCATGCTCACCCCGGGCATTTATGACGCCTACCAGCAGGGCGTGGCGCGGCTGGCCAGCCACGACCAGGTGCGTGAAATCGCCCGCGGCCAGGTCGGCGAGACGCCCAACCAGTGCCAGGCCGGGCTGTACGTCACCTCGGCCGAGGCCTTCCTCAATGATGAGGCACTGCAGGAAGAGGTGTTCGGCTCCACCTCGCTGGTGATCGAATGTCAGGATGCCGCCGAGGTCAAGCGGGTCGCCGACCGTCTCGAAGGCCAGTTGACCATCACGCTGCAGATGGACGACGCCGATCACGACGCGGCCCGCGCGCTGCTGCCGACGCTCGAGCACAAGGCCGGGCGCATCCTGGTCAACGGCTGGCCGACCGGCGTCGAGGTCAGCCACGCGATGGTCCACGGCGGGCCGTTCCCGGCCACCTCGGACGTGCGCAGCACTTCGGTGGGCACCGCGGCGATCTATCGCTTCCTGCGTCCGGTGTGCTATCAGAATCTGCCCGACGCGCTGCGTCCCGAAGCGCTCAAGGAGGCCAATCCGCTGGGCCTCAAGCGGCTTTACGACGGAAGGCGCGAAGGCTGAGCGGCGCGAGCCGTGACAGCCACGCGAACAGGGCGACCCGAGAGTCGCCCTGTTATCGTTTTATCGTGTTGTTCTTGCTCGCGGCCGGTCAAGGTCAACGAGACGAAGCCTGGTGTCGACGATCAACCCTGTCCCTCGTTCAACGCCGCCAAGCTGGCGGTGACACCGCGTGCCTGCAGTGAGCGGTAGGCCCCCAGCACCGCCTGGGAGAAGCGTGCGTCGTCGGCCAATCCGCGCGGAAACACGGTGTCCTCGGCCAGGAAGGCGCCGATCAGGCTCTCCTCCGCGTCGCCATGGCGGGCATGCAGCGCGGCGAAGGTGTCGGCCAGGGGGTCGTCGACAGCGTGGGGACGACCGTGCAGGTCGCTGCCCGCGGTATAGCGGATCCACGCCGCCACGCCGAGTGCCGTGCAGGAAATATCGCCGGCGTCGTCGAGCCGCATCCGTGCCCCCTGGAGCCAACGCTGGGGCAGCTTCTGCGAGCCGTCCATGGCGATCTGATGCAGGCGATGGCGCAGGCTGTCGTTGGCGAAACGCGCCAGCAGGCTGTCGGCGTAGGTCGTCAGATCGGTGTCTTCGGGCATGGTCAGCGTCGCCGCCGCCTCCTGGCGCATGTAGCGCTTGAGCAACGCTTTGAAGTCGGCCCGGCTGACGGCGTCGAAGACCGTCTCGACGCCATCCAGCGCGCCCAGGTAGGCCAGCAGCGAATGACTGCCGTTGAGCATGCGTAGCTTCATGGTCTCGAAGGGCGCGACGTCGGCGACCATCTCCACTCCTTCATGTTCCCAGTCGGGACGTCCTTGCGGGAAGTCGTCCTCGACGACCCACTGGATGAAGGCTTCGCAGGTCACCGCGGCGGGGTCGTCCACGCCCAGTTCGCGCAGACGCGCGAAGTCGGCCTCGGTCATCGCCGGCACGATGCGATCCACCATGCTGGAAGGGAAGGCCACCGACGCGGCGATCCACTCGGCCAGCGCCGGGTCGCGCTCGCCAGCCAGCTCGACGACCGCCCGCCGGGTGCGTTTGCCGTTGTCCGGCATGTTGTCGCAGCAGAGCACCGTGAACGGTGCGATGCCCGCGGCGCGGCGCCGGGCCAGCGCCTCGACCAGCAGGCCCGGCGCCGTCCGGGGCGCGTGCGGCTGGGCGATGTCGTGGGCGATGGCGGGCGCGTCGACCATCAGCGTGCCTTCGGCGGGGCTCAGGTAGTAGCCCTTCTCGGTGACCGTCAGGGTGACGATACGCACCGCGGGATCGCTCAGACGCGCCAGCAGCGCTTCATGATCCTCACCATTCTCGCCGGCGTACAGCGCCTCGCGGATGGCGGCGATCTCGCGCAGGGTCAGCGTCTGGCTGTCGGCGTATTCGGCGACATGGTAGCGCTGGCCCCGATCGCGCAGCAGCTCGACCAGACGCTGGTTGGAACGGATGTTGGCGCTACTGATGCCCCACTCACCGCCGTCGTGGCGCGCCAGGTTGCGCTCGACGAAGACCGCCTGGTGGGCGCGGTGGAACGCGCCCAGGCCGATGTGGACGATGCCGACCGGGGCATCGGCGTAGTCGCTGGCCTGTGTTGTCACTTGGGTCATCGCGTCACCTCCTACCAGTGCCAGAGCGTGCCGTCTTCGAGCCGGTTGACCGGAAGACTGGCGCGCTTGTAGGGATACTGTCTGGCCAGCTCTTCATCGATGTCAACGCCGTGCCCCGGCGTTTCGCCGACCAGGAAATGGCCGTCCTCGAAACGATAGTCGTGGGGGAAGACCTGGTCGGTGATCGCTTCGTGGGGCATGTGTTCCTGAATGCCGAAGTTGGGCACCCAGGTGTCGAAGTGAACCGCCGCACCCAGGCACACCGGCGACACATCGGTGGGACCGTGAAAGCCGGTGCGAATATGGTAGAGCGCCGCCAGGTCGGCGATCCGGCGCAGGTGGGTAATGCCGCCGCCGTGGGTGAGCGGGGTGCGGATATAGTCGATCCACTGATTCTCGATCAGCTCGCGGTAATCGTGAATCGAGTTGAAGACTTCGCCGATGGCCAGCGGCGTGGTGGTGTGCTCGCGGATCAGCTTGAGGCTCTGCTGGTTCTCGGCCGGCACGCAGTCCTCCAGCCAGAACAGATGATAGGGCTCGACCATCTTGCCCAGGCGGGCGGCCTCGATGGGGGTCAGACGGTGGTGAACGTCGTGCAGCACATGGATGTCGTGCCCGAAGCGTTCGCGGACCGCGGCGAACAGTGCGGGCACATGGTTGAGGTACTTCTCGGTGCTCCACACGTGCTCGGCGGGCAACTCCGAGTCGGCCGGCTCGTAGCGCTCGCCTTCGCGCTTGGCGACGCCGTAGGTGGTGGCGATGCCGGGTACGCCGGTCTGGACCCGGACGGCGCGATAGCCGAGCTTGAGGTGTGCGTCGACTTCGGCCAGGCAGGCGTCGATGTCCTTGCCGGTGCAGTGGGCATAGGTCATCACCCGCTCGCGGCTCTTGCCGCCCAGCAGCTGGTAGAGCGGCATGCCGGCGGCCTTGGCCTTGATGTCCCACAGCGCCATGTCGACGGCGCCGATCGCCGCCATGGTCACCGGGCCGCGCCGCCAGTAGGCGCCACGATACAGATATTGCCAGATGTCCTCGATGCGACCGGCATCGCGACCGATCAGTGCCGGCACGACGTGCTCCTCGAGATAGGCGACCACGGCCATTTCGCGGCCGTTGAGCGTGGCGTCGCCGATGCCGTAGGTGCCCGACTTGGTAACGATCTTCAGCGTGACGAAATTGCGCCCGGGAGAGGTGACGATGAGGTAGGCATCACTGATTTTCATGATGAATCCATTGCTGATAGATAAAATGAGGGCGCGTCGCTCAACGCTCGAACAGGTAACGCTGGACATTGTCGTAACACACGGCCCGCACCAGCTGGCCGATGCGGTCGATGTCGTTGGGCAGCTCGCCACGCGCCATCTGCTGGCCGAGCATGTTGCAGAAGATGCGTCGAAAGTAATCGTGACGGGAGAACGACAGCAGACTGCGCGAATCGGTGAGCATGCCGACGAAGTGACGCAACAGTCCGAACTGCATCTGCGTGGTCAGCTGGCGCTCGATGCCGTCGCGCTGGTCGTTGAACCACCAGGCGGCGCCGAACTGCACCTTGCCGGGAATGCCGTCGCTCGGGAAGCTGCCGGCCAGGCTGGCGAGCATCTCGTTGTCGCGCGGGTTGAGGTTGTAGAGCACGGTGCGCGGCAGGGCCCGTTGCTGGTCCAGCGCATCGAGAATCATTGCCAGCGACTCGCCATAGACCACATCGCCGATGGCGTCGAAGCCGCTGTTGGCGCCGATCTCGGCCAGGCCACGGCGGCTGACGCTACGCGCCGCGCCCAGGTGCAACTGCATGACCCAGCCGCGTTCGGCGTATTGCCGGCCCAGCCATAGCAATAGCGCCGTGGTGAAGCCGGTGGATTCTTCCTTGCTGAGCGATTCGCTGCGCCTGCGTCGGTCAAGAATGCGATCGAGCGCGGCGCTCGACGGCGGCGCGACGAAGGTCGGCTTCTCGAGGCTGTGATCCGACAGGCAGCAGCCATTGGCGGCGAAATAGTCGAGGCGCTGATGCAGCGCCGCGAGCAGGTCGTCATAGCGCCGGATGGCGACGCCGCTGGCGGCTTCCAGCGCGGTCAGGTAATCGGCGTAGCCCGCCTGTTCGATCTTGAGCACGGCATCGGGGCGAAACGTCGGCAGCAGGGCGAGTCGCGAGCCGTTCTCGGCATGCCGGCGATGGGCATCGAGATCGTCGCAGGGGTCATCGGTGGTGCACACGGTACGCACCTGGAAGCTGTCCAGGATCCCTTGAGCGTGAAGTTTGGGCGTCGCCAGGCGTTGACGCGAGCGTGTCCAGATCTCTTCGGCAGTCGTCGGGGAGAGCAGCGTATTCTCGATGCCCAGCGGGAAGCGCAATTCCAGATGGGTCCAGTGGTAGAGCGGATTGCCGAGGCAGTCGGGTACGCTCTCGGCCCAGGCCTGGAAGCGTTCGCGGGGCTCGGCGTCGCCGGTGATGCGCCGCTCGTCGATGCCGGTGAAGCGCATGGCCCGCCACTTGTAGTGATCGCCGTCGAGCCACAGCTCGGTGAGGTTGTCGAAGCGGCGGTTGTCGGCGATCTCCACGGGGCTCAGGTGCGAGTGGTAGTCGCAGATCGGCATCGGCGCGGCATGGTCGTGGTAAAGGCGCCGGGCCGCGTTGGTTTCCAGCAGAAAATCCGGCCCCATGAAGTCGATCTTGTCGTTGAAAATCATGTCACTCACCCTTGGATGGCTGCATTTAGCACTTAGCCCATGAGCATGTTGGGCAGGAAGAGCACGATGGTGGGGAAGAAGATGATGCCGAGCACGACGGTTAAAACGGCAACGGCGAAGGGTACGAGTTCGCGGCTGTAATCGGTGAAGGGGCAGCGCAGGATGCCGCATACCGTGTACATGGAAATCCCCACCGGTGGGGTCATGCCGCCGAAGGTCACCAAGGTCATCATCAGCAGCCCGAAGTGCACGGGATCGATCCCGGCGGTCTTGATCACCGGTACCAGGATCGGGGCCAGCAGCATGACCACCACCGTCGCCTCGAGCAGCATGCCGAGGAATACCAGCAGGACCGCCAGGGTCAGCAGCAGGGCGGTCTGGCTGGAGAATACCCCCAGCGTGAGCTCGGCGATGGTCTGGGGCACGCGCTCGAAGGACACCACATAGCCGATGATCCCCGAGAACATGATGATCAGCATGATCATGCCGATGTCCCGCACGCTGGCACGCATCGCCTCGATGATTTCCGCTATGCCCATTTCGCGGTGGATGAAGCAGCCCACGACGAGGGCGTAGACCACCGCGAAGGCGCCGGCCTCGGAGGGCGTGAACAGGCCATAGCGGATGCCCACCAACAGCCACAGCGGGAATAGTAAGGCCCAGATGCTGCTGCGGGTGGCGCTGGCCACTTCGGCGAACCTGGGCAGGCTGTCGCGGACCGGGGTATAGCCCCGCCGGCGGGAAACCAGCCAGGTGGTGATCATCAGCGCGACCATCAACAGCACGCCCGGCACCACCCCGGCGATGAACAGGCGGCCGATCGAGACCTCGCCGAGATAGCCGTACAGGATCAGGCCGATGCTGGGGGGAATGGTGGCAGTGATCAACCCGCCGATGGAAAGCACGGCCCCGGCGAAACCGGGCGTATAGCCTTCGCCGACCATGCCCTTGCCGAGCACACGCGACTGCATGGCGGCATCCGCCACCGCCGAACCCGACACCCCGCCCATCAGGGTGCTGAGTACCAGGCTGGCCTGGGCCAGACCGCCACTCATCCAGCCCGCCAGCAGGGTCGAGAGGCGCAGCAGGCGCGGCGTGATGCCGCTGGCATTCATCAGATGGCCGATGAAAATGAACAGCGGAACGGCCAACAGGGGGAAGGACTGGGTAGCGGAGACGATGCGCTGGGGACCGATGCCGACGGGAAGAAACGTTCCCGGCAACAGGAAATACAGAAAGCCGGCGATGCCGATCGCGAAGGCCACGGGCATGCCGATGGCCATCAGCACCAGCCCGAGCACCAGCAGCAGGGCGGTGATCATAGCGTTTCCTCCACGACATCGTCGTCGGGCTCGAGACTGCGGGTGATGCCCTTGTCGAGAACGCGCCGAAGCAGCGAGACGAACATGAGTGCGGCACCCACCGGCAGGGCCAGGGTGACGTAGCCGTAGCTCAATCCGGCAAAGCCCATCGGGCGCTGCCAGTTGGACAGCGCGAGCGGCATTCCGTACCACGCCAGCAGCGCGAGAAACGCCAGCATCATCGCCAGGATGACCGCGGTGATGGCACGCAACACCCTGGGGGGCATAAGCACGACCAGGGCATCGATGCGCACCTGGCCGCCGCGGCGCAGCATGATGTCGGCGCCTAATACGGCCGTCCAGATGAAGAAGAATTGGGCCAGTTCGGCACCCCCGGCGAACGGATGACCGATCGCGCGCATGGTGGCACTGGCCAGAATCGTGAGTGAGGTACACCCCAGCAGTACAATGGCCAGGATATCTTCGAGCTTGTCGAACCAGCGCCACATAACGGTTCCTCGCAGCGTTTGCACAGGGCTGTCTAAACCTGAAAGCGCGCAGGCCGGCACGGGCCGGCCCGGCATTGGCTTGACGGGCGATCAGTCGGCGGTGCCGGAAACCAGTTGCTCGCGGTACTTGTCGTAACCGAGTTCCTTGTAGACGCTGTCGACGCGCTGACGGAACAGCTCGGTATCCACTTCGGTGAAGGTCACGCCGGCTTCTTCCATGCGCTTGCGCGTCGCATCCAGGGCGTCGACGGTCGCCTGGCTGGCCTCGGCGCCGGCCTTCTTGAGCTCCTCGTCGAGGATGCTGCGAAGGTTCTCGGGCAGGGACTGGTACCACTGCTCCGAGGTCACGATGCCGCTCATCAGCTGGATGTGGTGGGTCAGGGCGACATTGTTGATGACCTCCTGCAGGCGCTGGCCATCGGCGGCGGTCAACTGCGCCTCGGCGCCATCGATCGAGCCCAGCTGCAACGCCGAATAGACCTCCGACCAGGGCAGCGGTGTCGGAGTGGCGCCCATGGCCTCGATGGTCTTGAGCCAGACCGGCGAGTTGATGGTGCGGATGCGTAGGCCTTGCAGGTCTTCGGGCTTTTCGACGGGTTCCTTGGTCAGCATCTCGCGGGCGCCCTGGAACCAGTTGTAGTTCATCAAACGCAGGCCGCTGTTGTCGGCGAGGCTTTCGACCCATTGGTTGTACAGATCGGTCTGGGTAATGGCCTCGTACTGGGTATAGTCTTCCACCAGGTAGGGCGCACTCAGGATGCCCAGTTCCGGCTGATACTCCGACAGTCGGCCGGCATCGATGAGGATGGCGATGTTGGCGCCGCTGCGGATCTGCTCGACGACGTCTTCGTCGGACCCCAGCTGGCTGTTGGGGAAGACGTTGAGCGTCAGTTCGCCATCGGTGCGCTGCTCGATCGACTGCTTGGCGTCCTGCATGGCCTGAACGATGGGATCCTGCGTGCTCAGGGCCGAGGACAGGTTCAGCTCGTAATCGGCATGGGCCAGGCCACTGGCAAAGGCGAGGGCGAGGGCGGGTATGGCTAGCTGTGATTTCATGATTTCTCCTGACATGCATGTTGTGCTTGTTTGAATGCAGGGGTTCGTAAAGCGAGCCCCTTGCGTTCGAGCTCGGCGTTATGCCGTTTCGCGTTTGCTGGGCGTACGCGTCGGGGCCGAGGCATCGAACATCGCGGGAAAGCGCCGCATCAGCTCAGGCAGGGAGTGCAGAATTTCACGCTGATGGATGCACATGGCCTGTTCTGCGGCGCTGGGGTCTTGCCGGGCGATCGCATCGACGATCAGTTGGTGCTGATCGACGAGCTTGGGGATGGGCGTCGACTCGGGGATGCTCAAGTAGCGCACCCGATCCAGTTGGGCCTTGACCTCTTCGGTGACGCGCCAGGCCGAGGTATGACCCGCGCCCAGGGCCAGGGCCCGATGAAAGGCCTCGTCGAGCTGAAAGAACCGGCTGTAGTCCTGCGGCACGGCACAGCGACGCTGGCGCTCGATCAGCTCGTCGAGTTCGCCGAGCACGTTCCCGCTCAAGCCGTTTTCGGCGGCGGATCTGGCGACGGCAGCCTCGACGGCTTCCCGGACGAAGCGTGCCTCCATGACCGCACCCTCCGAAATGCGCACCACGTAGGTGCCTCGCTGTGGGCGTACCTCCAGGAGCCCCGACTCGGAAAGGCGAATAAACGCTTCGCGTACCGGCTGTCGGCTCACGTCGAACGTGTCGGCAATCTCCTTTTCGGATAACGCCCGTCCGGGGGCCAGCACCATGCGGATGATCGCCTGGCGCAGCGCTTGATAGAGGCGCTGGCGAACGTTGACGTCCGGCGATGTTTCTTCCCAGAGCGCATGTAGTGAAGTCGTCATTGATGATCGGCCCGAAGCTTGTCTTGTAGTCTAGTATGGTAGAATGGTTCGGCATATGGCGATGCGACTTTAGTCAGGCATGAAGGGCATGGCCGAGGGTCGAGTGTCATCGGTTCGATGAAAGATGCGCGACTGCAGCGAGAGCCCGGCGGTCGGCTCCCAACGTGACGTTCATGCAACGGTGCGAAGGCGCCACATGAACGGCAGCGGCGTTGCAGGCGTTGTAAAGGGGTGGCGTCAGATCAAGCCGAGCGCGGTGAGGAGGAACACGCCGGCGCTGATCGTGAACAGCGAGGCGAAGGTGGTGATCACGATGATGTTGGCGGACAGCTGAGCGTTGCCGTTGACCGCCTTGGTCATGACGAAACTGGCGGCGGCGCCGGGACTGCCGAGAAACAGAAACAGGATGCCGAGTTCCGCACCGCGAAAGCCCAGCGCGAAACCGCCGAGCACGCCGAGTGCCGGCAACCAGACTATCTTCCACAGGCTGGCGTCGAGGGCCAGCTTGCTGCTGCGCTTGACCGACGTGAACGACAGCGTGCCGCCGATGCACACCAGCGCCAGCGGCAACGACATGGCGCCGAAATAGTTGCCCGACGCCATTACCCACTCGGGCAAGTCGATCGCGAAGTAGGCGAAGGGAATGGCCAGCAGTACGCTGAGAATCAGCGGATTCTTGGTCACGTGGCGGATGATCGCCAACATGCCGGACTTGGCGCTGGCGCTGTGGTAGGCCAGCACCGCCGCCGACAGCACGTTGTAGATGAGGATGATCCCGCCGACCATGATCCCGCCGAGCGACAAGCCGTAGTCGCCATATTGGCTGGCGGCCAGCGCCAGCCCGACGATCCCGCAGTTGCCGCGAAACGCACCCTGGGCGAAGACGCCGCGATCCTCGAACGGGCAGCGCCACTGCGCCCAGCCCCAGGCCAGGAAGAAGCTGAGCACGGAGAAGCCCAGGAAATAGCCGATCAGCGCGGGCTGCAGGGCGACGTCCAGGTCGGCGCGGAGGATGCTCAAGAAGATCAGCGTGGGCATGGTCGCCCGAAAGACCAGCATCGAGGCGGTGGTGATGAAATGCGCGTCGATCCAGCCGATGCGCTTGAACACAATGCCCAGGAAGACCATCGCGAAGACCGGCAGCGTGACGTTCAGGGTGTGCAGGAAGACATCCAGCAGGTTCATGCTGGTAGCTCCTAGCGAATCAGCCAGAAGCCGACGATCAGCGCGGCGACCACGGTGGCGAAGAACAGGTTGTTGCGCAGGCGGGTGTTACGGGGGCGGGAAGATCGGGACACGGAAGCTCCTGTCGGATAGGGCCCGGGCTGGGCGGCAATCCAGGATTGCCGGCACAATGGGCCGGAACGGCGGCGCTGGCTGGCCGCGACAACTGTGGCATGATAAACCCGTTAGCCTGCTAGGCCCAGCCGCCGCAGGCCGCGCGCGAGGCGCTCGTCGCCACCATCGATCAATTGCTGAAGGGAATACGATGAAAGCAGCCGAGGAGATCTCATTGGCCGATGGCCGGCTGGCCGGGCTGGCCTGGGGCGAGGCCGGCGCGCCGACCTGGTTGGCGCTGCACGGCTGGCTGGACAATGCGGCGAGCTTTTCGCGCCTGGCGCCGCGACTTGTCGAGGCGCTGGACATTCGCCTGGTGGCGATCGATTTCGCCGGTCACGGTCATTCGGCCCGCTATCCGGCGGGCGTCGACTATGCCATCTGGGACTATACCCACGACGTGCTCGACACGCTCGCCTCGCTGGGCCTCGAGCGCGCCACGCTGCTCGGCCATTCGATGGGCGCCGGGGTCGCCTGCCTGGTGGCCGCGGCCATGCCCGAGCGGGTCGAACGCCTGGTGCTGATCGATGGCTTGGGTACGTTGACCACGCCCAGCGAGGACACCGCGGCGCAACTGCGCAAGGGGCTGGTCGCCCAGCGGCGGCGGCCCTCCTCGTCGCCCCGCTATGCCGACATCGAGAGCGCCATCGCCGCGCGGGTCGGCGGTGGGGTGACGCCCATCGACACGGCGACCGCCGAACCGCTGGTGGCGCGCAACGTGGAGCGGGATGCCCAGGGTGGCTGCCGGTTGCGCACCGATGGCCGGCTGCTGCGTCCTTCGCTGGTACGCTTTTGCCCCGAGCAGACTCTGGCGCTGCTCGGGGCCATCCAGGCACCGACCCTGCTGATCGAGGGCGAGCAGGGCATCCTCGGCGAGCGCAGCTTCGCCCGCCGCGCCCGGCAGGCGCTGATCACACTCGAGCGTCGCGTGCTCCCCGGCGGGCACCATCTGCATCTCGAGCCGGATGCGGTGGTCGCGGTGGCCGCGGCGATCGGTGCGTACAGCGAGGAACCGAACACGGCCGACAGCGCCGAAAGAGCCTGAAGGGGGCGGTCATGAGCAAGCGGGTCGCGCTGGTACTGGGCAGCGGAGGCGCCCGGGGCTATGCGCACATCGGTGTCATCGAGGAGCTCGAGGCGCGCGGCTACGACGTGGTGGCGATCGCCGGCTGCTCGATGGGGGCGGTGATCGGCGGCGTGTATGCTGCCGGCGAGCTCCAGGGCTATCGCGACTGGGTCACCCAGCTCGACTATTTCGACGTCCTGCGGCTGGTCGACGTGACCTGGAACCCGATGGGCGCGATGCGCGCCAGCAAGGTAATGATGCGCATCTCGAAACTGGTCGGCGATACCCGGATCGAGGACCTGCCGATCCCGTTGACCACGGTAGCCACCGATATCGGTCGTCAGCGCGAAGTATGGTTCCAGAGCGGGCCGCTGTTGCAGGCGATCCGCGCCTCCATCGCCGTGCCCGGCATCATCACCCCGGTGCATATCGGTGATCAGGTGCTGGTCGACGGCGGTTTGCTGAATCCACTGCCGATCATTCCCACCGTTTCCGCCCAGGCCGACCTGATCCTGGCGGTCAATGCCACTGCCCAGACCCACAAGCCGGTGACCCTGGAAGAACTGCTGCCGCCCGCCGAGGCCGCCGAGGAGCAGCAGCGCGAAGCCGAGCGCGATGCTAGAGGGCAGGGCCTCTCGTTCTGGCTCAACGGTATGCGCAGCCGCGCCCAGCGCCTGTTCGTCAACGACAACGAGCCGGCCAGCGAGAACGCCAGTGAAAACCAAGGCGGCACCCGCGCCGCCGAGCGTGCCTGGAGCAAGCTCGACATCATGCTGACCTCGTTCGAGATCACCCAGGCGGCGTTGGCCAAGTACAAGATCGCCGGCTATCCGCCGGACGTACTGGTCGAGATTCCCAAGACGGTATGCAGCGCCT
Source organism: Halomonas zincidurans B6 (assembly GCF_000731955.1). Lineage (NCBI taxonomy): Bacteria > Pseudomonadati > Pseudomonadota > Gammaproteobacteria > Oceanospirillales > Halomonadaceae > Modicisalibacter > Modicisalibacter zincidurans. Next base: position 2,567,064 of record NZ_JNCK01000001.1, on the reverse strand, counting down.
ACGAGTTTCATCGTGCCGAGGCGTTGATCTGTCTGGGCCGTCATCTGGCCGCCCAGGCCCTGGACCGTTACGAGGGCAAGCGCGACCTGACGGTGGCGACCGGCGAAGCGCTCGAAGCGCGACGTCATCCGAGCGTGACGCACGAGCCTTCGACGGCTCCGGCCGAGAAGGCGAGTCCCGCAGGCGTGCCGAACGCGCGCAACAAGCGAAATAAGCAATAGATAGTCGTGAGTACCGGCGGCGGGCTCAGAGCTCCTTGCCGCGCCGGCGCAGCAGCACGTAGACCGCGCCGGTGCCGCCGTCGGCGTCGCGTGCCGAGCAGAACGCCAGTACGCTGGGCCACTCGCGCAGCCAGGCATTGACGTGACTCTTGATCACCGGGTAGTCGGCCATTCCGCTCCAGGCCTTGCCATGCACCACCAGCACGCAGCGCAACCGATCGGCGCGTGCGTCGTGGAGGAAACGTTCGAGCTGCTCGCGGGCTTCGTCGAGGGTGTAGCCATGCAGGTCGAGCCCGGCCTGCCAGTCGATCTGGCCGCGCTTGAGGGCGCTGTGGGTGCGGTAGGGGAGATCGGCGACGGCGAAATCCAGCGGCGTACTCGGGCGAACCGGTTCGACGCGCCCGTCGCTGGTACGGCTTTGCGGGGCGTCGGCCGCCGCCGAGATAGCTGCTTCGCGTCTCGCCGCCAAGCGTTGGGTGTCGTCGCGCCGCGGCTTGCCGGGGTCGGCGCGATCGCTGATCAGGCGCTGCACGCCGGCTTCCTTCAGGGCCTGGCGAAACAGCGCGACCTCCTCCTCGGGCGGGCTGCGCCGACGGCTCATGCGACACTCTCTCCAATGGCGGGTGATGGGGCGAAGCGAGCGCCCAGTATAGCGGCTGAGGCGCGACTGTGAAGCGCGGCGCGGGGCAGGTACAATCGTCGTCAACCAGCCTTACCCAGTACCAGCACAGGACGACGCGTGACCGCTCCCCGTAACGCCTCCCCCAATCCGGGCGAAGGCCCGCCGGCCGCAATCCGCTCGGCCGATACCACCCTGACGCTCGACGATGCGCAACTCGCCGCGCAGCTTTATACGCTGCGCGACTGCCTGCGCTGGGCGACCAGCGAATTTCATGTGCAACGCCTGCACTTCGGGCATGGCACGGCGAGCGCCTGGGACGAGGCGGTGGCGCTCACGCTCGGTGCGCTGCACCTGCCCTGGGACGTCGACCCGGCAGTGCTCGACGCGCGGCTGCTCGACATCGAGCGCAAGCGGATCGTCGCGCTGGTACGGGCGCGCATCGAGACCCGAAAACCCTTGCCCTACCTGCTCGGCGAGGCGTTCTTCGCCGGTCAGCCGTTCACCGTCGACGAGCGGGTGCTGATTCCGCGCTCGCCGATCGCCGAGCTGATCGAGCACGACTTCGCCGCCTGGTTCCCCGAGACGCCGCCGGCGCGCATCCTCGATCTGTGCACCGGCTCGGGCTGCATCGGCATCGCCAGCGCGCTGTACATGCCCACCGCCGAGGTCGACCTGGCCGATGTCAGCGCCGAGGCGCTGGCGGTGGCCAAGATCAATATCACCCGTCACGAGGTCGGCGATCGCGTCAGGGCGGTACTCTCCGACCTGTTCGATGGCCTCGAAGGCCGGCGCTATGACCTGATCGTCGTCAATCCGCCCTATGTCGATGCCCGCGATCTGGCGGGCATGCCCGCCGAGTTCCGTCACGAGCCGGCCGTGGCGCTGGGCGCCGGGGCCGACGGTCTGGACATCGTGCGTCGCCTGCTGCGCGAGGCGCGCGGGCACCTCAACGACGACGGCGTGCTGATCGTCGAGGTCGGCAACTCCGATCGTCATCTGGAAGCCGCCTACCCCGAGGTGCCGTTCCTGTGGCTGGAATTCGAGCGCGGCGGTCACGGTGTGTTCGCGCTGACCGCCGGCGAGCTCGATGAGCATGCCGCCCGTTTCGTCTGATTCCGTTTCGCCCGACTCCATTTCGAGGATCGCTGCATGTCCGGCAACACCTTCGGCAAGCTGTTCACCGTAACCACCTTCGGCGAGAGCCATGGCCCGGCGCTGGGCGCCATCGTCGACGGCTGCCCGCCGGGGCTGGCCTTGAGCGAAGCCGACCTGCAGCGCGATCTCGACCGTCGGCGTCCGGGCTCGTCGCGGCATACCACTCAGCGCCGCGAGCCCGATCAGGTACGCATCCTCTCGGGGGTGTTCGAAGGCGAGACCACCGGCACGCCGATCGGTCTGATGATCGAGAATACCGATCAGCGCTCCAAGGACTACTCGAACATCAAGGACCAGTTCCGTCCGGCGCATGCCGACTATACCTATCACCACAAGTACGGCCGTCGCGACTATCGCGGCGGCGGCCGCTCGAGTGCCCGCGAGACCGCGATGCGGGTCGCCGCCGGGGCGATCGCCAAAAAGTACCTGGCCAGCCAGGGCATCGTGGTGCGCGGCTACATGAGTCAGCTCGGCCGGATCGTCATCGACTTCAAGTCCTGGGACGGCGTCGACGACAATCCCTTCTTCTGTCCCGACCCGGCCAAGCTGCCCGAGCTCGAGGCGTTCATGGATCAGCTGCGCCGCGATCAGGATTCGGTCGGCGCCAGGATCAGCGTGGTCGCCGAGGGTATGCCGGTGGGCCTGGGCGAGCCGGTCTTCGACCGCCTGGATGCCGAGCTGGCGCATGGCCTGATGAGCATCAACGCGGTCAAGGGCGTGGAGATCGGCGACGGTTTCGCCGCCATCGCCCAGCGCGGCAGCGAACATCGCGACGAGATGACGCCCGAGGGCTTCCTTTCCAATCACGCCGGCGGCGTGCTCGGGGGAATCAGCTCGGGCCAGGCATTGATCGCGCATCTGGCGCTCAAGCCGACCTCGAGCATCACCCGGCCGGGGCGTTCGATCGACACTCACGGCAACCCCGTCGAGGTCGTCACCAAGGGCCGTCACGATCCCTGCGTGGGCATTCGCGCCACGCCGATTGCCGAAGCGATGATGGCGCTGACTTTGATGGATCATCTGCTGCGCCATCGCGCCCAGAATACCGGCGTCTCGGTGGCGACGCCGCGCTTGAGCTGAGCTGACCGGGCCATGCGTCGGTGCTCACCGGCGCCTGGCTATCCATGGCCGTTCATTGCCCCGACTTCCTGGCACTGCTTTTGCCGACCGGCGACGGCGGATTGCCTGCTACACTCAAATCGACACGTTCCGACTTGAGTCCTGCCATGAAGATAAACGTCGAATTCGACATGACCCCGGCCGAGTTTCGTCAGGCGCTGGGGTTGCCCGATGTCGATGCCTTTCAGCGCGAGATGATGTCGCGCATTCAGCAGCAGATGGAAGCCGGCGTCGAAGGTTACGACCCGTGGAATCTGATGCAGCCCTTCCTGCAGCAGGGCATGACTCAGGGCATGACCCACTTCGGCAATTACCAGCAGATGATGCTGGATATGTTGCGCAAGGCGGGCAGCCCGTCTTCCGCCGAGAAGGCGTCAACCGACGACAAGGCGGGCGGTTCGGCCAATCGCTCTTCCGCCACTGCGTCGGCGAGCTCGCGGCAGAACCGCAAGTCGTGAGCGTAGGTCTATTGCAAGTTGGCATGTGGCCGGCTACGCTTTGTGCGGCGCAGCATACGACCTGTGCTCTATAGCCGCGCCAACCTGTCTACGCCGTTCCTCCAGGAGGGATTCGAGATGCAGCAAGACAAGATGTTCAATAGCTTTGCCGACCAGGCCAAGAGCTTCTTCGAGCCGATGCGCAAGATCAACGGCATGATGCTGGATAACATGGAAAAGATGACCCAGTACCAGCTCGAGTCGATGAAGCGCTACACTCAGATGGGTACCGAGCGCATGCGCGCCGCCTCGGAGATCCAGAGCGCCGATGACCTGCGCGACTTCACGACGCGCCAGGCCGAGCTGATGAACGAGCTCTCCCAGCAGATGATCGAAGATGCGCGGGCCATGACCGAGTTGAGCATGTCGTTCAGGAACGAACTGGAACAGAGCCTCAGCGAAGCCGGCCAGAAGGCCGCCGATCAGGCCAACCAGACCGCCAAGGCGGCGAGCGAGTCGGCCAAGTCGGCTACCGAATCGGCATCCGCCAAGTCGACCGCTACCGGCTCCTCCAGCAGTTCCAGCAGCAGCTCGTCACGCAAGTCCAGCTGACGCTGCAAGCGGGCCGGGTTTCGTACCCGGCCCGCTTGTTCGAGCCTGGTGGGCGTTGTCGTCAACCGGTCGGCTCTGCGTCCTTCGCCGGCATCGGCGACCAATGCGCGTCCCGTCGCTGGCGATGAGCATTATAGAAACGCCGTACAGAATCCCGAGGAGGTTGCATGGCATCAGAGTGGTCGAGTGGAGAGTGGCCGAGTGAGTGGAAGGCATTGGCCGACCCGCAGCTGACGGCTCAGTTGGAAGCGATCGGCTTGGAATACCAGACTCTGATGGGAGAGATGATCGAGCGGATCTGGCCGAGCGAGGCTGCCTCCGCCATCTACGCGGACATGCAGCAGAGCGTTCGTGCTGGCGCCGAAGCGTTGGCCGGCAGGCCCGAAGCGCTCTATCAGGCACAGCTGCATGCTGCCGAGGCGCAGTGGCAGATCTGGCAGCAGGCCATGCGGGATTTGGCCGGCGATGGCGATACCGGGCGGCTGGTCGTCGAGCCCGACCCCAAGGATCGTCGCTTCAAGGATGACGCCTGGCGGCAGGATCCCTTCTATCGCTTCGTGCTTCAGCAATACCTGGTTTTCGCCCAGTGGGTCGAGTCGCTGGTCGAGAGCGTCGACGCTCTCGACGACAAACAGCAGCAGAACCTGGCGTTCTACGCCCGACAATATGTCAGCGCCATGTCGCCGAGCAATTTCGTCACCACCAACCCCGAGGTGATGCGCATCACCCGCGAGACCCAGGGCCAGAACCTGGTCGACGGACTCAAGCGGCTGCGCGATGACCTGGCCAATTCCGCCGAAGGGCTCAACGTGGCGATGACCGATCGCGAGGCCTTTCATATCGGCGAGAACATCGCCGTCACTCCCGGCGACGTGATCTACGAGAACGAACTGATCCAGTTGATCCAGTACGCGCCGACCACCGAGCAGGTGTTCAAGACGCCGCTGCTGGTGGTTCCGCCGTGGATCAACAAGTACTACATACTCGATCTGCGCTCGGACAACTCGCTGATGCGCTGGCTGGTCGATCAGGGCCATACGGTGTTTTTGATCTCGTGGCGCAATCCCGGCCCCGAGCAGCGCGACCTGACCTGGGCCGATTACATGCAGTTGGGGCCGATCGCCGCCATGGGCGCGATCGAGCAGGCCTGCGGCGAGAAATCGGTGAACCTCATGAGCTACTGTGTGGGCGGCACGCTCGCCGCCTCGACGGTGGCCTACCTGACCAGCACCCGGCGGGCGCGCAAGGTGCGCTCGGTCAGCTACCTGGCGACGCTGCAGGATTTTCGTGATCCCGGCGAGATCGGCGTGTTCATCAACGAGCCGATACTGCAGGGCCTTGAACGCCAGCTCGAGGCCGATGGCTATCTCGACGGCCGGGTCATGGCGTTCTCCTTCAACCTGCTGCGCGAGAACGACCTGTTCTGGTCGTTCTTTGTCAACAATTATCTCAAGGGCGAGACGCCGGCGGCGTTCGACCTGCTGTACTGGAATACCGACGGCACCAACCTGACGGCGGCGACCCACGGCTGGTACCTGCGCACCATGTACCTGGAAAACCGCCTGGTCGAGCCGGGTGGCATCGAGCTCGATGGCGTCAGGATCGACCTGCGCAAGATCTCCACGCCGAGCTATTTCGTTTCGGCGCGCGACGATCATATCGCCAAGTGGAACTCGACCTACTACGGCACGCAATATCCCAAGGGGCCGGTGACCTTCGTGCTGGGCGGCTCGGGGCACATCGCCGGCATCGTCAATCCGCCGCACAAGAACAAGTATGGCTACTGGACCAACGACGAGCTTCCGCCGACCCCCGAGGAATGGTTCGCCGGCGCTACCCACAACGAGGGTTCCTGGTGGCCGCACTGGCAGGCGTGGATGGTCGACAACGGGTATGCCAATGCCAGCAAGAAAGTACCCGCGCGGAATCCGGGCGATGGCGAGCTGAAGCCGATCGAGCCGGCGCCGGGGCGTTACGTGCGCCAGTCGATCCCCCAGGTGCTGGGAATGCTCGCGGACGCCGAGGCCCACGACGAGGACGCCGTCGCCGAATCCAGCGGCGCCGAACTCGGCCAGGCAACGCAGTGACCGGGCGAGCCGGATCAGCTTCCGGCCGCCTCGTCGAGCAGGGCCAGCATCGAGCGGGCGGCGTTGGACAGTGTGCGGCTCTTGTGCGCGATGTAGCCCAGCGGGCGCTCGATCGGCCGGTGCGCGATCGGCAGCACGGTGACCTCGTCATCGATCAGCGATTCCGGCAACACGCTCCAGCCCAGCCCGATGGCCACCATCATCTTGAGGGTCTCGAGATAGTTGGTGGACAGCGCCACGTCGACCTTGAGCCCCTCGCGGGCGAAGGTCTCGACCACGATCCCGCGGGTGAAGGTCAGGTGACCCGGGAGCACCGCATCGAAGCCGGTCAGCGCCGCTAGCGAGAGCGTGCGCTGCCCGGCGAGCGGATGATCGTTGCCGCACACGAAGCGCAACTGATCGACCCATACCGGTACCACCGTGAGCTGCGGATCCGGCGACGGCGCCAGCGTCACCACCGCAATCTCCAGTTCGCCGTCCAGCACCCCTTGATAAGCCTGCTCCGAGTCGAGAAAGCGCATGTCCATGCGCACGTCGGGGTGCGCCTGGGTATACGCCTTGAGCAGCGGCGGCAGGCGATGCAGGCCGATGTGATGGCTGGTGGCCATGGTCAGGCTGCCGCCGACGTCGCCGGCCAGGTTGGCCAGGGCGCGGCGGCTGTCGTCGACCATCACCAGGATCTCGCGCGCTCGCGGCAGCAGCAGTCGGCCGGCCTCGGTCAGCGAGACGCGGCGGGCGATGCGATCGAACAGCCGCACGCCGAGCTGATCCTCGAGGGTGGCAATGCGCTTGCTGACTGCCGGCTGGGTCAGGTAGAGCGTCTCGGCGGCCAGCGAGAAGGAGCCGTGATCGGCCACGGCGACGAATGCCTGCAGACTCTGAGTATCCATGCCACCATTCCATTTTGGAATTCAAGGAATAAATAACATGAATTGCATTCATGGGTAAGGGGCCATTAACCTTGGGTACAGCAAGGCACCGCCCCCGTGAAGTACATGAAATAGATCAAGCAAGAGTGCCGCTACTCAGAATCAGGACCGACTGACAAACAGATCGACTAACGGCGCCGCGGCGCCCGGGCTCGAAGAGCACGCTGGAGGAGACCCATGGCAGGCCAGACCCTTTACGACAAGTTGTGGTCGCAGCACCTGGTCAAGCAGCGCGACGACGGCAGCGCGCTGATCTACATCGATCGTCACCTGCTGCACGAGGTGACCTCGCCGCAGGCCTTCGAGGGGCTGCGCCTGGCCAAGCGCAAGCCATGGCGGCTGGACGCCAATCTGGCGACGCCGGATCACAACGTGCCGACTACGCTGCTCGAGCGTGCCGAAGGCAACGCCGGCATCAAGGACCCGGTGTCGCTGATCCAGGTCCAGACCCTCGACGACAACTGCGAGGCGTTCGGCATCGAGGAGTTCCGCATCAACGACGCCCGCCAGGGCATCGTCCATGTGGTCGGCCCCGAGCAGGGCGCCACGCTGCCGGGGATGACGGTGGTCTGCGGCGATTCGCACACTGCCACCCACGGCGCCTTCGCGGCGCTGGCCCATGGTATCGGCACCTCCGAGGTGGAGCACGTGCTGGCCACCCAGTGCCTGCTGGCGCAGAAGATGAACAACCTGCGGGTGCGCGTCGAGGGCCAGTTGGGCACCGGCGTCACCGCCAAGGACATCGTGCTCGCGGTGATCGGGCGCATCGGTACCGCCGGCGGCACCGGCTACGCCATCGAGTTCGCCGGCAGCGCGATCCGCGAGTTGTCGATGGAAGGCCGCATGACCATCTGCAACATGGCCATCGAGGCCGGCGCTCGGGTCGGCCTGGTGGGCGTCGACGACACTACCATCGACTACCTGCGCAAGCGTCCTTACGCCCCCGCGGGCGAGCTCTGGGACGCCGCGGTGGCCGACTGGCGCACGCTGGTCTCGGACGACGATGCGGTGTTCGACAAGGAGGTGATGCTCGACGCCGCCGAAATCGCGCCGCAGGTCACCTGGGGCACCAGTCCCGAGATGGTCGCGGCGATCACCGGAACGGTCCCCGACCCCGACGCCGAGGCCGACGAGACCGTGCAGGGCGGCATTCGCCGCGCATTGACCTACATGGGCCTGGCGCCGCGCCAGAAGATCGCCGACATCCGCCTCGACAAGGTATTCATCGGCTCGTGCACCAACTCGCGCATCGAGGACCTGCGCGAGGCGGCCCGTGTGGCGCGCGGCGGCAAGGTGGCCGATTCGATCAAGCTGGCGATGGTCGTGCCGGGATCGGGACTGGTCAAGCGCCAGGCCGAGGCCGAGGGGCTCGACAGGATCTTCATCGAGGCCGGCTTCGAGTGGCGCGAGCCGGGCTGCTCGATGTGCCTGGCAATGAACGCCGACAAGCTCGAGTCCGGCGAACATTGCGCCTCGACCTCGAACCGCAACTTCGAGGGCCGCCAGGGCTACGGCGGGCGCACCCATCTGGTCAGCCCGGCGATGGCCGCCGCCGCCGCGTTGGCCGGGCATTTCGTCGACGTTCGCGAATTCCACGCCCAGCCGCAGGAGGCCTGAACCATGCACGCACTGAAACAGCACCAGGGCCTGGTGGCGCCGCTCGATCGCGCCAACGTCGATACCGACCTGATCATTCCCAAGCAGTTTCTCAAGTCGATCAAGCGCACCGGTTTCGGCCCCAACCTGTTCGACGAGCTGCGCTACCTGGACGAGGGCTACCCGGGTCAGGATGCGAGCCAGCGCCCGCTCAATCCGGAGTTCGTCCTCAACCAGTCGCGCTATCAGGGCGCCAGCGTGCTGCTCGCCCGACGCAACTTCGGTTGCGGCAGCTCCCGCGAGCACGCGCCCTGGGCGCTCGAGGACTTCGGCTTCCGGGTGGTCATCGCGCCGAGCTTCGCCGACATCTTCTACAACAACGCCTTCAAGAACGGCATCCTGTTGATTCCTCTCGACGAAGCCACCGTCGAGCGGCTGTTCCGGGCCGTCGAAGCCAACGAAGGCTATCGACTGGCCGTCGATCTCGAGGCACAGAGCGTCACCACGCCGGACGGCGAGGTGCTGCACTTCGAGGTCGATGCCTTCCGCAAGCATTGCCTGCTCAACGGCCTCGACGACATCGGCCTGACGCTCGAGCACGAGGACGCGATCCGCGACTTCGAGCAGCGTCATCGCGCCGAGCGGCCGTGGCTGTTTCGCCAGGCGGGCTGACTCTTGTCGCGCCGCACGACGGCACATAACCACAACGCTGGACGCACTTAGGGCCTGTTGACGTTTCGTCGCGGTCGCGACGGAGGTCCATTGGGTGCAGAACAAGGCGTGAGGAGCATGGTTGGGTTATTCCCAATGAGCGACGAGCAACGCAGTGCTGCACCCAATGGACCCCGTCCCTTCGGGTTGCGCGTCAAAGGACGCCATGCGGCGTTGCGGGCCTTGGCAAGGGAACAACCATTGCCTGCGCCCCGCGCCTTGCCTGGCGCCCTTTGGCGCAGCAACGCGGCTCGCGCCGAAACGTCAACAGGTCCTAGGACACCGCCATGGCGGTCGCGCAGGGACAGCGCCTCTTTCACGAACGCCCGGGCTCGCGAAGCGCCGGGCACGCTAGGAAACGCTCATGAGTCGCAAGATTCTCGTTCTGCCGGGCGATGGCATCGGCCCGGAAATCACCGCCGAGGCGGTCAAGGTGCTCGATGTCTGCCGCGTGCAGGGCCTCGATGTGACCCTCGAAGAGGGGCTGGTCGGCGGCGCCGGCTACGACGCCTTCGGCGCGCCGCTACCGGCGGCGACTCTCGACAAGGCCAGGACCGCCGACGCGGTGCTGCTGGGCGCCGTCGGCGGCCCCAAGTGGGATGGCCTGGAAGATATCGGCAAGCGCCCCGAGCAGGGCCTGCTGGGCCTGCGCAAGGAGCTCAACCTGTTCGGCAACCTGCGCCCGGCGATTCTCTACCCGCAGCTCGCCGAGGCCTCGAGCCTCAAGCCCGAGATCGTCTCGGGGCTCGACATCATGATCGTGCGCGAACTCACCGGCGGCATCTATTTCGGTCAGCCGCGCGGCATCGAGGAACGTGACGGCCAGCGCGTGGGCTTCAATACCTACGTCTATTCCGAGGCCGAGATCGAGCGCATCGGCCGGGTGGCCTTCGAGATGGCCGGCAAGCGCGGCAACAAGCTGTGCAGCGTCGACAAGGCCAACGTGCTCGAGGTCACCATGCTGTGGCGCGAGGTGATCAATCGTCTGGCGCCGGAGTATCCCGACGTCGAGCTCTCGCACATGTACGTCGACAACGCCGCCATGCAGCTGGTGCGCGCGCCGAAGCAGTTCGACGTGATCGTCACCGGCAACATGTTCGGCGACATCCTCTCCGATGCCGCGGCGATGCTCACCGGCTCGATCGGCATGCTGCCCTCGGCGTCGCTCAACGAGCATGGCCAGGGCATGTACGAACCGTGCCACGGCAGCGCGCCGGACATCGCCGGCCAGGGGCTGGCCAACCCGCTGGCGACGATCCTCTCGGTGGCCATGCTGCTGCGCTACAGCCTCGACGAGAACGCCCTGGCGTTGCGTATCGAGCGTGCCGTGGGGCGGGTGCTCGACCAGGGCCTGCGCACTGCCGACATCGCCTACCCGGGCACGCGTCAGGTGACCACCGCCGAGATGGGCGACGCCGTGGTGACGGCCTTTCACGAAGGCTAGTCGATCACCAGGCTAACCGGACGCGATCGCCCCGGCGAAGCGGGCGTCGGGCCGATTTGTTAGAATGAAGCCTGCTCGCCCAGCGTTTTGTCCGGAATCCCGGGTCAGTCACCGCACATAAGTCACCGAACATAAGTTACCGAACACGAGGAGGACCGTTTTCATGTTGAAAGTCGGATTTGTGGGATGGCGGGGCATGGTCGGCTCCGTGCTCATGCATCGCATGCGCGAGACCGATGACTTCACCGGCATCGAGCCGGTGTTCTTCACCACGTCGCAGGTCGGCAAGCCGGGCCCCGACGTGGGCGTCGAGGTTCCGCCGCTCAAGGACGCCTTCGATCTCGACGCGCTCAAGGCGCTCGACGTCATCGTCACCTGCCAGGGCGGCGATTACACCGGCGAGGTCTACCAACCGCTGCGCGAGTCCGGCTGGAAGGGCTACTGGCTCGACGCCGCGAGCACGCTGCGCATGCACGACGATGCGACCATCGTGCTCGACCCGGTCAACCGTCACGTGATCGACGCTCAGCTCGACCGCGGCACGCGGACCTTCGTCGGCGGCAACTGCACCGTCAGCCTGATGCTGATGGGCCTGGGCGGGCTGTTCGAGGCCGACCTGATCGAGTGGATGACCTCGATGACCTACCAGGCGGCCTCCGGCTCCGGCGCCAAGCACATGCGCGAATTGCTCGGCCAGATGGGTTCGCTGCGCGACAGCGTTCAGCACGAGCTCGACGATCCCGCCAGCGCGATCCTCGACATCGATCGCAAGGTCTCCGCGGCGATGCGCGGCGACGATTTCCCGATCGAGAACTTCGGCGCGCCGCTGGCCGGCGGCCTGCTGCCGTGGATCGACAAGGCGATGGACAACGGCCAGAGCAAGGAAGAGTGGAAGGGCGGCGTCGAGACCAACAAGATTCTCGGCCACGGCGCCAACCCGATCCCCATCGACGGTCTGTGCGTGCGGATCGGCGCGATGCGCTCGCATAGCCAGGCATTCACGATCAAATTGAAGCGCGATGTGCCGATAGACGAGATAGAGGATCACATCGCCAAGCACAACGACTGGGTCAAGGTCGTGCCCAACGACAAGCAAGCCACCCTGCGCGAGCTGACGCCGGCAGCGGTCACCGGCACCATGAACGTGCCGGTAGGGCGCCTGCGCAAGCTGGCGATGGGCGGTGAGTACCTGACCGCCTTCTCGGTGGGCGACCAGCTGCTGTGGGGGGCCGCCGAACCGCTCAAGCGGATGCTGGCGATTCTGCGCGAACGCTAAGCTAGCGTTGCTTGGTGAACCGTACCGCGACGCCCCCTTCGGGAGGCGTCGTTGCGTTGAAAGCGGGTGGATCGTGCTGCCGTTTGCCCCATGTTCTGCCGCATTGGGCAAATTTATGGTAATTAAGAATGAGCGGTAATTGAGACAAACAAATGACGTTACCTCTCATGCGGAGGTGGCGCGGCGCCTGGCGCGGGGAGCATCGATGAGACGCACATTATCCTGGGGCACGCTGTTGTCGTTGCTGACGGCCAGCCCCATGGCGTTGGCCCTGGGGCTGGCGGCACCCCGGGTCGAATCCACTCTTGGTGCGCCGTTGCAGGCCAGGTTGCCGCTCACCGATATCGGCGAGCTCGATCCGGGGCTGATCAAGGCGCGTCTTTCCACCGCCGATGCCTTCGCCCGGGCCGGCATCCCGCGCACCTCGCTGGTGGAAAGCGTCAATGCCACGATCGCCCGCGAGTCCGGTGGCTTGACGGTGGTGCTGAGCACTTCCCAGGCCGTGCGCGAGCCCTATCTCAGCCTGCTGCTGACGCTGGAGTGGCCCGGCGGCCAGCAGCGCCAGGAGGTCAACCTGCTGCTCGACCCGCCGGGCTACGCGCAGATGCCGGCGTTGCAACCGGGAACGACTCGCCCGCTGCGCCAGGCGCAAGCGGACGAATCGTCAGCGCCGCCGACGCTCGCGCCTCGCGAGCCCACCGCGCCCGGGCAGATCCGGGTCGCCAGCGGCGACACGCTGTGGGTACTGGCCGATCGCGTGCGCCCCGAAGGGGTGAGCATCGAGCGCATGATGCTGGCCCTGCAGCGGGCCAACCCCGAGGCGTTTCCCGGCGGCAACATCAACCGGTTGAGCGCCGGCGCGACGCTCGACGTGCCCGACCGTCAGGCGATTCTCGCCAGCGGCGAGAATGCCGGTCAGCGCGTTCGGGCCCAGAATCGCCAATGGCAGGCCCAGCGCGGCGGCGAGACCGATCAGCGGCCGGCGACGGCGGGCGAGGAGGCCACCAGGCCCGAGGCAGCGGCAACTGGCGGGGATGGCCCGGAAGACGGCCAATCGCGGCTGACCTTGCTCAACGACACCGTGCTCGACGCGCCGCAGGTTTCGGGCGAGGCCGATGCGGCCCCGGCGGTGCTGCCGGTCGAGGCCCGCGAACGGCTGGCCGAGTTCGAGACGCAGCTCGACGACACCCGCCAGGCTCTGGCCCAGGCAAACGAGCAACGCGACCAGTTGGCCGGCCAGGTCGGCACGCTGCGTGAGGATATCCAGGGCCTGCGTGCGCAGCTGGAAGGGCTGGTGGCGATTCGACAGGCCACCGTCCGCGCTCAGCCGGTGGCGGAGCCCATGCCACGGGTTCAGGCTGAAAAGCCGTCCGCCGAATCGTTCGGTCAGGCTGCCTGGCGTTGGTTCAACGAGAATCTGATGCTGCTGGCCGGCGCGGCACTGGCGCTGCTGCTGGCGCTGTGGGCGGTTGTGCGGCGGCGTTCCCGGCGCGCCGAGGAGGCCACCGACTCGGCCTCGGGTTATACCGCCATGGGTGGCATGGGTGGCATGGGTGGGGGAGCGCCGGGGCGCAACGAGCCATCGATGGTCGAGACGCCGACTGCTCGCCAGATGCCGTCCGAGCCCGCCTCGGCGGTTTCCGCGACCCCGCCCGAGCCGTCGCCGACAGGCTCGCCGCTCGACTCGGCCCCCGAAGCGGAAACCATCAGCGAAGCCGAGATCTATCTCGCCTATGGCCGTTACGACCAGGCTCGCGAGCGCCTGGTACAGAGCCTCGCCGCCGATCCCCAACGTCACGACCTGCGTCTCAAGCTGCTTACTGCCTGCGTGGCGCTGGGCGATCACGACGCGGCCGAACAGGAAGCCGCCTATCTCGATGCCCGCGGCGACGCACAGCAGCGTGCCGAGGCGCGCGAGATCCTCGCACGGCTGGTGCCCGAAGCCTCGGCTGCCACCTCCGAGAGCGAGGCGCCCGACGTCAGTGCAGCGAGTGCGCCGGGCTCCGGCGAGCTTCAGCCGACTTGTCCGCGCGTCGGGCCTCATGCCGAGATGCAGGAAGAAGTGCAGAAAGAGCTGCAAGAGGAGGCACAGGGCGAGGCGCTGTCGGGGCTGGCCGATGCGGCCGTGGCCAGCGGCGTGGATCTGGATGACGGCCGGGTCATCGATTACCGGCCGCCGAGTCTCGACGTCGAGCCCGAACGGCGCGAGCCGGAACTGGGTCAGCCGGTGGTTGATTTTCCCGACGATCCGCTGGGACTCGGCGATTCGTTGTCGGAGATCGACGACGATCATGCCACCCTCGACGATGTCGACCCCGTGGTTCGCGGCGAGTCGTCGCCGATCACCGATACCAGTGGCTGGATCGTCGAAGAGGTGGCATTCGATCCCCTCGATCTGGATAATGAGCGCTCCACGAACCACGCTTCACCGGCGGGTTCGGCGCCCGCCAACGCCGCACAGCAATTGGATCACGCCCGCCAGCGTCTCGATCGCGGCGAGCGCGAGGCGGCTCGCGAGCTGCTTGATCCGTTGCTGGAAGAGCAAGGAACGCTGGTCGCCGATGAAGCGCGGGTGTTGATCGAACGCCACCGCCTGTAGACTTGTAGATTAGTGGTCGGGGTGGCATAACTTGACGGAAGTCGATGCCCCTTTTCGAGTTTCTCGATGATCATCAGCGCCTCGCAGGCCGCCTGGCCATGGCGGTCGAATACGACGGCACGCATTATTGCGGCTGGCAGCGTCTGAAACAGGCGCCGTCGGTCCAGGAAACGCTGGAAACGGCGCTCGGCCGGGTCGCGGCGGCGCCCGTGCAGGTACATTGCAGCGGGCGTACCGATAGTGGCGTGCACGCCACGCGGCAGATCGTGCACTTCGATGCGCCGGCGCCGCGCTCGACCAAGGCCTGGGTCTATGGCGCCAACGCCAACCTGCCGCGCGACATCGCGGTGCGCTGGGTGGCGCCGGTAGCCGCTGACTTCCACGCCCGGTTTTTGGCGCTGGCGCGCCGCTATCGCTACGTGATTCTCAATCAGCCCAGTCGGCCGGTGCTCGAGCGCGCCAACGCGACCTGGTGTCGCGAGCCGCTGAATGCCGGGCGCATGCACGAAGCCGCCCAGGCATTGGTCGGCGAGCATGACTTCTCGAGCTTTCGCGCAGCCGGTTGCCAGTCGAAGTCGGCGACGCGCCACGTGCATTTCATCGAAGTCAAACGTTACGGCACGTTGGTGGTCATCGATATCCAGGCCAACGCGTTTCTCCATCACATGATTCGCAATATCGCCGGAGCGCTGGTCGCGGTGGGGCGCGGCGAGGAGGGTATCGGCTACCTGGCGCACCTGCTGACGCTGCGCGATCGCGCCCAGGGCAATGTCACTGCGCCCGGGTGCGGCCTGCACTTCGTCGACTCGATCTATGACGAGCGCTTCGAGCTGCCCCGCGAGCCACTGGGCCCCAGCATGCTGGGCTTTCTCGGCGAATGGAGCGGTGAGCGCGGGCTGCCGGACTCGCCGATGGTGCGTTATCGGCGCGGCCTGCCGGGGGCGCGGCATCCGGCCAGTATCGATGCCACCAGCAGCTGAGTTCGCAATCGGGCTCGGTCAGCGCCGAAGCGGCTGGCCCGTTGCATTCCAGGGAGACCGACCATGCGCACACGGATAAAGATCTGCGGCCTGACGCGGGAAGCGGACATCGACGTCGCCGTGGCGGCGGGCGCCGATGCGCTGGGCTTCGTGCTCTGGCCGGGTAGCGAGCGGGCGATCGATCCCGACCGCCTCGCGCAGCTGGCGGCGCGGGTGCCGGCCTTCGTCGCCCGGGTCGGGCTGTTCGTCGATCAGGATCCCGAGTTCGTGCGCCGCTGCGCGCCGTATCTGGATCTGATCCAGTTCCACGGCGACGAGCCGCCGGAGGCTTGCCGCCAGGCGCCGCGTGCCTGGATCAAGGCGCTGCGCATGCGCGAGAGCATCGACCTGCACGCTGCTGCCGAGGCCTATCGCGAGGCGCGCGCGCTGCTGCTCGATGCCTATCGGCCGGGCGTGCCGGGCGGGACCGGCGAGGTCTTCGACTGGTCGCGGATCCCCGCAAGCCTGGCAAAACCTGTTATCCTCGCCGGAGGTCTGACGCCCGACAATGTCGGCGAGGCGGTGCGCCGCGTCCGGCCCTTTGCCGTCGACGTTTCAGGCGGCGTCGAGGCCACCCGTGGCATCAAGGATCCCGCCAAGCTGCGCGCTTTCATCGAACACGTGAACCTGACCCCAGAATCCTAAGCCAAGCGACCTTGTGAGGTGTCTTTCGTGACCACGTTCAGCGACCTGACCCGACTGCCCGATGCCCGCGGCCATTTCGGCCCGTACGGCGGCCGGTTCGTTTCGGAGACCCTGAGCTTCGCGCTGGAAGATCTCGAGAAGGCTTATGCGAGCCTTCGCGACGATCCCGATTTTCAGGCGGAATTCGATCGTGACCTGGCCACCTACGTCGGCCGCCCGTCTCCGCTGTATCACGCGCAGCGATGGTCCCGCCAGCTCGGCGGCGCGCAGATCTGGCTCAAGCGCGAGGATCTCAACCACACTGGCGCGCACAAGGTGAACAACACCATCGGTCAGGCGTTGCTTGCCAAGAAGAGCGGCAAGCCGCGGGTGATCGCCGAGACCGGCGCCGGCCAGCACGGCGTCGCCACGGCCACGGTCGCCGCGCGGCTGGGCCTTAAGTGCGACGTCTACATGGGCGCCGAGGACGTGCAGCGCCAGAAGCTCAACGTCTATCGCATGCACCTGCTCGGCGCCAACGTGATTCCGGTCGAGTCCGGCTCGCGGACCCTCAAGGACGCCATGAACGAGGCGCTGCGCGACTGGGTGACCAATGTCGACGACACCTTCTACATCATCGGCACCGTGGCCGGACCGCACCCGTACCCGATGCTGGTGCGCGACTTCAACGCGGTGATCGGCCGCGAGGCGCGCGCGCAGTCGCTCGAGCAGATCGGCCGACTGCCCGATGCGCTGATCGCCTGCGTCGGCGGCGGCTCCAACGCCATGGGGCTGTTCTATCCGTTCGCGGAAGACGCCGAGGTGGCGATGTACGGCGTCGAAGCCGGCGGCGACGGCGTCGACACAGGGCGTCATGCGGCGCCGCTGACCGCCAATGCGCCGACCGGCGTGCTGCACGGCAACCGCACCTACCTGATGTCGGACGAGGGCGGCCAGGTCCTCGAGACGCATTCGATCTCGGCGGGGCTCGATTACCCCGGTGTAGGGCCGGAGCATGCGCTGTGGAAGGACGTCGGCCGCGTCAAGTACGTGGCCGCCAACGACGACAAGGTACTCGAGGCGTTTCGCGAGCTTACCCACATGGAAGGCATCATGCCGGCGCTGGAATCGGCGCATGCGCTGGCCTACGCCAAGCTCCTGGCGCCGACCCTGAGCCCCGACCAGCACATCGTCGTCAACCTGTCCGGGCGTGGCGACAAGGATATCCTGACGGTTGCCAAGATCGATGGCGTCGAATTCTAAAGGCGGGGTTCAAATGGCTGCACTCGACCATACGGCGTTGAAAACACCCTCGTGCGCGAGTCCGATCGAACTGCTCTGTACGCCTTTGTACACTGCGCGTTCCTGGCTGTTTTCGCCTTGTCTGGCCTTCGTTCGCTGCTTTGAACTTTCGCCTTTGAGGGAAAAAAGTTAATGAACCGTATCGACCAACGTTTCGCCGCCCTCAAGGAACAGGGCCGCACCGCGCTGATTCCCTACATCACCGCCGGCGACCCCGGGCCGCAGCACACGGTGGGCTTCATGCACGCGCTGGTGGCGGCCGGCGCCGACGTCATCGAGCTGGGCATGCCGTTCTCGGACCCGATGGCCGATGGCCCGGTGATACAGAAGGCCTGCGAGCGGGCGCTCGAGGCCCGTACTCGGCTGACCGACATTTTCGCCATGGTCGCCGAGTTCCGCCGCGACGACGCCGATACGCCGGTGGTGCTGATGGGCTATCTCAACCCGATCGAGCGGCTCGGTTACGCCGGCTTCGCCGAACAGGCCGCCGCCGCCGGCGTCGACGGCGTGCTGGTCGTCGACATGCCGCCGGAAGAGAGCGACGAGCTCGCGCCGCTGTTCAAGACCCACGGCCTGCAGTCGATCTTTCTGGTCGCCCCTACCACCTCGCGTGCGCGTGCCGCTACAATATGCGCCCACGGTGAAGGGTACCTGTACTACGTTTCCCTCAAGGGGGTGACCGGTGCCGCCACGCTCGACGTCGAAGGCGTCGAGCGTCAGTTGCGCGGCCTGCGCGAATTGACCGAGCTGCCGCTATGCGTCGGCTTCGGGATTCGCGATGGCGCATCGGCCGCCGCCGTGGGGCGCATCGCCGACGGCGTGATCGTCGGTAGCGCCCTGGTTTCGCGCATCGCCGAGCGTGCCGAGCGGCCCGAGACCATCGCCGAGGCGCTCAAGGACGTGCTCGGCGAGATGCGTCAAGCGCTCGATGATTGAGCCGCAGCGGCCCTTCACGCGCATTCGTCGGGTCCGGTTGAATGCCGGGCCCAGTGACCGCAGCAGAATGGATACCTTTCGACCATGAGCTGGCTAGACAAGATCGTGCCGTCCATGGGACGCGTTCAGCGCAAGGATCGTCGCACCAGCGTGCCCGACGGCCTGTGGCGCAAGTGTCCCAAGTGTGATGGGGTGCTCTACCTCCCGGAGCTTGAAAAACACCACAACGTCTGCCCCAAGTGCGACCATCACTTGCGCCTGACGGCCCGCAAGCGCCTTGACTGGTTTCTCGACAGCGAAGGCCGCGAGGAGATCGCCGCCGGCTTGCAGCCCGTCGATCGGCTCAAGTTCCGCGACTCCAAGAAATACAAGGACCGCCTGGCGACGGCCCAGAAGGAGACTGACGAGAACGATGCGCTGATCGCCATGCGCGGGTCGCTCGATGGCCTGCCGGTGGTGGCGGTGGCCTTCGAGTTCACGTTCATGGGCGGCTCGATGGGCGCGGTGGTCGGCGAGAAGTTCGTGCGCGCCGCTAGCGTGGCGCTTGAGGAGGGCGTGCCGCTGGTGTGCTTTGCCGCCTCCGGCGGGGCGCGCATGCAGGAAGCGCTGTTCTCGCTGATGCAGATGGCCAAGACCTCGGCCGCGCTGGAGCGCTTGAAGCAGGCCGGCATCCCCTACATCTCGGTGCTCACCGATCCGGTGTTCGGCGGGGTCTCGGCGTCGCTGGCGATGCTCGGCGATCTCAACGTGGCCGAGCCCAACGCGCTGATCGGCTTCGCCGGCCCGCGGGTCATCGAGCAGACCGTGCGCGAACAATTGCCGGAAGGCTTCCAGCGCAGCGAATTCCTGCTCGAGCACGGCACCGTCGACATGATCGTGCATCGCACCGAGATGCGCGAGCGGCTGGTCGGCGTGTTGCGCAAGCTGACCCATCACGCCTTGCCGATGCCTGAGGAGGAGCCGGTTGCCAGCGATCACGAAGCCGATGTCGAGGCCAGTTCGCTGATCGACGAATCGCTGATCGACGACGAATCGCTGGATGACCGTCGCTGAATGAGCCGGACTGCATCCGCCACTCCCGATGATGCCCTGCCTGACCGGGGGCTGTCTCTCGAGGCCTGGCTGGCGCGCCTCGAGCGTCAGCACCCGGTGGCCATCGATCTGGGCCTCGAGCGCGTGGCCGTCGTCGCCGAACGCCTGGGCTTGACCGAGTCGCCGCTTGCCGGTGCGCTGATCACTGTCGCCGGGACCAACGGCAAGGGCTCGACGGTGGCCATGCTCGAGGCGTTGGCCGGCGCTCACGGTCGCTCGACGGCGGCCTACACCTCGCCTCATCTGTTGCGTTACAACGAGCGCCTGCGCCTCGACGGCCGCGAGGCCGACGATGGCCTGCTGGTCGCCGGTTTCGAACGCGTCGAGGCCGCTCGCCTGATGTCCGAGCCGGTGAGCCTGACCTATTTCGAGGTCGGCACGCTGGCGGCGCTGTGGGCGATCGCCCAGCGCCGCCCCGAGGTGGCGATTCTCGAGGTCGGGCTGGGTGGGCGACTCGATGCGGTCAACGTCGTCGATTCGGATGTCGCCGTGGTGACCAGCGTGGCGCTCGATCATGCCGATTTCCTGGGTACCGACCTGGAGGCCATCGGCCGAGAGAAGGCGGGCATCCTGCGTGGCTCGCGGCCGGCGGTGCTGGGCCATGACCTGCCGGGCAGCGTGTTCGCGGCCGCCGAGGCCTGCGGGGCGCAGGCCTGGCGTCTGGGACGGGATTTCCAGCGCATTCATCGGCCATCCGCGTCCGCTGGCGAGGGCTGGCAGTGGCGGGGCGTCGATCGCCACGCCCAGGCGTTGCATTTGGACGACCTGCCGGTTCCGGGCCTGCCGCTGGACAACGCGGCACTGGCGATCCAGGCGCTGGCGCTGGCGGGTATCGAGCTTGAGCCTTCGGCCTGTCGCCGGGCCCTGGCCGAAGTGACGCTGGCCGGGCGCATGCAGTGGCTCGACAACTGGTGCCTGGACGTCGCCCACAATCCCCATGCCGCGAGCTACCTGGCGGCGCGACTCGCCGAACGGTCGCGTCCGGCACGCCGGATCGCGCTGCTCGGGATGCTGCGCGACAAGGATGCGCAGGGCATATTTAAGGCGCTATCCTCGCAGGTGGACGCCTGGGTCACGGTCAGCCTCGAAGGGCCGCGCGCGCGTAGCGCCGACGAGCTGGCCGAGCAGTTGATTGCGCATGGCGCGACGCTACTGCATCGTGCCGACTCGCCGGCGGCCGGTGCCGCCTGGCTGGCGGAAAGGCTCGCGGCCGACGACGAAGCGCTGGTCTGTGGTTCCTTCTATACCGTGGCCGAGGTGCTCGGCTGGCACGCCGCACAGGGGAGCCGTGGCGGGGCCGGAACCGCTCAGCATGGCCGTTAGGAGATTCGCTAGGAGAGTGACATGAAGTACGGAATGCGTGAACGCGTCAGCGGCGCCGTGATTCTTCTGGCCCTGGGGGTGATCTTCATTCCCATGCTGTTCGACGATCCGCCGACGCGCGAAGACCGCCCGGAGCCGGTGCTTACCATCGAGCAACCGATCGATATCAAGCAGACCCCCGTCGAGGCCCCCGAGCGGCCCGCGAGCCTGGGCCAGATCCAGTCGCCGCAGGCGCCGAGCCAGCCGGCGGGGCAGGCCCGACCCGACGCCGCCCGGGCCAACGCTCCCCAGCCCGACGATGCCGAGCCCGACAGGAGCGCAGCCGAGCAGGTCGCCGGTAACCAGCCCGCGCCAGGCAGCGCCTCGCAGGCCGAGTCGGATGCGCCGCGTCCCGATCCGATCGCCGCGCTGGCCCAGCGTGCCGGGCAGGACGGCCAGCAGGGCGAGGCCGGCACGCAAGCGGCCAATGGCGCTGCGCAGAGCAGCACACCGGCGGTCGCCGAGAACGGCGACTGGGCGGTGCAGGTGGGCAGTTTCGGTCAGCCGGACAACGCGGCGCGCCTCGAGAAACAGCTCGACGAGCAGGGGTTCGCGGCGTATAGCCGGCCGCGCGACAACAATCTGACGACGGTCTACGTTGGGCCGTTCGCCAGTTCGGACGACGGCGAGAAGGTCCGCACCGCGCTCAAGGAGCAGGCCAATATTCAGGGGCTGCTGATCAGGGTGCAGGAGAGCGAATGACCTTCACCTGGCTGGACTGGCTGTTCCTGGCCGTTCTGGCCGCGTCGATGCTGGCGGGCTTTCTGCGCGGGCTGGTCCGCGAGGCGCTGGGCCTGGGCGCCTGGATCGTCGCGCTGCTGGCCTCGCGGTGGTTGGCGCCGCCGCTGGCCGAGCGTCTCGGCGGCTGGATAGACAGTCCCGACGTGCGTCTGGTGGTGGCCTTCGTGGCGGTGATCTTCGTGGTGATCCTGCTCTGCGGGCTGGTGATCCGCGGCGTCCAGGCGGCCATCGAGTGGGTCGGCATGGGCTTCTTCAACCGCCTTGCCGGGGCCGGTTTCGGAATCCTGCGCGGCGGCGCGATCCTGGTGCTGGCGACGGTATTGATCAGCCTGACGCCATTGATGCAACTGCAATCCTGGCAGCAGGCACAGCTGCGACCGACCTTCGAGAATCTGCGCGACTGGGCGGTGGCGCGCTTCGTCGACTGGCAGCAGCGCAATCCGGAGAAGCTCGACGGGATTCGTTCGCTGTCGCTGCCGGTCGACGTGTCGAATCCGGGATCGGCGGATTCCGGCGCTTTTTCACGGGTACCCGAGCGTTCGAATGCGGCGGGTCCATTGCAAACGAGGTAAGGCGGAATGTGCGGTATCGTGGGCCTCATGGCCACCCAGCCGGTCAATCAGGCGCTTTATGATGCACTGACGGTGCTTCAGCACCGGGGGCAGGACGCCGCCGGGATGATGACCTGGCATGAAGGACGCTTCCTGCTGCGCAAGAGCAATGGACTGGTGCGCGACGTATTCCATACCCGCCACATGACGCGTCTCAAGGGCAATCTGGGCATCGGCCATGTGCGCTACCCGACCGCGGGCTCGTCGAGCGAGGCCGAATCGCAGCCGTTCTACGTCAACTCGCCGTATGGTCTGGCGCTGGCGCACAACGGCAACCTGACCAACTCGGACCAGCTCAAGCAGGAGCTGTACACCACCGACCTGCGCCACATCAACACCAGCTCGGATTCGGAGGTGCTGCTCAACGTCTTCGCCCATGAGCTGGGCAAGCAGGGCCACCACCTCAACCCCGAGGACATTTTCGACGCGGTGCGTCGCGTGCATCGTCGTTGCCGCGGCGGCTATGCCGCGGTGGCGATGATCAACGGCTTCGGCATGGTGGCGTTCCGCGACCCGCAGGGCATCCGCCCGGTGGTGTTCGGCTCGCGCCAGACGCCGGAAGGCCAGGACGTGATGATCGCTTCCGAATCGGTGGCGCTGGACGTCGGCGGCTTCGAACTGGCCCGCGACCTGGCACCGGGCGAGGCGATCTTCGTCGACCTGCAGGGCGCGGTGCATACCCAGCTGTGCGCCGACCGGCCGGTGCTGGCGCCATGCATCTTCGAACACGTCTATCTGGCGCGGCCCGACTCGATCCTCGATGGCGCCTACGTCTACGGCACGCGCATGCAGATGGGCCGCAAGCTCGGCGATCGCATCCTCAAGGAGTGGCCGGAGCATGACATCGACGTGGTCATCCCGATCCCCGACACCTCGCGGACTTCGGCGCTGGAACTGGCTCAGCATCTGGGCGTGACGTACCGCGAAGGCTTCATGAAGAATCGCTATATCGGGCGGACGTTTATCATGCCGGGGCAGACCCAGCGCAAGAAGTCGGTGCGTCAGAAGCTCAACGCCATCGACATCGAGTTCGCCGGCAAGAACGTGCTGCTGGTCGACGACTCGATCGTGCGCGGCACGACCTGCAAGCAGATCATCCAGATGGCCCGCGAAGCCGGTGCCAACAAGGTCTACTTCGCCTCGGCGGCGCCGCCGGTGCGCTATCCCAACGTCTACGGGATCGACATGCCGGCGGCCAGCGAATTGATCGCCCACGGTCGCAGCGAGGCGGAGGTCGGCGAGCTGATCGGCGCCGACCGGATCTTCTATCAGGATCTCGAGGATCTCAAGACGGCCTGTCGCGACGTCAACCCACAGATCGAGCGTTTCGACTGCTCGGTGTTCGATGGCGAGTACATCACCGGCGATATCGACGCTGCATATCTGGCCGCGCTGGAGGCCTCGCGCAACGATGCCGCCAAGACCCAGGACGGCACCGGCCATGCGGTGGTCGATCTGCACAATGACGTCGAGGACTACGACTAATGGGGGCTTGATGCACGAACACGATTTCGACGGCGACGCCTGGTCGCTGGATACCCTGGCGGTACGCGCCGGCCATGTACGCAGCGCCGAGCAGGAGCACAGCGAGCCGATCTTCGCGACCTCGAGCTTCGTCTATGGCAGCGCCGCCGAAGCGGCGCGCAAGTTCGCCGGCGAGGAGCCGGGCAACATCTACTCGCGCTTCACCAACCCCACCGTGCGCGTCTTCGAGGAGCGCCTGGCGGCGCTGGAGGGCGGCGAGCGCTGCGTGGCGACCAGTTCGGGGATGGCGGCGATTCTCGCGACCGCGCTGGGGCTGCTCGAGGCCGGCGACGAGATCGTCGCTTCGCGTTCGCTGTTCGGTTCCACGGTGAGCCTGTTCAGCAAGTATCTGGGCAAGTTCGGCATCACCACCCGCTACGTGGAGCTGGGCAATCTCGACGAGTGGCAGGCGGCGATCACTCCCGACACCAAGTTGCTGTTCGCCGAGACGCCGTCCAATCCGCTCTCCGAGGTGGTCGATATCGCCGCGCTGGCCGAGATCGCCCATCGCCACGGCGCCTGGCTGGCGATCGACAACTGCTTCCTGACGCCGGCTCTGCAGCGTCCGCTGGAGCTCGGCGCCGATCTGGTGATTCATTCCGCCACCAAGTATCTGGATGGTCAGGGCCGGGCGATCGGCGGCGCGGTGGTGGGCGCTGACCGCGAACTCGAGGAGTTGTTCGGGGTGGTGCGCACCTGCGGGCCTTGCATGAGCCCGTTCAACGCTTGGATCTTCCTCAAGGGGCTGGAGACGCTGGGCCTGCGCATGCGCGCGCATTGCGAGAGCGCCCTGGCGTTGGCGCAGTGGCTAGAGGCGCACCCGGCGGTTGCCCGGGTGCACTACAGCGGTTTGAAGAGTCATCCCCAGCACGCGCTGGCCCGGGCGCAGCAGACAGGCTTCGGCGCGGTGCTCGGCGTCGAGATCGCCGGCGGTCGCGAGGGCGCCTGGTCGGTGATCGATGCCACCCGGCTGATGTCGATCACCGGCAATCTGGGCGACGCCAAGACCACCATTACCCATCCGGCGACCACCACCCACGGGCGTCTTTCCGACGAGCAGAAGGTCGCTTCGGGAATCAGCGAAGGGTTGATTCGCATCGCCGTGGGCCTGGAAGGGTTGGCCGATCTCAAGGCGGACCTGGCGCGCGGCCTCGATCGACTCGCCTAGGAGTCTGTCGGGCCTGGCCGATCGTCGACGCTGCGCTCGCGGAGCGTTTTTATGCGTGCGATGCCACCTTAGGAGCCGCGCTCCTCGCCCTATGCCCCATGAGTGCATCTTGCTGACAAGGAGTGGGTTGGGATCGATCGTCAATCGGACGCAGGGCGCCTACGGGCGCCCTTGTCGTTTCTGCAATCGCCACTGGAAATCACTTTCAACGCTTATTGTCCCTTTAAGGGGTTGTAGTCGTGACGGCATTGGTTCTAATGTCAAAGTCAAAACAACAACAGTAACAAAATGATACCTGCCTCGGGTCGCACGCCAGGCGACAAAACGACAACAATCGCTACGCACAGGTAATGCTGCATGACCCAGACCCTCGAAGCTGAGCCGCCAACGCAAGCGGCGGCCGACAAGACGTGTTTTGCCCGCTTCCGCAGCGTCCAGAAGAGCTATGACGGCGTCGAGCTGGTGGTCAAGGACTTCAACCTGGATGTCCGGCAGGGCGAGTTCGTCACCCTGCTGGGGCCGTCGGGCTCCGGCAAGACCACCTGCCTGATGATGATGGCGGGGTTCGAGACGCCGACTCATGGCGAGATCCTGCTCAAGGGCGAACCGATCAATGGCTTGCCGCCGCACAAGCGGGGCATCGGCATGGTCTTCCAGAACTACGCGCTGTTTCCGCACATGACGGTGGCCGAGAATCTCGCCTTCCCCCTCGAGGTGCGCCATCTGAGCAAGGCCGAGATCAAGCAGAAGGTCCAGCGTGCCCTGGCGATGGTCCGGCTCGATGAGTTCGGCGACCGCCGCCCGGCGCAGCTGTCCGGCGGTCAGCAGCAGCGTGTGGCGCTGGCGCGCGCGCTGGTCTTCGAGCCCGAGCTGGTGTTGATGGACGAGCCGCTCGGGGCGCTGGACAAGAATCTCCGCGAGGAGATGCAATACGAAATCAAGCGTATCCATGCCGAGCTGGGGGTGACCATGCTCTACGTCACCCACGATCAGACCGAAGCGCTGACCATGTCCGATCGCATCGCCGTGTTCAACGATGGCGTGGTCCAGCAGCTGGCTTCGCCGGACACCCTCTATGAGCAGCCTGAAAACGCCTTCGTCGCCTATTTCATCGGCGAGAACAATCGCCTGCGCGGCGAAGTCACCGAGCTCGCTGGCGAGCGCTGCCAGGTACGCCTGGATAGCGGCGAGACGGTGATCGCCACGCCGGTCGCGGTCGCCGAGACTGGCGTCCGGACCACGTTGTCGCTACGTCCCGAGCGGGTCAGCCTGCTGCGCGAAGACAGTCGTGAATTCGAGAACCGTTTCTCGGCGAAAGTCCAGGAGGTGATCTATCTCGGCGACCATCTGCGTACACGGCTGTCGGTCTGCGGCAACGACGAGTTCATCATCAAGACCCCCAACGCCGACGGTCACAGCGTGCTGCGCCCGGGGGAAACGGTCGAGATCGGCTGGTCGAGCGCCGATTGCCGGGCTCTGGATGCCTGAGTCGAACACTGCTTCGAGCTGAGGTAACCGAAAGCGATGTCGCCCGGCGGCGTGGCGCTGCCGCTCGCCGGACATTGCAGGATGGCGTGATAACAACAACTGGAGAAACACCGCATGAACAACACAAGACTCTTCAAGGGAACGTTGATCAAGGATACGTTGATCAAGGGCGCCGTGGCGGGTGCCTTCGGGCTGTCCACGTTGACGCTGGCGGTATCCGCGCAGGCCGAGACGCTGAATATCGTCTCCTGGGGCGGGGCCTACAGCATGAGCCAGCAGAAAGCCTATAACGAGCCGTGGATGAAAAAGTCCGGCGACGAGATCGTCAACATCGACCGTAGCGGCAATGCCCTGGCCGGGCTGCGCGCGCAGTCGCAGGCGGGCAACGTGACCTGGGATCTGGTCGACATGTTGCCGGCGGATGCCCTGATCGCCTGCGCCGAGGGGCTGATCGAACCGCTCGATCACGATGCGCTGCTGGCCGACGCACCCGACGGCACGCCGCCCAGCGAAGACTTCATCGAGAATTCGCTGGATGAGTGTTTCGTACCCTCGATCGTCTATTCCAACATCGTCGCCTTCAATACCGAGATGTTCCCCGAGGACAAGCAGCCCAGCACCATCGCCGACGTCTTCGATCTCGAGAACTATCCGGGCAAACGCACGCTGATGCGCAAGCCGATCAACAACCTCGAGTGGGCATTGGTCGCCGACGGCGTGGCGCCGGAAGATGTCTACGACGTGCTCGAGACCGAAGAGGGCGTGGCCCGTGCGTTCGCCAAGCTCGATACCATCAAGGATCAGGTGATCTGGTGGGAAGAGGGTGCCCAGCCGCCGCAACTGCTGGCCGACCAGGAAGTTGCCTTCGGCTCGGCGTATAACGGTCGTATCTTCAACGCCGCGGCCAACGAGGGCCAGCCGTTCGAGATCATCTGGGACGCCCAGGTGTTCGAGCTCGATGGCTGGGTGGTGCCCACCGGCAAGCTCGACAAGGTCAAGGACTACCTGTACTTCGCCACCGATACCCAGCGGCTGGCCGATCAGGCCAAGTACATTTCCTATGGCCCGGCGCGCAAGTCATCGGCCAAGATGGTAACCACCCTGGCCGGTACCGATATCGAGATGAAGCCGCACATGCCCACCTACGGTCCCAACTTCGAAACCGCTATCCCCAAGGACAACGAGTTCTGGGCCGACCACAACGACGAACTGACCCAGCGCTTCAACGCCTGGCTGGCCCAGTAAGTTCCGCCACGCCACCCCGGCCGGGGTGGCGTGGCTCCTTGGTAGGCTCGAATCCTTTCCGGAGAGACCCGCGTGTCCGAATCTCCCACCGCTCCCCTGAAAACCGCCGATGGCGTACCGCTTAAGACCAGTCTGCGCCGTGCCGTGCGGCGTTCGAAGCTCAAGGCGCTGCTGCTGGTGTCGCCGCTGCTGGCGTTCTTGATCATCGCTTTCGTCATGCCGCTGTTCGACATGCTGTGGCGCAGCGTCGACAACCCCGAAGTCTCCACCGCGCTGCCGCAGACCAGCCAGGCGCTGGCCGACTGGGATGGCGAGTCGCTACCCGACGAGCCGGCCTTCGCCGCGCTGGCCGCCGATCTCGAGGCGGGCGCCAAGGCGCGCAACCTGGGGCTGGTGGCGAGCCGTCTCAACTACGAGAAATCCGGCATGCGGTCGGCGCTGATGGGTACCGCGCGGCGTGTCGCCAAGCTGGAAGCACCCTATAAAGCCGCCCTGATCGATATCAACGACGACTGGGGCGAACTCGCGACCTGGCGGGTGATCAAGCGCGAGTCGTCGCCCTATACACTGTCCTACTACCTGGCAGCCGTCGATCATCAGTATTCCCCCGATGGCGAGATCGTCGCGGTGCCTGATTACATGCAGGTTTACGGAACGCTGTTCTGGCGAACGTTCTGGATGAGTGGCGTCATCATGCTGACGACCCTGATACTCGGTTACCCGGTCGCCTTCCTGCTCGCCAACTTGCCGCTGCGCCATTCCAACCTGTTGATGATCCTGGTGCTGTTGCCGTTCTGGACCTCGTTGCTGGTGCGTACCACCACCTGGATCGCCATCCTGCAGTCGCAGGGAGTGCTCAACGATCTGATGGTGGCGCTGGGGATCATCGCCGACGAGGCGCGATGGCAGATGATCTACAACAAGACGGGGACGATCATCGCCATGACCCATATCCTGCTGCCGTTCATGATCCTGCCGTTGTACTCGGTGATGAAGACCATTCCGCCGAGTTACATGCACGCCGCCCGCTCGCTGGGCGGGAAGCCCTTGCTGTGCTTCCGGCGGGTGTATTTTCCGCTGACCATTCCCGGGATTGCCGCCGGCGGAATACTGGTGTTCATCCTGTCGATCGGCTACTACATCACGCCGGCGCTGGTCGGCGGGCAATCGGGGCGCTTCATCACCAATTCCATCGCCTACCATATGCAGACCTCGCTCAACTGGGGGCTGGCGGCGGCGATCGCCTCGATCCTGCTGTTCGTGGTGGTGGTCTGCTACCTGGTCTTCAATCGCCTGATTGGCGTCGACAAAGTCAAGCTGGGGTAACGCAATGGCGCTTCCATCCTACGCCACGCGTGGCGAACGCATCTGGCACTATGTCTTCCTGGGGCTGTGCGGATTGGTCTTCCTGTTCCTGATCGGTCCGCTGCTGCTGGTCATCCCCCTGTCGTTCAATGCCGAACCCTATTTCACCTTCACCAAGGCTATGCTGCAGCTGGATCCGGACGGCTATTCGCTGCGCTGGTACCAGGATTTCTTCACCTCCAGCGAATGGCTCAATTCGATCAAGAACAGTTTCATCGTCGGCATCGCTGCGACGTTGCTGGCCACGATGCTCGGTACGATCGCCGCGCTGGGTCTGTCGAGCCGACACATGCCGGCACGTGGCGCGGTGATGGCATTGCTGATCTCGCCGATGATCGTGCCGTTGATCATTTCGGCGGCGGCGATGTTCTTCTTCTTTTCCAAGGTCAATCTGGCGCAGACCTACCTGGGAGTGATCCTCGCCCACACGGTGCTGGGCATTCCCTTCGTGGTAATCACGGTGACCGCCACGCTGTCGAGCTTCGATACCACCCTGAACCGTGCCGCGCACAGCCTGGGCGCCAACCCCACCCGGACCTTCTTCAAGGTCGTCTTGCCGTTGGTCACCCCGGGTGTGGTGTCGGGGGCGCTGTTCGCCTTCATCACCTCGTTCGACGAGGTGGTGGTGGTGCTGTTCATAGCCGGCCCCGAGCAGCGCACCATGCCGATCCAGATGTGGTCGGGGATTCGCGAGCAGATAAGCCCGACGATCCTCGCGGTGGCGACGATGCTGGTGCTGCTGTCGATGCTGCTGCTGACCACGCTGGAACTGCTGCGCCGACGCAGCGAGCGGATGCGCGGCATGACGCCGGGCTAGCCCGATACGCTTACCGCGCGCCCGGCCCTGCCGCGGGCTCGGTCTTCACGCACCGCAGCGGGCCATGAAGCGCCGATCCAGGTGCTGCTTGAGTTGCAGGGCCAGGCGGCCTTTCCACCACCAGCGGTCCCAGAGTGCCAGGCCGCGCCCATCGCCGAGATTGAGCACCGATAGATAGCGGCGCTGCGGCTGGTAGTCGCGCAGCGGCTCGCCGGCGAGCCAGGCGCAGAGATTGTCGAGCAGCACCGGCGCCTGACGGACCCCGAATACGCCGAGCTTGGGGCAAGGTGCATGGCGGAGCCAGGCGCAGTCGCCGACGGCGAAGATGCGCGAGTCGTCGGGGCTGTGCAGCGCCGGGGTGATGGCCAGGCCTTGGCGCGAATCGCAGGCAAGGCCAAGCTCGCCGGTAAGCTCAGGGGCGATCAAACCGTTGGCGAGCACCACATGCTCGACGCTCAGACGCATGCCGTCGTCGAGGCGCAGCTCGCCGGCTTGATAGCCCACGGCCGAGGCGGCCAGTTCGAGGCGCACTCCACGCCGTTCCAGGCGTCGCTCGATCCACGCGCCGGCGGCGCGTGGTGCGTTGGGCAGCAATCTTTCGCTGGCGCTGACCAGGGTGATGCCAGGTTCGCGCCCGTAGCGGGCGTAGAGCGCGACCAGGTTGGCGGTCAGTTCGACTCCGGTGGGTCCGCCACCGATGACCGCCAGGCGCGGCGCTTCGGCGTTGCCGGCGAGCGCCGATTCGAGCTGCTGGCGCAGCCGCCACAGAGTTGCGATGGGTTTCACCGGCCAGACGTTGTCACCACTCGACAGGCCGAAGATCGTTGAGGGATCGACGCGACTGCCCAGGTTCAACGACAGCAGATCATAAGCGAGCGGTGGCGAACCGACGAGCTGCACCTGACGCCGCTGGCGGTCGATACCGCTCACCCGGTCGGCGATGAATTCGCCGCCCTGGGCCCTGATCAGCGATGCCGGGTCGAGCCGGTCCTGGCTGGCCTCGTAGTCGCCGCCGAGCATGCCGGTGGCCATGCCGGAGTACCAGAAGTCGCCGGGAGAGATCAGCGTCACATGCGCACCGCGCTCGATCAGGCGACGGGCATGGCCGGCGACGTGCAGGTGGGCATGCCCGGCGCCTACCAGCACGACATTCGCGGTTTCGCTCATCATCATCCCCACTCGACAGGAAACTTCAGTCTAATGCCTTCGGACACGAGTTGGCAGTGGCGTGCCGAGTTCGCTCCGCGGCGATCGCTAGACCTCTAACGGCCTTGAAATGCCCGGCCGCCGACCTCAATTTCAATAATGTCGGTCCTGCTGGCCGACGAACGCTCCGAAAAAGGCAGGGAGGCTAGCATGGCCCAATCAAACATCATTCCGCGCATCGGTCTCGGTACCTATCGCCTCAAGGACCAGCAGGTCATCGATTCGGTCAAGTCGGCTCTTGCGCTCGGCTATCGACACATCGATACCGCCCAGATCTACGATAACGAGCAGCCGGTCGGCGAGGCCATCAAGCAAAGCGGCGTGCCTCGCGACGAGATATTCCTGACCACCAAGGTCTGGTGGGATCGCTTTCGTCACGATGAGCTGATCGCCAGCCTCGAGGAAAGCTGTCGCAAGCTCGCCGTCGAGCGGGTCGATCTGGCGCTGATCCATTGGCCGTCGCCCAATGACGAGATACCCATGGCGGAATACATCGGCGCGCTCAACGCGGCACGCGAGAAGGGACTGGCCCGGCACATCGGCGTCTCGAACTTCACCCTGGCGCATCTCGATGAGGCACTGTCGGTACCGGGAGGCGAGCATCTGATTACCAACCAGATCGAAGTCCATCCATTCCTGGCCAACCGAACGCTGGTCGAGCACAGCCAGGCCAAGGGGCTTGAGGTCACCGGCTACATGCCGCTCGCCGTCGGTAAGGTGATGAACGAACCGGTGCTCCGCCAGATCGCTGACGATCACGACGCCACGCCGGCCCAAGTCGCGCTGGCCTGGGTTGCGTCGCGCGATATCGCGGTGATTCCCTCGTCCACCCGGCCCGAGCATCAGCAAGCCAACCTGGCGGCGCTCGAGCTGACCCTGAGCGATGACGAGATGGCGCGCATCGAGCGTCTGGATGTGGGCGAGCGGATCGCCAACCCGGATTTCGCACCCAAGTGGGACGCCTGAGCGAGCCGGGCCTTCACCTGGGGCAATCAAGGGGTCTGCATGTCGACCATCGCGGTGGCGCGGGCCTCTCGCCCCGACTTTCTAGTATTGGCGCCGCTTTGCGTAGTGCTGGGGGTGAGCCTCGCCGCTCGCCAGTCGGTCGTCCTCGACCCCCTCGAGGTGGTGCTGGTGCTGATCGGCGGGCTGCTTGCTCATGTAGCCGTCAACCTGCTCAACGAGTATGACGATTTTCGCTCCGGCCTCGACATGCTCACCCGGCGAACCCCGTTCTCCGGCGGCAGCGGTGCGTTGCCAGAAACGCCCTCGGCGGCACCCGGCGTATTGATCACGGCATGCTGCATGCTGGCGGTCGTCGTGGCGATCGGTATCTACTTCCTGTGGCTGCGAGGCTGGCCGATGCTGGTGCTGGGCCTGAGCGGCGTGGTCTTGATAGTGGCCTATACACGCTGGATTACCCGCTCGCCGCCGTTATGCCTGCTGGCGCCGGGGCTGGGCTTCGGCCCGAGCATGGTGCTGGGCAGCCTGGTCGCGTCAGGCGGGCAACTCGATGGGGGGGCGCTGATTGCCTCGATGGTCGCGCTGCTGCTGGTCAGTGAACTACTGCTGATCAACCAGTTTCCCGATAGGGAGGCCGACCGGCGTATCGGTCGCCGCCATCTGCCCATCGTGCTGGGCTTGCCCCGCGCCTCGCGGTGGGTTGGGGCCTTGCTGCTGGGCGGCTACGCGCTGATCGCGCTGGGGCGGGTAAGCCAACTGCTGCCGGCGGGGGTCTGGCTGGCCTGGCTCACGCTTCCCGCGGCGCTGTGGGTGGTCCTGCGTCTACCTTGCGTGCTGGAAGATCGCGAGGCACTGATGCGCGTGATGGGCGTCAATGTGGCGACGCTGCTCTCGACGCTCGCACTGTTGTCTGTCGGATTATGGTGGCAATGACGAAGGGCAGAGCCGCCTCGGGTCGCCGATTCGCAAGGAACGATAGCCAGTCGACACGCGGAGCCGGCTTGCGATGCCGCTCGCTCGCGGCAATCGCCGTGGCAGATCGATAAGACCTCGCTCCCATGCCAGAATGCGCTCCCCTTGATTCGCAAGGAGCTCCAGTGGCCGCGACGCTGCCTCGACAACTCTGGCAACAGACCTGGCCCATGGCGCTGGGGGTATTGTCGCTGCTCGGTTTCCAATTGGTCGACAGCGCTTTCATCGCCCGATTGGGCACCGCACCGCTGGCCGCGCAGTCGTTCACCTTTCCCTTGTCGTTCTTGATCATCGGCGTGCAGGTAGGGCTGGGTATCGCCATCGCCGCGTTGATCTCGCGGGCGCTGGGCGCCGATGAGCAGGCTCGCGCAAGGCGGCTGGGCAGTCTGGTACTGCTGGGTGGTGGTGCAATCATCGCGCTGTTGGCACTGGTGCTGTTGAGCGCCCAGGAGCCGCTGTTTCGCCAACTCGGCGCCGCGCCCGAACTACTGCCGTTGATCCGCAGCTACTGGGCGCCGCAGTTGCTGGCCGCCTGGCTGGGGGCGGCGCTGTATTTCGGTTACAGCCTGTTCCGTGCGCACGGCGATACCCGCTTGCCCGGCAAGCTGATGGTGATCACCAGCCTGATCAACCTGCTGCTCGATCCATTGCTGATCTTCGGCATCGGTGGCTGGCCGGGGCTGGGCCTGCCCGGTGCCGCCTGGGCCACGGCGCTGGCATTCGGCGCCGGGCTGGTGATTCTGGGCCGTCGGCTGGGCAAGACCGATTGGCTGGCGCGTCACGGGCTGGTCGGGGAGGCCCGGCGTTCGCTGGGCCCCTTCACGGCGATCGCCGGGCCGGCCATGGTCAGCCAGCTGATGCCGCCGCTGGCGGCGATGCTGGCGACGGCGATCGTCGCCTCGCTGGGCCCAACCAGCGTGGCCGCCTGGGGCATGGCGAGTCGCCTGGAAACCGTTTCGCTGATGGTGGTGCTGGCGCTGACCATGTCGTTGCCGCCCTGGCTGGGGCGCTGTTACGGCGCCGGCGATTGGCCGCAGATTCGCCGCTTGATGGCGCTGGCGTTCAAGGTGGCGGTTTTGTGGCAACTGGCGCTGGGCGGCGTGCTGGCACTGTTCGCGCCCTGGGTGGCGATGGCGCTCTCGGGTAATCCTGAGGTACGTGGCGAGCTGAGTGTGCTGATCCGCGGCCTGTTGCCGAGCTATGCGTTGCTCGGGCTGTGCATGCTGGTGGTGTCGGCCTCGAATGCGCTGGGCTGGCCGCTGCGGGCCATGCTGCTGTCCTGCGCGCGGTTGTTTGCCTGCTACCTGCCGTGTCTATGGCTGGGTACCCAATGGGGTGGCATCGCCGGCACGGCGTTGGGTGCGGCCATCGGCAATGGGCTGGCCGGCGGGCTGGCTTATTTGATGTTCAGGCGCTCGATCGACGAACGCGGCAGGCGTACCAGTGTTATAAACTGATATTTATGCCTTTATTTTATATTTTTACTATTATTATTGGTTATTTTGTTGTTTTGTAAAATAAAAGAAAAAAATACGAGATAATCACCTGGAACCTGGCCGACTATTGCCGTGAGCGATTGGGAGTCGAATTTCGTTTCAATACCACCATCGAGCGCATCAGGCGCCGAACCGGGCAGATCGAGGGCATCGTGACTCGGCCGGCGAGCTGAGCGCGGATGGCTACGTCGTCTGCCTGGCCAGTTACTCGCCGTTCCTGGCCAGGGATCTCGACCTGCGCCTGCCGATCTATCCGGTCAAGGGCTACAGCCTCACCGGTGCCGGTCACCGACGATGGCGGGGCGCCGCAATCGACGGTGATGGACGAAACCTTCAAGGTGGCGATCTCGCGCTTCGACGATCGAATCCGCGTGGGCGGCACCGCTGAGCTCGCCGCCTACGATCTGAGCCTGCTGGAAAGCGTCGTGCCACCACCAGCATGGTGAATTCCCCGAGGGCGGCGACGTCGAGAAGGGCGAATTCTGGACCGGATTGCGTCCGATGACCCCGGACTCGACGCCGATCATCGGTGCTACCCGGTACGCCAATTTATGGCTGAATACCGGACACGGCACGCTGGGCTGGACGATGAGCTGCGGCAGCGCTCATCTCCTCGCCGACCTGATGAGCGGTCGCTCACCGGCGATCGACCCCCGGGGCCTGGATATTCGCCGCTATGCGGCGGCCTGATCGATACCCACCGCCAGGCCGCGCTTGGCGCCGGCCACGGCATACAGGGCGAGAAGCGAAGGGCACTCTGCTCGCGGGCCTTCTCGACCCGGTCGCCTGTATCCAGCCAATAGTCCGGCCAGCTTCGACGCGAACCGGCCTGGCCGAACCGCATCAGGCAGGCTTGCCGCGAAAGGCCGCGATGGCGGTGGCGTCTCCGTCGAGCGCCGTGCGCAGGGCCAGCGCCGAGCCCGGTGCCAGCGTCCAGCCGAGCGCGCCTTGCCCGGCGTTGACCCACAAACCGTCGATGCCGGTGGGACCGAGCCGCGGGCGCCCGTCGGGCGTCGCCGGGCGCAGGCCGGTCCAGGGCTCGGCGGCGGTGATGCGTTCGGCCAGCGCCGGCAGGAACGCGCAGGCCCGGCGCTTGAGCAGCTCGATTCGCGGGGCGCGCGGCTGTGCCTGCCAGCCGTCGAGATCGGCGATTCCGGCGATCCGCAGCCGCCGTTGGTCGCCCTGGCCGAGGCGCGCATAGACCATCTTGTGGGCGCCGTCGGTGACGCTGGCCTCGGGCGCCGCATCGCCGGCGTCGAGCGGCAGGGTCAGGCTATAGCCCTTGAGCGGATAGAGCGGTATCTGAATGCCGACTTCAGCCAGCAGGCGACGGCTGGCAAGGCCGGCGGCCACGATCAATGTTTCGCCGGTATCCAGGACGTGACGCTCGCCCCGGTCGTCGTGCCAGGCGACCAGCCGGCCGTGGCGGGTTTCCAGGCGCGCGACGCCACGCTTGACGAAGGCGACGCCCTGATCGGCTAGATGGTCGGCGACGGCCTCGCAAAAGCGCCGGCAATCGCCGAGCGCCTCGCCGGGCGTCCACAGCGCGCCGGCGAGCTGATCGCGTAGATGCTCGAGGGCCGGCTCGCGTTCGAGCAGCGCGTCGCGCTCGATAAGCCGCTGCTCCACGCCCAGCCGGCGTTGGAAGTCGACCTGGCGGCCGGCTTTGGCCAATGCCTCTGCGTCCCGATAGAGCAACAGCTTGCCGTTGGCGCGCCAGTCGAAGTCGAGTTCGAGGCGGGTGCGCCAGTCGTCGAGCTGTGGGCGGCCCAGCGCAGCCAGCTCGAGCAACGCCGCGGTGGTGGCGCGGGCGCGCCGAGGCGTGCAGGCGCGCAGGAACTGAAGTCCCCAGCCGGGCAGGGCGGGGTCGAGGCGCGGCACCCAGCGGATCGGGCTGTCGGAGCCGAGCAGCCAGCCGGGCAGCTGGGGCAATACCCCGGGTTCGGCGAGCGGGGCGACGAACGCCCAGGAGAGTTGCGCGCCGTTGGCGGCGCTGGTGCCGCTGCCGGGCGCGGCCGGGTCGACGATTCGGACCGGATAGCCGGCCTCGTGCAGCGCCAGTGCGGTGGTCAAGCCGGTGACGCCGGCGCCGACGACGGTGACGGGCGCTCGATTCATGAGGGCCATCCTTCAACGGAAAACGCCCGGGGCGGACCCGGGCGTCTATCGAACATGCGCGACGGCACGCGTTACTTGACGACGGCGGCGATCGCCTTGGCGACGTAGGGCAGGTTCTCGCTGGCCAGCCCGGCGACGTTGGCGCGCCCCGAACGCACCAGGTAGATGCCGTACTCGTCGCGCAACCGATCGACATGCTCGGGCTTAAGGCCGGTATACGAGAACATGCCGCGCTGCTCGGCGACGTGGGCGAACTGCCCGTCGAGGCCATAGGGCGCCAGCGCGTCGACGAACTCGCGACGCAAACCGTTGATGCGATTGCGCATCTCGGTGAGCTCATCGCGCCAAACGGCGGCCAGTTCGGCGGATTCGAGGATCTCGTAGACGATCGAGCCACCATGCGCCGGCGGGTTGGAATAGTTCTCGCGGGCGACGATGGCCAATTGCGAGCGCACGTTCTGCATCTGCTCGTGGTTCTTGGCGATGGCGATCAAACAGCCGGTGCGCTCGCGGTAGATGCCGAAGTTCTTCGAGCAGGAGCTGGTGATCAGCACTTCGTCGAGGTTCTCGGCCATCAGCCGGGCGCCGTAGGCGTCCTCGTCGAGGCCGTCGCCGAAGCCCTGGTAGGCGAAATCGACCAGCGGCAGCAGGTCGCGCTCGCGCACCGTTTCGAGCACCTGCTGCCACTGTTCGCGGCTCAGGTCGAAGCCCGACGGGTTGTGGCAGCAGGCGTGCAGCACCACCACGTCGCCGTGGGGAATCTGCTTGAGGGCGCTCAGCATGCCGTCGAAGTCGAGGCGGTTGTCGGCGTCGACGTAGGGGTACTTGTGCAGCTCGATGCCGGCGGCCTGGAAGATCCCCAGGTGATTGGGCCAGGTCGGGTCCGACACCCAGATGCCCTTGCCGGGCAGGTTGGTCTTGACGAAATCGGCGGCCAGGCGCAGCGCGCCGGTGCCGCCCGGCGACTGGGTGGCGCTGGCGCGGTCGGCGGCGAGCACCGGCGATTCGGCGCCCAGCACCAGCGGCAGCACCACCTTGGCGTAGCGCGGATCGCCGTGGGAGCCGATGTAGCTCTTGGTGGTCTCGTTCTTCAGCAGCAGCGCCTCGGCCTTTTTGACCGCGCGCATGATCGGGGTCACGCCCTGGGCGTCACGGTAGACGCCGACGCCCAGGTCGACCTTCTGCGGATTGGGGTCCTTGTTGAAGGCCTCGATCAGCCCGAGGATGGCGTCCCCGGGTACCCGCTCAATCTGCTCGAACATTGGACTCTGCTACCTCGTCGGTTCTGGCGGCCAGAATGAAGTCGTTCTTGTGCAGACCCTTGATCGCATGGGACCACCAGGTCACGGTGACCTTGCCCCATTCGGTGAGCAGCGCCGGGTGATGGCCGGCTTCCTCGGCCAGCTCACCGAT
The DNA here is from genome assembly GCF_000731955.1 of Halomonas zincidurans B6. Classification (NCBI taxonomy): domain Bacteria; kingdom Pseudomonadati; phylum Pseudomonadota; class Gammaproteobacteria; order Oceanospirillales; family Halomonadaceae; genus Modicisalibacter; species Modicisalibacter zincidurans. Next base: position 2,528,794 of record NZ_JNCK01000001.1, on the reverse strand, counting down.
GCGGTTGGTGAACGCCAGGGCCTGCTTGAAGTTGCGGAACGTGAAAGGACGTTCCAACTGCATGATGCCATCGCGCTCGACGATCTGCCAGTCGGGGATGGCGGCCTTGAAGCGCTCGATCTCGCTGTGGGAGACGCGCGGCGCGTCGAAACTGCAGGCTTCGCACTGTTGTTGAGAAAGCTCGTGTTGAGAAAGCTCGTTCATTGGGGCTCCTTCTGGCATAGGGGGTGTGTCGATCTGTCCGGGTGGCGTCGCTCAGGCCTCGGCTATCTTGGGCTTGGGCTCGAAGGTCGGCGGGTAGAGACCCAGCCGCATGGCTTCGCGGACCAGCGCCATGATGTCCTGTCCGGCAAGGTCGTGCAGCGTGGCGAGATCGTCAATCACGTAATACAACGGTTGCAGGATATCGATGCGATAGGGCGTGCGCAGGGCGTCGACCGGGTCGAAGGGGTGATGGGCCGTGACGTCCGAGAGCGCATGGAAGGTCTCCTTGGGCGAGGAGATGATGCCGCCGCCATAGATGCGCCGCCCCTCGGGCGTGTCGACCAGGCCGAACTCCACGGTCATCCAGTACAGCCGGGCGAGATAGACCCGTTCCTGCTTGCTGGCGGCCAGGCCGAGCTTGCCGTAGGTCTCGGTGAACTCGGCGAAATCGGGGTTGGTGAGCATCGGGCAGTGGCCGAAGATCTCGTGAAAGATGTCCGGCTCCTGCAGGTAGTCCATCTCCTCGGGGGTGCGAATGAAGGTGGCGACCGGGAAACGCCGGTTGGCGAGCAGCTCGAAGAAGGTATCGAACGGAATCAGCGCGGGGACCGCGGCGGTCTGCCAGCCGGTGGTCGCCTGCAGCACGCGATCGACGTCGCCGAGTTGCGGGATGCGCTCGTTGGGCAGCGCCAGGCGCTCCAATCCGTCGAGATACTCCTGGCAGACGCGACCCTCGATAATCGCCAGTTGACGTTCCATCAGCGCCTGCCAGGTGCGGTGTTCGCTGGCGCTGTAGTCGATGAGGCCGTCGGCATTCGGCTGGTGGGCCTGATACTGGGTGTGCTTGGCCATGGCGGACTCCCGTCGGGGTTGTCGTTGTCATGCGGGTTGTCGTTGTCATTGTCATTGTCATGATCGTGCTTCCAGCATAGGGCGAACGACAGCGGCGACGAGGGCTTTTCGGCGTGGCCGGCGAGGTTTGGAACGATGCGGTGTAACGTTGTATTTACAGACACCCCGTTGGGCGCGTCCGTTCTCGACCAATGGACCCTGTCGAACGCATTGAGCGCGTTCCGGCTGTCAGGATAGCGTTACAGCGAGTCACGTCGCCGTGACGAGAATTGCCTATTGTTCGTTCAGGAGTAACTATTCAGGTGGTTCTGAATTAGGGTCGCCAACCAGCTGATTTCTCTGGCATGGTGTCCCGAGATACCACTACGCCATGCGGTGACATGACCATCAGCGACATCAACGTCGACGAGGCCCTGGAACGGGTCCGGCAGCAGCTCAAGGAAGACCGCACGGTCTCCCCGTCGCTGCGTGCCGCCATCGACGTGCTGATGCTGCTGGTCAAGCTCATGGCCGACCGGTTGGCCACCGGCAGCCGCAACAGCAGCAAGCCACCGTCCCAGGATCCCAACCGCCAGCGCCGCTCGCGCGCCAAAGGCGAACGCCGTCCCGGTGGGCAGCCAGGGCATGCGGGCAAGACGTTGGCGCCGGTGACGAACCCCGACGAGGTGGTCAAGCTCCGCGTCGATCGTCGGCATCTGCCTACAGGGCGCACCTATCGCAGCATTGGCGTCGAGACCCGCCAGGTGCAGGACATCGTGATCCAGGCCGTGGTCACCGAGTACCAGGCCGAGATAGTGGAAGATGACCAGAGGCAGCGCCATGTGGCGCCATTCCCCGAGGGTGTGACGCGGCCCATCCAGTATGGGCCGCGCCTCAAGGCACACGCGGTCTATCTCTCGCAGTACCAGCTGCTGCCCTATGCGCGCATTCGGGAGCTGCTCACCTCGCAGTGTGGCCTGTCGTTGAGCACCGGCACGCTGTTCGCCTTCAACCAGGAGGCCTACCAGCGGGCCGAGGCGTTCGCCGAGTGGGTGGTCCCGGCGCTACGCCAAGCGCCCACCGTGCATGCCGATGAAACCGGGATGCAGGTGGGCGGCAAGCGTTACTGGCTGCACAGTGCCTCCAATGACGCCCTGACCTGGTTGGCCCCGCATCCCAAGCGCGGCCAGGAGGCGATGGATGCCATCGGCGTATTGCCCTTCGTGTGTGGCGTGCTGGTGCATGATCATTGGAAGCCCTACTACCGCTACTCGGATTGCCGGCATGTCCTGTGCAATGCCCATCACCTGCGGGAATTGACGGCGGTCTGGGAAAACGACCACCAGCGCTGGGCCAAGTCGCTCCATGACCTGCTGTTGGCCATGAGCCGAGCGGTGGATGCCGCCGGCGGCTGCCTCTGCGCCGATGAGGCCCAGCGCTGGCGAGCGCGTTACCGACGCTGCCTGGCGGCGGGCGACGCCGAGTGCCCGCCACCGGCAAAGCCACCGCCCGGGACGCGCGGGCGTGCCAAACGCACAAAAGCGCGCAACCTGCTGGAACGTCTCCAGGCGTACGAGGACGACGTGCTGCGTTTTCTCGAGGATCCCGCCGCGCCTTTCACCAACAACCAGGGGGAGCGCGACCTGCGGATGACCAAGGTGCAGCAGAAGATCTCGGGCTGTTTTCGTGCCTGGGAGGGCGCCGAGATCTTCTGTCGGATGCGCAGCTTCCTCTCCACCGCGGTCAAGCAAGGCATGGCGGCGCATACGGCGCTGGAGCAACTGTTTGCCGGCGAGGTGCCCACCTTCATGCGACAGGACGACCAGGATCAGGCGGCATGAGCTGAATAGTTACGTTCAGGATTCGCCCCATGCGCCTCAAGCTCCACTGCCAGAACCGCATCGGCATACTGCGCGATATCGTCTCGCCGTTCGCCGACTATGGCCTCAACGTCGCTCGCGGCGAGGTGGGCGGCGATCAGGGCAACGCCATCTACCTGCACGTGCCCAACCTGCTGTACGCCCAGCTCGCCACGTTGCGCCCGGCGCTCGAGGCGGTGCCCGGGGTGTTCAGCGTCAAGCGGGTCAGCCTGATGCCCAGCGAGCGCCGCCATCTCGAGCTCGATGCGCTGCTGTCGTCGCTGTCCGATCCGGTGATGTCGATCGACATGGGAGGGCGCATCGTCGCCGCCAATCGCGCCGCGGGTCAGATGCTCGGGGTGCGCGTCGACGAGGTGCCGGGGCTGTCGCTGGATCGTTACATCCACGATCTCGACCTCCCCGAGCTGGTGCGCCGCAACAACGCCCGGGTCAACGGCTTGCGGCTCAAGCTCAACGAGGCGATCTACCTGGCCGACATCGCGCCGCTGCACAGCGAAAAGGACGACGTCGCCTCGCTGGCCGGCGCGGTGGTGACGCTGCACCGCGCCGATCGCGTCGGCGAGCGTATCTATCATGTCCAGCGCCAGGAGTTGCGCGGCTTCGAGGCGATCTTCCAGGCCAGCCCGCGGCTGGCCGGGGTGGTGCGCGAAGCGCGACGCATGGCGCCGCTCGATGCGCCGCTGCTGATCGAGGGCGAAACCGGCACCGGCAAGGAGCTGCTGGCGCGCGCCTGCCACCTGGCCAGCCCGCGCGGCCAGGCGCCGTTCATGGCGCTGAGCTGCGCCGGGTTGCCCGAGTCGATGGCCGAGACCGAGCTGTTCGGCTATGCCCCCGGCGCCTTCGAGGGTGCGCGCCCCGAGGGCAAGCTGGGGCTGCTCGAACTGACTGCCGGCGGCACCATCTTTCTCGACGAGGTCGGCGAGATGAGCCCGCGGCTGCAGGTCAAGTTGCTGCGCTTTCTGCAGGATGGCGGGTTTCGCCGCGTGGGCAGCGACGAGGAGACCTATCTCGACGTGCGGGTGATCTGCGCCACCCAGCAGGACCTGCCGCGGCTGTGCGCCGACGGGCTGTTTCGTCAGGATCTCTATCATCGCCTCAACGTGCTGGCGGTGCATATTCCGCCGCTGCGCGAATGCCTGGACGGCATTGGCGAGCTCGCCGAGCATTTCATCGATCGCGCCGCGCGCCAGATCGGCTGTCCGCTACCGGCGCTCTCCGAGCCCGCGCGGGCGCGGCTGGTCAACTACCACTGGCCGGGCAACGTGCGCCAGCTCGAGAACGTGCTGTTCCAGGCGGTCTCGCTGTGCGAGGACGGCGCGCTTCAGGTCAGTCATCTGCGCATGCCCGATGTCGGCGCGACGCCGGGACTCGCCGGGGTCGACCTCCAGGGCTCGCTGGGCGAGATTCTCGGCGAGGTCGAAAAGCGCGTGCTGGCCACGCTCTACGATGAATATCCCTCCAGCCGGTTGCTGGCGCGCCGGCTCGGCGTCTCGCACACCACCATCGCCAACAAGCTCAAGCGCCATGGTCTCGGCGCGGAGTGAACGTCAGCGCGGTTGATTCGTTAGTCCAGGTGATTCGCGACGGCCTTGCGCACCTCGGCATAGGGCCAGGCCTCCAGGGCCGCGTAACCCTTGAGCTGGCGGGCTTTCAGGCGGGTCAGCAGCGGCGTGGCCAGCCCGGTCAGAAAGCGCGTCAGCAGGTCGGCGCTGGGCGGCGGGGCGTCGCCGGCCTCGTCCAGCCGTGCAATCAGCGGCGCGCAGAGCGGGCCGACACGCTGGCTGTCGAGCGCGGGCAGCGACTCGCCAGCGGGCAGCCGCGCCACCTGGCCCCGGCACACCGAGCAGTGGCCGCAGCGCTGCGGGGCGTCGGTGTCGCCGAAGCACGTGTCGCCGAAGTATTGGGCCAGCCGGCGGCTGAGACACGTCTCGGACTCGAACAGTGCGAGCATCGCCTCGAGGCGATCGATCTCGGCGCGTTCCTTGCTCTGGAAGTAGCCGTGCAGGTCGTCGGCGAGAGCCTGGACGTCGAGATCCGGCTGACGGATCGCGTAGACCTCGGTCATCTGCTTGCTTTCCAGCGCGATCAGGCCCTGATCGTTGAAGTATTCCAGGGCGCGGATCACCCGCATGCGGGATACGTCGAGGCCGCGCTCGGCGCCCAGCCGCGCCAGCGCCTCGAGATCCAGCGTGCACCAGGTCTTGGCGCGTGGCGACGCCGCGACGAGGGCGGCGACGAAATCGCCGCGCTCGCCCGTAAAGCGCGCGGTCAGCGCCTCGGGCTCGATCAGGTACTGGAAGCGGTACTCGGCGAAGTAGGCGTAGCGCGGCGCGATCACCCCGCGCAGCTCGAGCTGCACCAGCAGCGTCTTGAGCGGCAGCGGGCGAATATTGCTGTGCTGGGAGAGCGCATTGAGGGTCAGCTCCCACTGGCCCCGCGGCGCCGCCTCGCGAATCGTGCGCAGCACCCGCTGGATGCCGTCGCGCTCCGGGGTGTCGCCGTAGACGAAGTTCTCCAGCGCGGCCAGGGTGTCGCGGCCGCCCAGCATCAGGCAGTCGGCGGGCTGGCCGTCGCGCCCGGCGCGGCCGATCTCCTGGCTGTAGTTCTCGATCGACTTGGGCAGGTCGACGTGGACGACGTTGCGAATGTCGGCCTTGTCGATGCCCATGCCGAAGGCGATGGTGGCGACGATGCAGTTGACCTCGCCGTTCATGAAGGCGCGCTGCAGGGCGTCGCGGGCGTCGTTCTTGAGCCCGGCGTGATAGGCGCGGGCGAGGATGCCCGCCTTGTCGAGATAGGCGGCGAGCTGCTCGGCGCGCTTTTGCAGGGTGACGTAGACGATGCTCGGCTGTGGCGCGTCACCGGCAAGGCGCGGGCGCAACCAGTCGCGCAGCGCCCGGGCGCGCTGCTCGGCCGCGACGGGCTGCACCAACAGGTTGAGGTTGGCCCGGTAGAAGCCGGTCAGCGTGACGTCGCGGGACTCGATGGCGAAGCTTTCGCGCATGTCCGCGATCACCCGCGGCGTGGCGGTGGCGGTGAGCAGCAGCGCCTGGGGAATCGCGAACTCGCGCTGGTAGTCGGGCAGCTTGAGGTAGTCGGGGCGGAAGTTGTGCCCCCACTCCGAAAGGCAGTGGGCCTCGTCGACCACCAGCAGCGATACCGGCAGCTGGCGCAGGAAGGCGCGAAAGCGCTCGTTCTTGAGCCTTTCCACCGAGATCATCAGGATGCGGATCTCGCCGCGGCGCACGCCGTCCATCACCGCGCTGGCCTCCTCGCGGCTCTGGCGCGAGTCGATGCTCGCCGCGGCGATGCCAAGGCGGGCCAGGAAGTCGAGCTGGTCCTGCATCAGCGCCAGCAGCGGCGAGACCACCAGTGTCAGGTGCGGCAGGTGCAGTGCCGGCAATTGATAGCACAGCGACTTGCCGGAGCCGGTGGGAAAGATCGCCGCCGCCGAGCGGCCCTCGACCAGTGCCTCGATCACCGCGCGCTGGCCGGCGCGGAACTCGGAGTAGCCGAAGACGTTGTTTAGGGTCTGCTCGATCATGCGCACTCCTGAACGGTAAGGTGGCGAGACTGGGACAACATTCGTTCACCATGCAGGGGCCTCGAGGACGACACGCCAGCCGCCACCGTTTGAGAAACTCATTGGCGATCTTGCGGGAGCATACTCACGCCGCATCAATATTCAGCATCGGCTGGTTTAGCAAGTGCTTGAAGACGAGAAAATGGTGAAAGTTTTAAGGCGCTGGAGCCACCATGAATAATGCATGACCAGCCGCTGTTGCCGGACGGTTTTCGGTTACATACTGCCGATGTAGGTGCTCAAGATGCAGGAAGGCGTCGATGCTATCGTTGTCACGGTACTCGGCGACTCCGAGGCTGGCGGTGACGCGCTGCCATTGCTTCAGCGCGGACTGTCGTAGCGTCCGGCACGCCCCTTGGAATAGACCACCTGCCAGAGCTGGATGTCGCGGGCGCGAAAGGCGCCGGCGCACACGCCAAGGTAGTAACGGAACATGCGCCGCGTTCGCTCGTTGTAGTTGTCGGCGACCTCGTGCCAGTGGGCATCGAAGTTCTCGTTCCAGGCCATCAGGGTGCGGTCGTAGTCGGCGCCGAAGTTCTGCCAGTCTTCCATGAGCAACCTGCCTTCGCTGGCCTGAGCGATATGCTTGATGGAAGGCAGTATGCCGTTGGGGAAGATATACTTGTTGATCCAGGGGTCGGCGCTGATCTCGGAGTTGTTGGAGCCGATGGTATGCAGCACGAACAGGCCGTCGTCGGCGAGCAGGCTATCGACGGTATCGAAATAGGTACGGTAGTTGCGATGGCCGACATGTTCGAACATGCCGATCGAGACGATGCGGTCGAAGCGGCCTTCCAGATCGCGATAATCCTCGAGCAGAATCTCCACCGGCAGCCCCTCGCAACGCTGGCGGGCCAGCACCGCCTGTTCCTTGGAGATGGTGATGCCGGTCACTTCGGCGCCATAGCGGCGGGCGGCGTGTTCGGCGAAGCTGCCCCAGCCGCAGCCGATGTCGAGCACCTTCATGCCGGGCTGGATGTCCAGCTTGCGTGCTGCCAGATCGAGCTTGGCGACCTGGGCCTCGTGGAGCGTTTCGGCTTCCTTCCAGTAACCGCAGGAATAGCACATGGTCGGGTCGAGCATGCGCTCGAAGAGATCGTTGCCGAGATCGTAGTGCGCCTTGCCGACGATATACGCGCGGGTCTTGCTCTGCAGGTTGAAGAAACCCGCCTGGAGCCGGTACATCAGCCGCTCGGAGGCCGTATGAGCGCGTTCGCCGAGGCCATGACGGAGCAGGCGATGGGCCATCTCGTCGATCCGTTCGCAGTCCCACCAGCCATCCATGTAGGATTCGCCAAGACCCAAGGTGCCCTGACGCAGGATGCGCGAGAAGAAGTCGGGATGCAGCACCTGGATGTCCCACGGGGCGGAGCCGTTGAGGTTGACTCCGGAACCTTCGAGCAAGTCCTCGACGATGCGTCGGGAACGGGTGTCGGGCAGGGCGACGGGGCCGATGCGAGTATCACTGGTCATGCCGAACTCCGGTATGCAGGTTTGCGAATGCGATACGGTCCGGGCAAGGCAATCCCTTGCCACAACCAAACTCTGTTTAGTTTGCTAACAATAGCCGTGGGGTGCAACTGTTGCCGGCTATGGCATTGATAGTGTTAGCAAGAGCACTGACCACGACTGTCACTAAAGCATAGTCTATCGTCGTAGTAGTGAGGAAAATCCAGTGCAGGAGGGTATGCCATGCAGGTTATCGTCGATCTTTGCATCGTGCCGCTGGGTGTCGGGGTCTCGGTTTCGCGTTACGTGGCGGCATGCCAGGAGGTGATCGAAGACGCCGGTCTGATCTATCGCATGCATGCTTACGGCACCAATATCGAAGGACCGTGGGATGCGGTCTTCGAGACGGTCAGACGCTGTCATGAACGGGTCCACGAGATGGGCGCACCACGCATCACCACGACTCTCAAGGTCGGTACTCGCACCGATCGCGAACAGAGCATGGACGACAAGGTGGCCAGTGTCGCTGCGCACTTGCAGCGCTGAAATCGCCTCAGCGGCAGAGATAGCGCCAGACGATCGAGGGTGCCTCGCCTTCATGGGTGGCGGCGGCATATTGGCCGAGTTCGCTTTGCGCCAGAGGCAACGCGGATTCGCTACGAAAACGTGGTGGTGTGTCGTATTGTTGGCTGTCGATGACCACGGGATCGCCAGCCTGGCATTGCTCCTCGGCACGCTGCATCGCCGCCCGGCGAGCCTCGGAAAGCGAATCGCCATGCGCTTCCAGCCGCAGCAAGGGTTGCTGTGGTGGCGGCGGTGATCCGGCGCAGCCCGCCAGCCATAGCGTCATTCCCAGGGCCATGAGATTCAGCGCTCGCCGCTTGGCTGCCATTGCACGGGCTCCTAGCGTCTCGAAACATTCTTTATTGCCCCTATTGTAGTTGGCCCAGGACGCCCGTCCGTCAGGCTAGTCGAAGAATTCCTGCGCGCCGTCGAGCGGCGTCAGCCAGTGATTGCACCGGGCCAGCAGATGCGCGGTCAGGGCGTCGAGGGTGCTGCCGCCATGACGCCAATGGTGCCAGTAGAGCGGTACGTCGATGAAACTCTCGCTATCCAGGTCGACGAGACTGCCTTCCTGTAATTCCCGGGACACCTGGCGTTCGGGAATCAGACCGTAACCCATGCCCGACTGCGCCAGCTGGATGAATCCCTCCGAAGAAGGGCATAGGTGGTGGGGAAAGGAGGCCTGATAACCGCGCATTTCCAGGTAGCGATGCTGCAGACGATCATCCGGGCCGAAGACGATCGCCGGGGCCTGGCGCAGCGCAGCGTGATTCAATCCCCGGGGAAAGTGTCGGGCAATGTAATCGGGGCTCGCCAGAGCGCGATAACGCATGCTGCCCAGGGGATGGGTGCGCGCTCCCTGCACCGGGCGCGAGGTGGCGCATATGCAGCCGGCGACCTCCCCGTCGCGCATGCGTTTGAGAGCGACGTCCTGATCTTCCACCACCAGGTCGAGCAATACGCCATGTTCACGGCAGAAGCTGCCGGTGACCGGCGTCCACCAGGTGGCCAGGCTATCGGCGTTGATCGCCAGGCGCAGGCGCTGCTCGCGCTCGCCCAGCGCGGGAATCCGGTCGAGCAAATCGTGCTCGAGCAGACGCACCTGCTGGACGTGATTGAGCAGGCGTCGACCCAGAGGAGTCGGCGCCAGCTTGGGGGCACGTACCAGCACCGGCTGGCCGAGCCGGGCTTCAAGCAGCTTGATGCGCTGGGAGACCGCGGATTGGGTCAGTCCCAGGTATTTCGCGCCACGCTCGAAGCCGGATTGGTCGACCACCGCCGCCAGGGCCTGGAGAAGTTTGTAATCAAGCATCATCTAAGTTAATCATCCATTCTTTCAATTAATTTAAATTATTTTTGTGCCGAGTATAACCTGCATTTTCTTATGTAGACGTCAGGAGATTGCCATGTGGGGCTCTGCTGTCCAGGGGCTGGTGACCGGGGCCGGGCTGATTATCGCGATCGGTGCGCAGAATGCTTTCGTCCTCGGTCAGGGGCTACGCCGCGAGCATCCCTGGCTGGTGGCATTCATTTGCACGGCGTGTGACGTGTTGCTGATCGCCCTGGGCGGGTTGGGCGTCGGTCAGCTGATCGCTTCACAGGCAACGCTGATGATATTGGCCCGGCTCGGTGGAGCGTTGTTCCTGGTGTGGCAGGCCGGTCTGGCCTGGCGTCGGGTCCTTTACCCCGAGGCCCTGCAGGTAGAGCGTGCCGGAGCCACGCGGCGAGGCGTGATAGCCACGACGCTGGCGGTGACCCTGCTCAATCCGCAGGTTTACCTGGACACGCTGATCATGCTCGGTGCGATCGGTGCCGTGCAGACCGAGCCGGCGGCCTTCTACGCTGGCGCCATAGTGGCTTCCTGCCTGTGGTTCTTCTCGCTGGTCGCCGCGGCCGGTTGGCTGGCGCCGAAATTGGCGAGTCGCTGGGTCTGGCGAGTCATCGACGGCGTTATCGGTGTGGTGTTGTTGATGGTGGCGGCGGGTCTGGTCGCTGGCCTTGAATGTTCGTAAGGCTATGTTTACGCCGTGTCAGGATGCTGCGCCATGTTGGCTCGCATGCATGCCGTGGCGGAGCACGTGTAAGGATTGCTTGCCACACGGGCGAACGCAACCGAGTGCCAGCACGGTCTAGGTCGATCTTGTAGGTATCCCCGACTCTGCGGTGGAGCTATACGCTATGAGCAACATCGCTTGACGATGATTCGTTAGCCGCACCAGGAGAGGGACATGAGCGCAACCGCGAGCGTTTCCGATAGCCACTACAATCCGCTGGGTACCGATGGTTTCGAATTCGTCGAATTCACCGCCCCGAGTTCAGAGCAGCGCGAGGCCATGGCGCGCCTGTTCGAGAAAATGGGTTTCACCCGGACGCGCCAACACCGCTCGAAGAATGTGATGCTCTTTCAGCAGGAGGGCATCAACTTCGTGATCAATGGCGAGCCGGGCGGGCAGGCGGCAGCGTTCGCCCGCCGGCATGGCCCGAGTGCCTGTGCGATGGCCTGGAAGGTGGCCGATGCGCACAAGGCGTTTGAGCATGCCGTGGCGAATGGCGCCGAAGCGGTGGACAACCCGGTCGGTCCGGGCGAGGTGGGAATCCCGGCGGTCAAGGGGATCGGCGGTTCATTGCTGTATTTCGTCGACGGGCGCAGCGACGAGCAGGGGCGTACGCTCTACGACATCGATTTCGAACCGATTCCGGGGGCCGATCGAAACGCGGCGAGCGTGGGGCTCAAGGTGCTCGACCATCTTACGCATAACGTCGACCGCGGCCAGATGAACGTCTGGGCCGACTTCTATACGCGAATCGCCAACTTTCGGGAAATTCGCTACTTCGATATCGAAGGCAAGATGACCGGCTTGCACTCCCAGGCGATGACGGCGCCCTGCGGCAAGATGCACATCCCGATCAATGAGTCGGCCGACGACACGTCGCAGATCGCCGAATTCCTGCGCGAATACAATGGCGAGGGCATTCAGCACCTGGCGCTGGCTACGGACGATATCTACGCCACGGTCAGAGCGCTACGCGACAACGGCGTGACCTTCATGGCCACGCCGGCCACCTATTACGAAAAGATCGCCGAGCGGGTACCCGACCACGAAGAATCGCTCGAGGAGCTGCAATCGCTCAACCTGTTGATCGATGGCGCGCCTGAAGAGGGGATCCTGCTGCAGATATTCACCGACACCGTGATCGGGCCGATATTCTTCGAAATCATCCAGCGCAAAGGCAACAAGGGCTTTGGAGAAGGCAACTTCAAGGCGCTTTTCGAATCCATCGAAGAGGACCAGATTCGCCGCGGGGTGCTCAAGGCCGAACAGTAAAACAGCCCAGACACGCCACGGCCTGCATGGGCCGGCCGTGGCCGTCAGTACCGGCTTGCCGGTAAAGGCAATCAAAAGAGCCGGGCGACACGCTAGAGCCCGTAGTCGTCGGGATCTTCGCCCTGTTCGCGCAGGAAGGCCGCCACCAGGTCGTCTTCACCGTCATGGTCCGAACCATGAGCATAGGCGAACTCTATCAGTTGCTCCTCCTCGAAGCCGTCGTACCACGCCATATCCTTGTAATCACTGGTTGAATACCATTCGCTAGCCGCTTCGTAGCTGTCGAAAAGCCTCGCCATCATCGACTCCTTGTCTGGCCTTTTGCTGCAAAATAGATGGCTTGGCGATGTCGCGCAATGACCTTGCGCCGGCGCACTTCAGCGTTACTCTTCTACTCTACCCTCGCGAAGGGGCGCCAGTGCACGCGTACATGAGCCAGCACCCTGAAGGGCAGGGCGCTGATCAGCACATTGTCGAGTTCGCTCCGCTCGTCGCGAATGCGCAACTTGCCTTGCGCGTTGCGCGATATATGGCGCACTTGCAGCGCATCGTCGCACTCCAGCAGATACAGCCCGTCATCGTCGACGGTATCGAGTGGACGTATCGCGGCAAGATCACCCTCGGTGAGGAAGTCGAATCGCTCTCCCGGCGCCGGTGTCACCAAATGGCAGCCTTCCGTGAGCCCGGCGCTGGGCAGGCCGATCAGCGAGGGTACCAATTGGCCGTTGGTGGTCATCCATGGCGGCGGCTGGAGGGCGCGCAGAGGCAGAACGCCAGGAGGCATCTGCGTCGAAGGCGTGCCTTGCAGCAGATCGCTCAAGTTGCAGTCCAGAGCTTCTGCCAGGGCCACTAGCCGCTCATGACCGATCTGCTTGATGGTGCCTGATTCCCAATAGGAAATCGTGACGTCCGAGACACCCACTCGCCGGGCCAAGGCGGCCTTGCTTAGATTGGCCTTCATTCTTAGTGCTTTTATATGGGAACCCAGGTCAACCATCGAGTGCTTCTCACCGTGACATGAATGTCTAGCATAGCCAGTCGCTACCGAAGTATGTTTCGGGTTAAAACAGGTAATCTAGCGATGAGATAGCCCGCCAGCTCGGCTACGGGAGGCGCATGATGGCAGCGGGGTTTGTCGCCTAGGCTTCGTCTGAAAAGTCGACGAGCGATGGCCAGGCAAGGCAAAAATGGGCGAAAAGGCGGAGTTTACGGGTTGTAAATGAGTACTTTGAGCCTATTTTTAACGCCGCATGGTCGAGCGCAGGCACTTTTCGGACAAAGCCTCGGCGCAATCCGTGGATCGCTGCAATGGGCCGGGGTTACAGCAAGGCGCGGGGGTCGAATCGAGTCGCCGTCGTGAAGTTAGTATAGTCGGGCGTGCCTAAACGCAGGGGCGAGGGCGGGAAAAATGCGCCGGCTGCCCGAACGAGCAGCCCGATGGCGCAGAAAGTAATGCACTGAAGGCACCAGCGGCTCGCCCAGGGCGCGCCGCTGGTACTCCGATCGCGGCGACGATCGGAGCGAGCAGTATACGGAATCGTCGTTTGCGGAATAAGTGGGTACAATCGAAAACTAGTGTTTCCGAAATGGAAACTTTAGACTTCGTCGCGCTTTTCAAGGACCCGTTTTGGCCACCCTCGATGCATTGAAAGTTTTCGTCGAAGTCGTGCAGGCCCGGAGCTTCACGGCGGCGGCACGCCGTCTGGGTATTTCCAAATCGCTGGCTTCCAAGCGGATCGCGGCACTGGAAGAAGAGCTGGGCGTGAGTCTGCTGAACCGTTCGACGCGTTCGCTGCATCTGACCGAGGCCGGCCAGATCTATTTCGAGCATGGCCTGCGCATTCGCGAAGAACTGGCCGCGGCCGAAGCCCAGGTCCAATCGGTGACGTCGCGTCCGCGCGGCCAACTCAAGATCAGCGCCCAGGTCAGCTTCGGCTTCATGTACCTGGCGCCACCGACGACCGCCTTCATGCGCCGCTATCCCGACGTGGCGGTCGAGATACTGCTCGAGGACCAGCGCTTCGAGCCGATCGACGACTCCGTCGACCTGGCCATTCGCATGGGTCCGATGCCGCCATCGAGTCTGGTTTCACGGCCACTGTGCAAGGTGGTCTACGGGCTTTATGCGGCGCCGGAATATCTGGCGCGGGCCGAGCGGCCGATGCATCCGCGCGACCTCGTACAGCACGACAGCATCTTCTACGGCAACTACGATCTTGGCGCCCACTGGCGTTTTTCGCTCAATGGCCAACCGCTCGATATAGAGCCCAATTCGCGGCTTGTCATCAACAATCTGCTGGGGGTCGTGGAGGCAGCCAAGGCGGGGTTCGGACTCGCTTACCTGCCCACCTTCGCGGCACGCGCGGCGGTCGCCGACGGCGAACTGGTGCCGTTGCTGCAGCCCTACTGGAACGAGCATGGCAGCATGCTGGTGCTGTTTCGATCTCGCAAGTACCTGCCCGACAAGACCCGCACCTATCTCGACTTCATCACCGACTGGTTTCGCGAGCACCTGGCGCTTTAGTTCCGAAATGCATGCGCGCGGTGCGCCGTGCAGGTAGCGATGCTCGCTCCATCCGTGGCTGATGGAGGCAGGTCAGGTGCGTATAATGCCCGCCATCAACCCGAGCCACCGGAACGGACCCGATGACCACCGTACGCACACGCATTGCCCCGTCTCCCACCGGCGACCCGCACGTGGGTACCGCCTATATTGCGCTGTTCAACTTATGCTTCGCCCGCCAACACGGGGGCCAGTTCATATTGCGCATCGAGGATACCGACCGCCAGCGCTCGACTCCCGAATCGGAACGAATGATCCTCGATTCATTGCGCTGGCTGGGCCTTGAGTGGGACGAGGGGCCGGATGTCGGCGGCCCGCATGGACCTTACCGTCAGAGCGAGCGGGGCGACATCTATGCCGAGATGGCCCGCCAGCTGCTCGATAGCGGTCACGCCTTCAAGTGTTACCGGACCAGCGAAGAACTCGACGAACTGCGCGCGACGCGCAAGGCGCAAGGGCTGCAACAGGCGCTCAAACCCGCCGACCTGGCTTTGCCAGACGAGCAGCTCAAGCGCCGCGAGGCCGAAGGCTGGCCCCATGTAGTGCGCATGCAGGTGCCCGAATCCGGTACCTGCGTCGTCGAGGACATGCTGCGCGGGCGCATCGAGGTCGATTGGACGCAGGTCGACGCCCAGATCCTGCTCAAGTCCGACGGCATGCCGACCTATCATCTGGCCAATGTCGTCGATGACCATCTGATGGGAATCACCCATGTGCTGCGCGGCGAGGAGTGGATCAACTCGGCGCCCAAGCATCAGCTGCTCTATGACTACTTCGGTTGGGACATGCCCCAGCTCTGTCACATGCCGCTGCTGCGCAACCCGGACAAGTCGAAGCTTTCCAAGCGCAAGAACCCCACCTCGATCAATTATTACCGCCGGATGGGGTTTCTCGCTCAAGCGGTGACCAACTATCTGGGACGGATGGGTTGGTCGATGCCCGACGACCGCGAAAAGTTCACGTTGGACGAGATGATGGCGCACTTCGACATCCAGCGCGTATCGCTGGGTGGGCCGGTGTTCGATCTACACAAGCTGACCTGGCTGAACGGCGTCTACATCCGCGAGGACCTGGACGATACCGCGCTGCTCCAGGCGCTGCGAGAATGGGCCTTCAACGACGAATACATCGGGCAGATACTGCCGCAGGTGCGTCCGCGTATCGAGACGCTAGCGGATGTCATGCCGCTGGCGGGCCATTTTTTTGCCGGGCTGCCGGCGATCGATGAAACCAGCTTTGACGAGATCAAGCTCGAACGGGACGATCTCCTGCGTCTGCTGCAATTGCTGGTCTGGCGTCTCGAAGGCGTTACTCGCTGGAACAAGGAAAGCCTGCTCGCCGAGGTCAAGCGTCTGTGCGAGTATTTCGACCTCAAGATGAAGGTGTTTCTGGCGCCGGTATTCATCGCCGTGACCGGCTCTGCGACGTCGACCTCGGTCATGGACGCCATGGCAATATTGGGATCCGACGTGACCCGCGCGCGGTTGCGTCATGCCATCGAAATGTTGGGCGGTGTTTCCAAGAAGCAGGCCAAGAAACTCGAGAAGGAGTATCGGGCGCTGTAAACCATAAGCTGTAAGCTTTAAGAAGACATCGGCAGGACCCGCGGCACCGGGATTGCCGAGGCGTGCTGGAGTAGCGATATGGGCGGTCTTTCTCTTCCAGCTTCAGGCTTACAGCTGAAAGCTTCGTGCGAAGCACGAGGGGTTGACGAACCCGGCGCATATCAGTATCATACGCCCCGTTCTCGCGAACTAAGCAGTTGGTTCGGGGGCCTTAGCTCAGCTGGGAGAGCGCGACACTGGCAGTGTCGAGGTCAGCGGTTCGATCCCGCTAGGCTCCACCATTTCGCTACGCGAAACGTCCTTATTTGCGTCCCATTCGTCTAGTGGTCCAGGACACCGCCCTTTCACGGCGGTAACAGGGGTTCGAACCCCCTATGGGACGCCACTTCTTTCTTGCTGTCCCCGCCGTTTGGTAGCCCATCAAAAAGAGCTAGTCGCTGGGCATGTCAATATGAGCGCGTTCCTCATGAAGACTGACTTTCAACGCGTCAGGGCTTGACAAGCCCGCCGAGTTTTCCCCACCGCCTGTTGCTCCCTGTTACCTTGTGCACAGCTTGTCGCTCAGCCCCATGGTTGCGCCAATCATTATAAAAATTCTTGTTAAACAACAAGTTATCGATGGTTAAAAAATAGCCGATTTGTAGGCAAGCCGCCTGTCGTGGCAATTGCGCGATCTTTTCTAGAGCTTATGAACAAGCTTATCCACAGAAAGTGTGGAAAAGCGCAAAGGGTGCATAAGTTGCGAAATGGGGGCTGTAGATGAGCGCTCCTGGCGAGCTCGGAAGGGCTTGTTGCTCGCCAGGAGTTCAGGCTCACCAGGAATAAGGGATCTCGGAGTGGGGTTAGTCGTCCTGCTCCAGACGCTTGAGCAACGACGAGGTGTCCCAGCGCCCTCCGCCCATCGCCTGTACATCGCCATAGAACTGATCGACCAGCGCGGTGACCGGAAGACGGGCGCTGAGCTTGCGAGCCTCCTTCAGGCAGATGTCCAGGTCCTTGCGCATCCAGTTGACCGCGAAGCCGTGTTCGTACTCGCCGGCGATCATCGTGCGGTGACGGTTGGCCATCTGCCAGGAGCCGGCTGCGCCTTGAGAGATCACTTCGACGACGCGCTCACGATCGAGGCCGGCGCGTTCGGCGAAGTGCAAGCCTTCGGCGAGCCCCTGCACCACCCCGGCAATGCATATCTGATTGACCATCTTGGTCATCTGCCCCGCACCGGTTTCGCCCATCAACGTCACGGCGCGTCCGTAGTGGGCGAGAACGGGTTGCATGCGTTGAAACGCGGCTTCCTCGCCCCCGCACATGATCGTCAGCGTGCCGTTCGTGGCGCCCTGCTGGCCGCCCGACACCGGTGCATCGATAAACTCGCAGCCGTGCGCGCGGCAGGCCAGGGCGAGTTCCCGGGCCAGATCGGCAGAAGCGGTGGTGTGATCGATCAACACCGCTGTCTCGCTTATGCCGCTCATGACCCCCTCGGGGCCGGTGACGACCTCGCGCACGTCGTCATCGTTGCCGACGCAGACCAGCACCAGATCGGCGCCCTGGGTGGCCTCGCCGGGGGTGGGGTGATGACTGCCACCATACTCGGCGACCCAGGCCTCGGCCATGGCGGCGGTACGGTTGTAGACGCGCACTTCTATGCCGGCGCGGGCCAGGTGGCCGGCCATGGGATAGCCCATGACGCCCAGGCCGATGAAGGCGGCGGTACGAATCTGCTGGCTCATGATCAAGCTCCTCAGGCAGGTGAGCGGTCTCGATGGTCATGGGGCGACAGTTTCTAGCCTAGGCCAGAGCGAGCCGCTCGATGAATTGTTGATGCCGAACGCAAAAGGCCGCCTTGCGGCGGCCTTCGATCACTTGGCGGGGTAGTCGCGTTGCGTGTAGCCGGTGTAGAGCTGGCGCGGGCGACCGATGCGGTAGCCGTTGGTGATCATCTCGTTCCAGTGCGAGATCCAGCCGATGGTCCGCGAGACGGCAAAGATCACCGTGAACATGTTGGTGGGAATGCCCATTGCCTTGAGAATGATTCCGGAATAGAAGTCGACATTGGGATAGAGCTTGCGCTCGATGAAGTACTCGTCCTCCAGGGCGATCTGCTCGAGGCGCTTGGCGATCCTGAGTTGGGCATCGTCTTGGCCCAGTTCGCGCAAGACCTCGTCGCAGCTCTCCTTCATGACCTTGGCGCGGGGGTCGAAGTTGCGATAGACGCGGTGGCCGAAGCCCATCAGCTTGAACGGGTCGTCCTTGTCCTTGGCGCGATCGATGAAGCGCTGGATGTTTTCCTCGGATTCGTCGCCGATCTCGTCGAGCATGTTGAGCACCGCTTCGTTGGCGCCACCGTGTGCCGGGCCCCACAGCGCGGCGATGCCGGCGCTGATGCAGGCGAACGGGTTGGCACCGGTCGAGCCGGCCAGACGCACCGTCGACGTCGAGGCGTTCTGTTCATGGTCGGCATGCAGCATGAAGATGCGATCCATGGCCTTGGCGAATACCGGGTTGGTTTCGTAGGGCTCGCATGGATTGCCGAACATCATGTAGAGGAAGTTTTCGGCGTAGTCGAGATCGTTGCGCGGATAATTGAACGGTTGGCCGATGTTGTACTTGTGGCACATCGCTGCCAGCGTCGGCATCTTGGCGATCAGCCGAATGGCGCTGACGCGGCGTTCTTCTTCCTTGGTGATGTCCAGATTGTCGTGATAGAAGGCCGCTAGACCGCCGACCACGCCGCACAGAATGGCCATCGGATGGGCGTCGCGGCGGAAGCCCTTGTAGAAGTTGGCCAACTGCTCGTGAACCATGGTGTGGTTGCGGATGGTCTTCGAGAAGTCCTCGTACTCCTGATCCGTGGGCAGTTCGCCGAACAGCAGCAGATAGCACATCTCGACGTGATTCGAGTGCTGGGCCAGTTCGCCGATCGGGTAGCCACGATGCAGCAGCACGCCCTCGGCACCGTCGATATAGGTGATGGCGGATTCGGTAGCGGCGGTCGCCACGAAACCGGGATCATAGGTAAAGAGGCCTTCGTCGATGAGACTGCGAACGTCGACGACATCGGGTCCGGCAGTGCCTGAATAGACCGGGAATTCAAGGGGCTTGTCCAGCCCGTCCACTGTCAACTGCGCTTTCCTGTCAGCCATGACGGCCTCCTCTTCAGTATTCTCGGTAAGTAACGTAACTCATTGTCCTGCTTGGCGGGCGGGCAAAAAAGGTTTGCCCACTATAGAAATGTCCAAGCCGATGTCAATTCGCCGATAGTGCCCGCGCGACGGGCCCGAAAGTCTTCACGAGCGCCAAAAGCCGCATGACGGCTGCCGGGACGGCGTTCGTGACCAAGATCACCTGTTACCAAGGGTAACACCAAGGTCGCAATCCAGCGGTAACGATTTGTCATGCCTGTGGCCAGTCCCTATAATCTTAACCCGCGATTGGCGGGAGCAGGCGACAAGCGTGGTTTTGCCGGCCGCCATTGCCTGATCCTCAAACCACCGCCCGTTCCACCGAGCCTGACCGGAGCATGAGCGGGCCAAGAGAGTGTGTAGAGAGCCGTGAATAGCAAAAGACCCGTAAACCTAGACCTTTCGACCATATCCTTTCCACTTCCTGCATTAACCTCGATTACTCATCGCATTACCGGCGTCATTCTGTTCATTGGCCTGATCTTCGGCTTCTGGGCGCTCGATGCCTCGCTGTCGTCCCCCGAAGGATTCGAAGCCGTTCGTAACGCCCTCGAGCAAAACTTCCTGGCCAAGCTGGTGGCCTGGGGATTGTTGTCGGCGCTTGCCGTTCACTTCGTTGCCGGCGTCAATCACCTGTTCATGGACATGGGCTACGGCATCGAGCTGGAGAAAGCCTATCGGAAGGCACAGATCACCATCGTGGCAAGCGCGGTGCTCGTGATACTGGCAGGAGTGTGGGTATGGTAACCAACATCACCAATTTCGGTCGCAGTGGCCTGTCCGACTGGCTCATTCAACGCGTGTCGGCGATCGTCCTCGCCCTGTATACGCTGTTCATGGTCGGTTACCTGCTGCTCCACCCGGGGCTCGACTATGCGACCTGGAGCGGCTTGTTCGCCCAGACCTGGATGCGGATCTTTTCCCTGCTGGCTTTCGTGTCGCTGGCGGCTCATGCCTGGATCGGCCTGTGGATCGTGATCACCGATTATATCAAGCCGACCGGCATCCGCTTTGTCGTCCAAATCGCCATCATTCTCGCCATCTTCATCTTTCTGGTGTGGGGCGTACAAGTTCTCTGGGGAGCCTGATCCATGTCCAACATGCGTAGCCTGACGTTCGACGCAATCATCATCGGTGGCGGCGGCTCCGGCCTGCGTGCCGCGCTCGAACTGGCCAAGTCCGGCAAGAAGACCGCGGTACTCTCGAAGGTCTTTCCGACCCGCTCGCACACCGTTTCCGCACAGGGCGGCATTACCTGCGCCATCGCCTCCGCCGATCCCGACGACGATTGGCGTTGGCACATGTACGACACCGTCAAGGGGTCGGACTATATCGGCGACCAGGAGGCGATCGAATACATGTGCTCCGAGGGCCCCAAGGCGGTCTTCGAGCTCGAGCACATGGGTCTGCCGTTCTCGCGTTTCGACAATGGACGCATCTATCAGCGCCCGTTCGGCGGCCAGTCCAAGGACTTCGGCAAGGGCGGCCAGGCGGCGCGCACGTGCGCGGCGGCCGACCGTACCGGGCATGCGTTGCTGCACACGCTGTATCAGAACAACCTGAAGAACGACACGGTGTTCCTCAACGAGTGGTATGCGGTGGACCTGGTCAAGAACGCCAGCGGCGACGTGGTTGGCTGCATCGCGCTGTGCATCGAGACCGGCGAAGTCGTGCACATCAAGGCCAAGGCCACCGTGCTGGCGACCGGCGGGGCCGGGCGCATCTTCTCGTCGACCACCAACGCCCTGATCAACACCGGCGATGGCATCGGCATGGCGCTGCGCGCGGGCTTTCCGGTCCAGGATATCGAGATGTGGCAGTTCCACCCGACCGGCATCTACGGCGCTGGCGTGCTGGTGACCGAAGGCTGTCGTGGCGAGGGCGGCTACCTGATCAACAAGGATGGCGAGCGCTTCATGGAGCGCTATGCGCCCAACGCCAAGGACCTGGCGGGTCGCGACGTGGTCGCCCGTTCGATGGTCATGGAAATTCTCGAAGGACGTGGCTGCGGCGAGAACGGCGATCACGTGATGCTCAAGCTCGATCATCTCGGCGAGGAGGTGCTGCACAAGCGCCTGCCGGGCATCGTCGAGCTGGCCAAGACCTTCGCCGCGGTGGACCCGGCCAAGGAGCCGATTCCGGTCGTGCCGACCTGCCACTACATGATGGGCGGCCTGCCCACCAACGTGCACGGTCAGGCACTGATGCAGGACGCCGACGGCAACGACCGTATCGTCAACGGTCTGTTCGCCTGCGGCGAAGCGGCCTGCGTCTCGGTGCACGGCGCCAACCGCCTGGGCGGCAACTCGCTGCTCGACCTGGTGGTGTTCGGCCGCGCGGCGGGCATTTTCATCGAGAGCGCGCTCAACGAAGGCGTCGAATACCTGGATGCGGCGCAGTCGGACATCGACAGCGCGCTGGCACGCATGAATCGCTGGAACGAGTCCAGCGGTGGCGAGGCGATACCGGCACTGCGCGCCGAGCTGCAGGAAACCATGCAGACCTCGTTCGGCGTGTTCCGCCAGGAAGGCCACATGCAGGAAGGGGTCAAGAAACTGGCCGACCTGCGCGAACGGATCGCCACCGCGCACCTGGGCGACAAGTCCAACGCCTTCAATACTGCGCGCGTTGAAGCCCTGGAGCTCGACAACCTGCTGGAAGTGGCCGAAGCCACCGCCATTTCCGCGCTGGAGCGCAAGGAAAGCCGCGGCGCCCATTCCCGTTACGACTACCCGGACCGGGACGACGTCAACTGGCTGAAGCATTCCATCTATCACCCGCTCGACAAGAAGCTGGGCAAGCGCGATGTGAATTTCCAGCCGAAGACGCTCGATACCTTCGAGCCGAAAGTCCGCACTTATTGAGGGGGGACCACGATGTCCATGCTTCAGGTATCCGTCTACCGCTACAACCCGGAGACCGACTCCGCGCCGTACATGCAGGAATTCCAGGTGGACACCCAGGGCCGCGATCTGATGGTCCTCAACGTCCTCGAGATCATCAAGCAGCAGGATAGCTCGATGGCCTATCGGCGTAGCTGCCGCGAGGGCGTGTGCGGCTCCGACGGGATGAACATGAACGGCACCAATGGCCTGGCCTGCGTCACGGCGATCTCCGATGTCACCAAGAACGGCAAGCTGGTGTTGCGTCCGCTGCCGGGCCTGCCGGTCATTCGCGATCTGGTCGTCGACATGGGGATTTTCTACAAGCAGTACGAGCGCATTCAGCCGTACCTGCAAAACGAGAATACCGCGCCGGCCATCGAGCGCCTGCAGTCCCCGGAAGAGCGCGACAAGCTCGACGGCCTGTATGAGTGCATTCTGTGCGCCTGCTGCTCGACCGCATGCCCGTCGTTCTGGTGGAACCCGGACAAGTTCGTCGGCCCGGCGGGTCTGCTGCAGGCCTACCGCTTTCTCGCCGACTCGCGCGATACCGCGACCCGCGAGCGGCTATCCGAGCTCGAGGACCCATTCAGCGTGTTCCGCTGCCGCGGCATCATGAATTGCGTCGCGGTGTGCCCCAAGGGGCTCAACCCGACCCGGGCGATCGGCAAGATTCGCGAGCTGCTGTTGGCCAATGCCACTTAAATCGGAACGGGTGACTTGTTATCATTGCTCCCCGTTGCTGCCCGTGAGCGTGTGCCGCGGGCAGAGCCGGCCCAAGCGTCAAGAGCCGGTGCCCTGGGGCACCGGCTCTTGACGGTCACGGTCGCCGAATTGCGTGGGCGCCGCCCCGGCTACCCTGAGTAATGACTAGTGAGCAATGAGTGACGCCGGAGCGTTATCGCATGCGGCGCCGACAACACCCCATCAGCGCAGGGTGACCTAGAGATGCAAGAAGGCATTATGGAGTTGATGTGGCGCACTTCCCATGTGAGCGGCGGCAACGCTCACTATGTTGAAGCGCTCTACGAACAGTACCTCGTCGATCCCAATGCCGTTCCGGATGAGTGGCGTAACTACTTCGACAAGTTACCGCGCCCGGAAGGCAGTCCCTCTCACGATATTCCCCTCAGTCCGATCCGTGACCAGTTTTATCAGCTGGCGCGAAGCCGGCGCGGCGCAGCGCCTGCCGCCGCCGTCGACAGCGGCGAGAACAAGAAGCAGGTCAAGGTCCTGCAGCTGATCAACGCCTATCGCTTTCGCGGTCACCAGAAAGCCGATATCGATCCGCTCGGACTGCGCAATCCGACGCCGGTGCCGGATCTCGAGTTGTCCTTCCACCAGTTGTCGCAAGCCGACATGGATACCGAATTCCAGACCGGATCGCTGTTCCTGGGCAAGGACACGGCGCCGCTCAAGGAAATCGTCGAGGCGCTGGAGAAGACCTACTGCCGCAGCATCGGCTGCGAGTTCATGCACATCGTCGACACCGAAGAGAAGCGCTGGCTGCAGCAGCGTTTCGAGTCGGTACGCTCGCAGCCGAAGTTCAGCGATGACGTGCGCATGCACGTGCTCGAGCGCCTGACTGCCGCCGAAGGACTGGAAAACTACCTGGCCTCCAAGTACCCGGGCACCAAGCGTTTCGGCCTCGAGGGGGGCGAGACGTTCATCCCCATGATGGACGAGATCATCCAGCGCGGCGGTGGCTACGGCACCAAGGAAATGGTCATCGGCATGGCCCACCGCGGGCGCCTCAACCTGCTGGTCAACATCCTCGGCAAGAGCCCCTCGGAGCTGATCGACGAGTTCGATGGCAAGAAGGTCATCGAGAAGGGCTCCGGCGACGTCAAGTATCACCAGGGCTTCAGTTCCAACGTCATGACCCCGGGGGGCGAGGTGCACCTGGCGCTGGCTTTCAACCCCTCGCACCTGGAGATCGTCGCGCCGGTGGTCGAGGGCTCGGTGCGCGCCCGCCAGGACCGTCGCGACGATGTCGAGGGCGACAAGGTGCTGCCGATCAATGTCCATGGCGATGCGGCCATGGCCGGGCAGGGCGTGGTCATGGAAACCTTCCAGATGTCGCAGACCCGCGCCTACAAGACCGGCGGCACGCTGCACATCGTGATCAACAACCAGGTGGGCTTCACGACCTCGCATCCGCAGGACACGCGTTCCACCGAGTACTGCACCGACATCGCCAAGATGGTTCAGGCGCCGATCTTCCATGTCAACGGCGATGACGCCGATGCGGTGATCCACGCCACCCAGGTGGCGCTCGACTACCGTCAGCAGTTCCACAAGGATGTCGTCATCGACCTGGTCTGTTATCGCCGTCGCGGCCACAACGAGGCCGACGAGCCGTCCGGCACCCAGCCGATGATGTATCACAAGATCAAGTCGCATAAGACCTCGCGTGTGCTCTATGCCGAGCGGCTGATCGAGGCGGGGCTGCTCGACGAGGACAAGGCCAAGGCGCTGACCGAGAAGTATCGCGAGGATCTGGCGGCCGGCAGCCATGTGGCCAATGCGCTGGTCAAGCAGCCCAACAAGGAGCTGTTCGTCGACTGGACGCCCTACCTGGGCCACGAGTGGACCGGCGATGCCGACACCTCGATGGACATGAAGCGCATGCAGCAGCTTGCGACACGCATGTGCGAAGTGCCCGACGGTGTGCAGATGCAGCGCCAGGTGGCGAAGATCTACGAGGACCGCCGCAAGATGCTGGCCGGCGGCATGGCGCTCAACTGGGGCTTCGCCGAGACATTGGCCTATGCCACGTTGCTCGACCAGGGTCATCCGGTGCGCTTGACCGGCCAGGACAGCGGCCGCGGTACCTTCTCGCACCGCCATGCGGTAGTGCATAACCAGAAGGATGGCACCACCTACGTGCCGCTCGAGCATATTCGCGACGGGCAGCCGCGTTTCACCATCCGCGATTCCTACCTCTCGGAAGAAGCGGTGGTGGCCTTCGAGTACGGCTATGCGACGACCATGCCCAATGCGCTGGTGATCTGGGAAGCCCAGTTCGGCGACTTCTTCAACGGCGCGCAGGTGGTGGTCGATCAGTTCATCTCGTCGGGCGAGTCGAAATGGGGCCGTCTGTGCGGGTTGACCATGCTGCTGCCGCATGGCTACGAGGGGCAGGGGCCGGAGCACTCGTCCGCTCGCCTCGAACGCTTTCTGCAGCTGTGCGCCGAACACAACATGCAGGTCTGCGTACCCACCACGCCGGCGCAGATCTATCACCTGCTGCGTCGCCAGGTGATCCGTCCGCTGCGCAAGCCGTTGATCGTCATGTCGCCAAAAAGCCTGCTGCGTCACAAGGAAGCGACTTCTACGCTGGAGGAACTGGCCGACGGACGCTTCAACATGGTGCTGGCCGACCAAGGCAAGCTCGAGGCCGACAAGGTCAAGCGCGTGGTGCTGTGTGCCGGCAAGGTCTATTACGACCTGGCCGCCTATCGCAGCGAGAACCAGCGCGAGGACACCGCCGTCGTGCGCATCGAACAGCTCTACCCCTTCCCCAAGGAAGAGCTCTACGAGGCACTCAAGGGTTATGGCAACCTCGAGCAGGTCATCTGGTGCCAGGAAGAGCCGCTCAATCAGGGGGCCTGGTATCAGAGCCAGCACCACATGCGTGTGGTCGCCGACATGGTCAGCGAGGGGCTGGGTCGCGAGCTCAAGTTCGCCGGACGCCCGGCATCCGCCGCGCCGGCCGCCGGCTACATGTCCGTGCACGTTGAACAACAGCGCCAGCTGGTGAACGACGCCTTCAATGCCTGAGGCCTCATCACCGGGACGAGAGAGAACACACTAAGGAACCCAAATGGCTACCGAGATCAAAGCGCCCAGTTTTCCGGAATCCGTTGCCGAAGGCACGGTTGCCGCCTGGCACAAGAAGCCCGGCGACAGTGTCGAGCGTGACGAACTGATCGTCGAAATCGAGACCGACAAGGTCGTCCTCGAGGTGGTGGCGCCGGAAGCCGGCACGCTGTCAGAGATCAAGGTCGAAGAAGGCGAGACATGCGATTCCGAGCAGGTGCTGGGCATGCTCGGCGAGGCTCAGGAAAAGGCGGCCGACGACAAGGCGGATGTCAAGTCAGAGGACCAGCAATCGGACGCCAAGGCGGAACGGAAGCCTGAGGCGGGCAAGTCCGAGAAGCAGGCCGCCTCGGGCAAGAAGCATGACGTCAAGGCGCCATCCTTCCCCGAGTCCATCCAGGAAGGCACCGTGGCGACCTGGTACAAGAAGGTCGGCGAGGCGGTCAAGCGCGACGAGGTGCTGGCCGACATCGAGACCGACAAGGTGGTGCTCGAAGTGGTCGCCCCGGGCGATGGCGCGCTCGCCGAAATCAAGGTTGAAGAGGGCGCGCAGGTCGAGTCCGAGGCCGTGCTGGCGGTCTTTGCCGAGGGGGCCGGCGGCAGCGACGAGGGCGAAGCCAAGGCCGAGGCGAGCGAGCCGAAGGCGGAATCGGACAGCGACGAGAAGGTCGGCGACAAGATTCTCGCGCCGGCGGCGCGCAAGCTGGTGGCCGAACACGATCTCGACGCCAACAAGATCGAAGGTACCGGCAAGGGCGGGCGCATTCTCAAGGAGGACGTCCAGAAGGCCGTGAAGCAAGGCAGCGCCAAGAAGACCAGCGACAAGCCGGCCGCCGACAAGCCGGCTACCGATGCCACCAAGGCCGCCGCAACCGCGGCTCCGGCCGTGGAAGGCGAGCGTCCCGAAAAGCGCGTGCCGATGAGCCGGTTGCGCCAGACCATCGCCAAGCGTCTGGTCCAGGCCCAGCAGACGGCGGCCATGCTGACCACCTACAATGAGGTGGACATGAGCGCGGTGATGGCGCTGCGCGGCCAGTACAAGGACACCTTCCTCAAGGCCCACGACACCAAGCTCGGTTTCATGGGGTTTTTCGTCAAGGCAGCCGCCGAGGCGCTCAAGCGCTTCCCGGACGTCAACGCCTCGATCGACGGAACCGACATCGTCTACCACGGCTATCAGGACATCGGCGTGGCGGTATCCACCGATCGCGGCCTGGTGGTGCCGGTGCTGCGCGACACCGACAGCATGAAGATCGCCGACGTCGAGAAGACCATCGTCGACTTCGGCAAGCGTGCGCGGGCTGGCAAGCTCGGCATCGATGAGATGCAGGGGGGGACTTTTACCATCACCAACGGCGGTATCTTCGGCTCACTGATGTCGACGCCAATCATCAATCCCCCGCAGACCGCGATCCTGGGCATGCACAAGATCCAGGAGCGCCCCATGGCGGTCGATGGCAAGGTCGAGATACGTCCGATGATGTACCTGGCCGTGTCCTACGACCACCGTATGATCGACGGCAAGGATGCGGTGCAGTTCCTGGTGACCATCAAGGAGCTGCTCGAGGATCCGGCACGCCTGCTACTGGACGTGTGATTCGCCGCCAAGCCAAACAGGTTTATCTGACGAGGCGTTGCGCGCTGCACCGCCAATCTTCGGAAAGAACCGTAGACCGAACAGGAAGAGTACATGGCCGATAAATTTGATGTGATCGTCATCGGCGCGGGACCCGGGGGCTATGTCGCCGCCATCCGCGCCGCCCAACTGGGCCTCAAGACCGCCTGTGTCGAGAAGTGGGTCAACAAGGAAGGCAAGACCGTGCATGGCGGTACCTGCCTGAATGTGGGCTGCATTCCCTCCAAGGCGCTGCTCGAGACTTCGCACAAGTTCGTCGAGGCCCGCGACCATTACGCCGAGATCGGCATCGAAGTGGGCGATGTGTCCGCCAACATCGCCAAGATGCTCGAGTTCAAGGAAAGCGTCGTTACCAAGAACGTCGGCGGCATCAGCGCGCTGTTCAAGGCCAATGGCGTGACGGCGCTGGAAGGCACCGGCAAGGTGCTTTCCAACAGCAAGGTCGAAGTCACCGGCAAGGACGGCGGCAAGCAAACCTACGAGGCCGACAACATCATCATCGCTTCCGGCTCCGTACCGGTCGAGATTCCCCCGACGCCACTGACCGAGGGGCTGATCGTCGATTCCGCCGGGGCGCTGGAATTCACCGAGGCGCCCAAGCGCCTGGGCGTGATCGGGGCCGGGGTCATCGGCCTCGAGCTGGGCAGCGTGTGGAGCCGCATGGGCAGCGAAGTCACCATGCTCGAGGCAATGGACAGTTTTCTGCCGATGGTCGATCAGGCGATCGCCAAGGAAACCCAGAAACTGCTCGGCAAGCAGGGGCTGGACATCAAGCTGGGGGCGCGCGTCACCGGCTCCGAGGTCAAGGACGATGAAGTCGTCGTCAAGTACACCGACAGCGAGGGCGAGCAGCAACAGACCTTCGACAAGGTGATCGTCTGTGTCGGCCGTCGCCCCTACACCCAGGGCATCCTCGACGACGACGCCGGGGTCAAGCTCGACGAGCGCGGCTTCATCTTCGTCGACGACCAGTGCCGCACCAGCGTGCCGGGCGTCTATGCCATCGGCGACTGCGTGCGCGGCCAGATGCTCGCTCACAAGGCCTCCGAAGAGGGCGTGATGGTGGCCGACATCATTGCCGGTCACAAGGCCGAGATAAATTACGAGGCCATCCCGTGCGTCATCTACACGGCACCCGAAGTCGCCTGGGTCGGCATGAACGAGCAGCAGGCCAAGGCCGAAGGCATCGAGATCAAGACCGGCTCCTTCCCGTTCTCGGCCAATGGCCGGGCGCTCGCCAACAACGCGCCCGAGGGCATGGCCAAGGTGATCGCGGATGCCGAAACCGACCGCATCCTGGGCGTGCATATCGTCAGTCAGCACGCCGGCGAGCTGATCGCCCAGGGTGTGATCGCCATGGAGTTCGGCTCCAGCGCCGAAGATCTGGCATTGACCTGCTATGCGCACCCGACCACCGCGGAAGCGATCCATGAAGCCGCGCTGGCGGTGAGTGGCCACGCGATTCACATGGCCAATCGCAAGAAGCGCAAGTAAGCAGATCGCCAGCTGCAACAGGCGTCTGGCTCTTTAAAGACGCGTCGTCCCGGCAATCGTCGGGCGAAAAGGGGCGGCCCGGTCACTCCTGGCGAGCGACCGGGCCGCCATTCGAGTCACATGCAACCAATGGCATGACACGATGAACCTTCATGAATATCAAGGCAAACAGCTGTTTGCCGATTACGGTTTGCCAGTGTCCAAAGGCTTCGCCGTGGACACCCCCAAGGAAGCTGCTGACGCATGCAAGAAGATCGGCGGCGACAAGTGGGTCGTCAAGGCTCAGGTCCACGCCGGTGGCCGCGGCAAGGCCGGCGGCGTCAAGCTGATCAAGAGCCCGGAAGAAGCCCAGGCCTTTGCCGAGCAGTGGCTGGGCAAGAATCTGGTGACGTACCAGACCGACGAGAAAGGTCAGCCGGTCGCCAAGATCCTGGTCGAGAATCTCACCGATATCGCCACCGAGCTGTACCTGGGCGCTGTCGTCGACCGTGGCACCCAGCGCGTGGTGTTCATGGCCTCCACCGAGGGCGGCGTCGAGATCGAGAAGGTCGCCGAGCAAACCCCCGAGAAGATCCTCAAGGCCGAGATCGATCCGCTGGTCGGTGCGCAGCCGTATCAGGCCCGCGAACTGGCTTTTGCGCTGGGTCTCAAGGGTGACCAGATCAAGCAGTTCACCAAGATCTTTCTGGGCCTGTCCAAGCTGTTTCATGACAAGGATCTGGCGCTGCTCGAGATCAATCCGCTGGTGATCACCGAGGAAGGCAACCTGCACTGCCTGGATGCCAAGATCAATCTCGATGGCAACGCCCTCTATCGTCACCCCGATCTGCAGGCGATGCGCGATCCTTCCCAGGAGGACGAGCGCGAAGCCAATGCCCAGAAGTGGGAACTCAACTACGTGGCGCTCGACGGCAACATCGGTTGCATGGTCAATGGTGCCGGTCTGGCCATGGGCACCATGGATATCATCAAGCTCAGCGGCGGCCAGCCGGCGAACTTCCTGGACGTCGGCGGCGGTGCGACCAAGGAGCGGGTTGCCGAAGCGTTCAAGATCATTCTCTCCGATACCTCCGTGAAGGCCGTTCTGGTCAACATCTTCGGTGGCATCGTGCGCTGCGACATGATTGCCGAGGGCATCATCGGTGCCGTCGAGCAGGTCGGGGTCAACGTGCCTGTCGTCGTGCGTCTCGAGGGCAACAACGCCGAGCTGGGTGCCGAGAAGCTGGCCTCCAGCGGACTGAACATCATCGCTGCTAAAAGCCTGACCGACGCGGCCCAGCAAGTCGTCAAAGCAGCGGAGGGCAAGTAATGAGTATTCTGATCGACAAGAACACCAAGGTCATCTGCCAGGGCTTTACCGGTGGCCAGGGGACCTTCCACTCCGAACAGGCGATTGCCTACGGCACCCAGATGGTCGGCGGCGTGACGCCGGGCAAGGGCGGCCAGGAGCATCTGGGTCTGCCGGTGTTCAACACCGTCAGGGAAGCCGTCGACAAGACCGGCGCCGAGGCCTCGGTCATCTACGTCCCGGCGCCGTTCTGCAAGGATTCGATCCTCGAGGCCGCCAATGCCGGCATCAAGCTGATCGTGTGCATCACCGAAGGCATTCCCACACTCGACATGCTCGACGTCAAGGTCAAATGTGACGAGTTGGGCGTGCGTCTGATCGGGCCGAACTGCCCCGGTGTCATCACCCCGGGAGAGACCAAGATCGGCATCATGCCGGGGCACATCCATCAGCCGGGCCGGGTGGGTATCGTGTCGCGCTCGGGCACACTGACCTACGAAGCGGTCAAGCAGACGACGGATCATGGCTTCGGTCAGTCCAGCTGCGTGGGTATCGGCGGCGACCCGATTCCGGGCTCCAACTTCATCGACATTCTCGAGCTGTTCGAGAAGGACCCGCAGACCGAAGCGATCGTCATGATCGGCGAAATCGGTGGCACTGCCGAAGAAGAGGCGGCGGCTTATATCAAGGCCAATGTCAGCAAGCCGGTCGTGGCCTACATCGCCGGTGTGACGGCGCCTCCGGGCAAGCGCATGGGGCATGCCGGGGCGATCATTGCCGGTGGCAAGGGTACGGCGGACGAGAAGTTCGCGGCGCTCGAAGCTGCAGGCGTCAAGACCGTGCGCTCGCTGGCCGAAATCGGCGATGCACTCAAGGAAGCCACCGGCTGGTAAGTCTGGCCTCCCATGAGTCGCAAGGGCGTCCATTGGGCGCCCTTTTTCATTGCGGTGTGCAAAGTTCCCCGGCTGGCCACGATCAAGCAGTGCGACTGCAGCTAACTGATCGATCATGGCCGTGTCGTCGATGTCGGTCGCTATGAAGCGTTGCTGCTGCATAATGATATCTTCAAGCGAATGGCCGCCCATGCGTGATGGGTCACAAGGAAGCCTGCCTGCAGGTGTATGGGCGGCGGAAAGGGAGCTCTGGGGCCGATATGAATCTGAGCGTAACGCGACACCACGATCAGTTCCTCGGGGGAACTGCCAAGCCTGGGATGTCGTCCAGGCGTGGCTCCGGAGGGCTGTGGTCGGCGATTAATACCATGCTGAGCGTTGCTTTCATCGCCTTGCTGATCGTCTGGCAGTGGGGGTTCGCCGTGTTGCCCGTGGCGGCTGCGCTGACGGCATCGGTGGGGTTCATCGCGACGCTCGGCCGTTGCCTGGCCCGGCTGGATCGTGAGGATGGTTTGCTGCTGCTGGCATTGCTGGTTTTTTCCGGCGTCTGGCTCGCCGATGTGTCGCGTAGCGGCGTATGGCCGCTGCCACAAGGTGGCGATGGAGGCTGGTTGCCATTGTGGCCGTTGTTGGCGGCGGGTCTGTTGGTCTGGTTACGCGGTTATCCGCCGAGCCAGCGTGGCTGGTTGCTCGGGCTGCTCGCCGCCAGCTTGGGCGCGGGGCTGATCGCCGGTTATGAGCGCGGCTGGGTGGGGCTGCCCCGCGCCAACAATTCAATGAATGCCATCCCCTTCGGCAATCTTGCATTGCTGTTTGGCGTCCTGTCGCTGGTTGCCATGCTCGGTCGGCTGGGCAGCAGTCGGTGTCGGGCTCGCTGGCTGACCGTATTGCTCGGCGTGGCGGCTTGTGCGGGGCTTGCCGCTTCATTGCTGTCGGGTACGCGAGGCGGCTGGATCGCCTTGCCATTGTTGAGCTGGCTGCTCTATCGTAACTTTCGGCCACTCTTGCCTGCGCGCTTCTTATGGGCGGCTTTCGGGGTGCTGGGCGGGCTGCTGATCTTGGCGGTATGCCTGCCGCAGACCGGCGTCGCCGCTCGGCTGCTGCTGGCCGTGGATAATGTTCGGGGGTATTACATGGCGGGTGAGACCGCTACCTCGTTGGGGTTGCGCCTGGAAATGTGGCGTGGCGGACTTGCGCTGTTCACCGACAGGCCCGTTACCGGGTGGGGCGAGGGTGGGCTCGAGGCTGCGCGCGATGCGCTTGTCGCGGCCGGCGAACTGAGTCGCGGTGTCAGCGACTACGACCAGTTGCACAGCGATTTCATCGATACGGCCGCTCGCCGTGGCACGCTGGGCGTTATCAGCCTGGTGGGCCTGTACGGCGTGCCCCTGTTGCTGTTCTCTCGTCATCTGCGCTCCGCCAGGCGGGCCTGGCAGCGCACGCTGGCGCTTTCCGGCGTTGTCATCGTTGCCGCCTTCATCGATTTCGGTCTCAGTCAGTCGTTACTACGCGATCCGCGTGGGTTGGCCGGTTACCTGGGGCTATGCATTATCTGTTGGGCGTTGCTGAAAGCCGAGACGAGCCCGAGATCCACGGTGTCGGCGCTGGAGTCCCCGTGACGGTGCGTAGTGCCATGGATGGCGCCTGGCCATGTCGGAGACTCAGGAATACCGCCATGGCGAGCTGTTGAGCATCCCCTCGCGAGCCGCGCTCATACGGTGGAGCCCGAAGAGACGCCCTGAACAGCGTGGGCAGGCGCGATACAAAAACGGCGGACATCTTTCGATGTCCGCCGTTTTCGTTGTACACGGTTTTTTTTGCACCACCGCGCTGGATTGCAGCGCCGGGCGTCGTTCAGTCGGCCGGGCGCGCCACCAGCGAGCGCGTTTCCTCGCGGGCTTCGGTCAAGACCACCTTGAGTGGATCGCCCAGCTTGTAGCGCTCCTCGTCAGCGATGCAAATGCGGCCTTCCTTGTCGTCGATCGCCACCTTGTCGCGTTCGCTGTGCATCAGCGGTGCCGGCACGAAGGCCGTCGCGCCGTTGGCGGTCAGGCGCACGCGCATGCCGCCGCGGTTGATGTTGATGATCTCGGCATCGAAGGTGCGTTGTTCCCGGGCGGCCGGGGTCAGGTAGCGCACATACAGCCAGTCCTTGACGTCGCGCTCGGCCATGCGATTCAGCCTGCGGCGCTCGGTGAGCTGTTCGGTCAACGCTTCGCTGGCCTCGGCCGGCGCCTGTTCGCCCTTGAGCACGCCCTTGATCAACCGATGGTTGACCATGTCGCCGTACTTGCGGATCGGCGAGGTCCAGGTGGCGTAGGCGGCCAGCCCCAGGCCGAAGTGCGGACCGGGCTGGGCCGACATGCTGGTGAAGCCCTGGAAACGCCGCAGGCGAGCATCCAGCCAGGCATCGTCGCGGCTTTCCAGCGCGCGCTTGAGTTCGCGATAGCGCGGCAGTTCGGTGAGCGCCTCGCGTTTGATCTCGATCTGCTGGCCGGCGAGGAACTCGAGCGCGGCATCGGCCTTTTCGGGCTCGAAGGCGCGGTGCACGTTGAAGATGCCATGGCCGACCTTGGCGGCGAGCAGATCCGCGCAGCAGGCGTTGGCGGCGATCATCGACTCCTCGATCATGCGATTGGCGATGCGTCGGCCCTCGATGCGCACGTCGAGCACATTGCCGGCGTCGTCCAGATCGAAGACGTAATCGGGGCGATCCTTGAACACCAACGCATGCTCGGCGCGCCAGGCACTGCGCGCTTCGGTCAGCGCCTCAAGGGTCTTGAGCTGTTCGCCGATGCCGGCCTCGGGCGTCCACTCGCCCTGGCCTTCGAGCCAGTCGGAGACCTTGTCGTAGATCAGCCGCGCATGCGAGCGCACGTGGGCGGCGAAGAACCGGTACTCGCCGAGGCTGCCGTCGGCGTTGACGTCCAGCGTGCAGGCCAGGGTCGGGCGCGTTTCGCCTTCCTTCAGCGAACACAGGTCGTCGGCCAGCACCTCGGGCAGCATGGTCACGTTCTGGCCCGGCAGGTAGACCGTGAAGGCGCGGGTCTGCGCCTCGAGATCCGCGGCATGGCCCTCGGCGACATAAGCGGTGGGGTCGGCGATCGCCACCCACAGCCGCCAGCCGCCTGGGCACGTCTCGACATGCAGCGCATCGTCCATGTCGCGGGTCTTCTCGCCGTCGATGGTGAAGAACGCGCGCGCGGTGAGATCCTCGCGCTCGAGTCCTTCGTCGGCCAGCGGCCATTCGTCGCCGGCTTCCGGCGAGGCCTGTTCGAGGGCGTGGCGGGCCAGCGTCACCCGCCAGGGTACTGCCGGGTCGTCCTGCCTGGCGATCAATTCCTCGATCTGGCTGAAGAAGGCGCGATCGTCGGGCTTGAGCGGATGGCGCACCAATCGGGCGACGACCCAGTCGCCATCGGCGATGCTGTCCTCGTCGAGGCTGCGCTTGATGCGCGCCTTGAAGGCGTTGCTGATCGAGGGATGATCGGGAATCACCGCGAGTCGCCCGTCGCGGTTTTGCACGCGGGCGATGAAACGGTCCAGCCCCGCTTCGATCAGGCGTTCCGGCTCCACCGACTTCTTGTCGCCGTCCTCCTTGATGATCGCCTCGACACGGTCGCCATGGACCACTTGCTTCATGGCGGGCGGCGGCACGAAGTAGGACTCGCCGCTGTCGGTTTCGAGGAAGCCGAAACCGCGATCGGTGGCCTTGATGACACCCTCGGCGCGCGGGGTGGTGTCACGGATCTGTTGCTTGAGCTGCGAAAGCAGCGCGTTGTTCTGCAGCATGGGGGCGTCGGTACAGTTGGCGGGAACGAGCAGCCACTATACGGATTCGGGCCGCCGCCGCCAATCGTCGCACGGCTCTCGTGCTCTCAGCCCAAGGCAGCAGCGAGCGCTCGCGCCTTCCCTCCGGCAATGCAATTGACGCCGAACGAGATCGGCGTTGGGCGAAATGCAGCAGCGCATGGGCGCGCTGGCGAGAGACGCGGTTGTAGCTGCCTCGTCAAAGCACCAATATAAGGCCAATTGGTATTTGACTGGTATTTAACAGGATCTATAGTGGTTATTAACCAGGATCAACGATCATCGCGGAGAAATCATGGATCCCCGTTTTGCCCGGATCACCCTCGATCCCGATATGGCCACGCCGCTCTATCACCAGCTGGCGCGGCAACTCGGCGACGCCATCGAGGCGGGGGCCTGGCTGGCCGGCGAGGCACTGCCATCGGAGCGGACACTTGCCGAGACGCTGGAAATTTCACGCATCACCGCCCGCAAGGCGCTCGAAAGGCTCGCCGGGCAGGGCTTGATTCGGCGCACCCACGGTTCGGGAACGTTCATCGCGCCGCGCTTCAATCAGCCATTGACGAAATTGACGAGCTTTTCCGAGCTGCTTGCCCAGCGCGGCTTCACGCCGCGCTCGCGTTGGCTGTCGCGGCGCCTCGAGGCGCCGAGCACCGAGGAGGCGCTGCGCCTGGGCTTGCGTGGCGACGCCCGGGTGGCCCGGCTCAAGCGACTGCGCCTGGCCGACGACGTGGTGATGGCGGTGGAGGAGAGCTGCCTGCCGGAAGCGGTATTGCCCGAGCCGGAAGGCGTCGAGCGCTCGCTCTACGCGACATTGGAAGCGCGCGGCAAGGCGGTGGAGCGCGCCTTGCAGCACCTCACCGCGGTCAATGCCGACGCCGAGCTCGCCGCGCTGGCGGAAGTGCCCGAGGGCCAGGCGCTGCTCAAGGTCACCCGGCTGGGCTATCTCGCCGATGGCAGCCCGGCCGAGCTCACCGTCACTTACTGCCGCACTGATTACTACGACTTCATGGTCGAGCTGTATCGGGCTCGATAAAAAGGTAAGCCAATGCGTTACGGCAACATCCTCACCCCCGAAGGCTGGCGTCTGGGCGAGATTCACTGGCGCTATGGCCGCATCGTCGGGATCGACGGCGCGCCGACGGTCCCGGCGGACAACGACGCGCCCTACGTACTGCCCGGTTTCGTCGACCTGCACGTACATGGTGGCGGCGGCGCCGACACCATGGAGGGGGGCGAGGCGGTGGCGACGCTAGCACGCACCCATGCGCGCTTCGGCACCACCAGCCTGCTGGCCACCACCATGACCGCCACCGCTGCCGAGGTGCGCCGGGTGCTCGGCGAGATCGGTACGCTGATAAAAGCGCCCCCCGGCGAGGGCGCACGAATCCTCGGCGTGCATCTCGAGGGCCCCTACATCAATCCCGGCAAGCTCGGCGCCCAGCCGCTCCATGCCCGGCCCGGCGAGATCGACGAGATCGACGAGATCGACGAACTGTGCGAGTTGGCACCGATCCGCCTGGTCACGCTGGCCCCCGAACTATCCGGCCATTACGCGCTGATTCGTCACCTGAGCGAGCGCGGCGTGCGCGTGCAGCTCGGCCACACCCTGGGCAGCTACGAGCAGGGTGTGGCGGCGATGGAGCACGGCGCCTGCGGCTTCACCCATCTCTATAACGCCATGACGGGGTTGCATCACCGCCACCCGGGCATGGTCGGTGCGGCCCTGGCGCACGCCGACTTCGCCGAGTTGATCCCCGATCTGCTGCACGTTCATCCCGGGGCGATTCGCGTCGCGCTCAGAAGCATTCCGCGGCTCTACGCGGTCACCGACTCGACCGCCGCCGCCGGCATGCCCGATGGCGAGTACCGGCTCGGTGAGCAGGCGGTCACCAAGTGCCTGGGCGGGGTGCGCCTCGCCGACGGCACGCTCGCTGGCAGCACCCTGACCATGGATCAGGCGCTGCGCAACCTGGTCGCCATCGGCCTGCCGCTGGACGAGGCCAGCGCGCGGGTATCGCGCCATCCCGCCGACTTTCTCGGCCTGCACGACCGCGGCCGGCTGGCCGGCGGCTGTCATGCCGATCTGGTGGTGCTCGATCGTGAACTGGCGGTCGAGGCGGTCTACGTCGAGGGCCGGCGCGTCGGTCATGGCACCGGGCCCGATCCTCCCGCAGGTTCTTCAGCAAGCTCTTCAGCCATTCCCCCCCGGAGACGACTCATGAGTTCGATGATGCTCAGCGAAGCGCGCAACGCCCCCGAGCGCATCGCCGGCCAACTGACCCGCAACGCCGAACCGCTGGCCGAACTCGGCGAGTGGCTGCGCCAGCGCGATCCGCACGGCGTGGTCACCGTGGCGCGCGGCAGTTCCGATCATGCCGCCAGTTATTTCGGCTATCTGTGCATGCAGAGCCGCGGCATACCGGTGGCCTCGTTGCCGCCGTCGCTGACCACCCTGGCGCGGGCGCCCTGGAAGCTCGACGGTCAACTGGCGCTGGCGATCTCGCAGTCCGGTCAGAGCCCCGACCTGATCGAGACCCAGAAGGCGCTGGCCGCCGGCGGGGCGCAGACGCTGGCGTTGGTCAACACACCGCGCTCGCCGCTGGGCGAGGTCAGCGATCGCGAGATTCCGCTGTATGCCGGCGAAGAGCGCAGCGTCGCCGCGACCAAGAGCTACCTGGCCACGCTGTCGGCCTGTGCCCAGTTGCTCGGGCACTGGAACGGTGATCGTGAATTGCTCGCCGCCCTCGAGGCGCTGCCTGAACGGCTGCACGCGGCGGCCGAGCAGGATTGGTCGCCGGCCATCGAAGCGCTGCGCGATGCCGACCGGCTGATGGTGGTGGGCCGTGGCACCGGGCTGGCGATTGCCCAGGAGGCGGCGCTCAAGTTCAAGGAGACCTGCGCCATCCAGGCCGAGCCGTTCAGCGGCGCCGAGGTCAAGCATGGCCCGATGGCCTTGATCGGCCCCGGCTATCGGGTGCTGGTGTTCGCCCCGCCGGGGCCCGAACAGGCCGGTCTGCTTGAACTCGCCGAGTGGCTGAAAAGCGTCGGCGCACGGGTCCTGCTGGCCGCCGACGAAAGCGTCGCCCAGCGCGAGCTGACGCTCGCCGATGCCGGCCATGCCGCGCTGCAGCCGCTTGCGGTGATCCAGAGCTTCTACGTCATGGCCGCCGGGCTAGCCGCGGCGCGTGGCAGCGACCCCGATCAGCCGCGCCACCTGAAGAAGGTGACCCGTACCCGCTGAGCGCTTTCCGATTCCATTTCACGACAATCGCTCTCTCGACAACAACGACGCCGGAGGCAACATGGCTTCATCATTCGACATTCAGGCACCGGTGGATGGCGTGCTCGTCGCCCTCGATGCGGTGCCCGACCCGGTCTTCGCCGAAGGTACCCTCGGCGACGGTCTGGCCATCGACCCGCTGGGCGATACCCTGCACGCGCCGTGTGCCGGGGAAGTCGTGCAGTGCGCGCGTACCGCTCATGCGGTGACGATTCGCAGCGCAGAGGGTATCGAGCTGCTGGTTCACCTGGGGCTGGATACCGTCAATCTCGACGGTGCGGGTCTTAAGTTGCTGGTCGAGGTCGGCCAGCTACTCGAGGCCGGCGAGCCTTTGCTGCGTTTCGACGCCGACCGTGTCGCCCGGCAGGTGATGAGTCTGATCACCCCGCTGGTCGTTGCCGAGCCGGCCGGCTGGAAGCTGGCGCCCTTCGGCGCGCAGCGCAGCGGTGAAACGGTGCGCCGCGGCGAAGTGATCATGCGCCTCGAGGCGCCGGCAGAGACGACGACCGAGTCGTCCGGCGAGGGCACGTCCGCGATGGCGGGGCCCCAGGCCACCCGTGAGGTGACCCTGGCGTTGGCGGCCGGGCTGCATGCGCGGCCCGCGGCGCGGCTCAAGGCCTGGCTGGACGCGCCGGTCGTCGCCTGATTCGCCACTGTCACTTTCGATAACAGTCACTTTCGACAATAACAACGCCCGGAGGAAGATCATCATGCAACTCGACATCATGGGTGGCCTGCAGAAGCTGGGTCGCCGGCCTGCTGCTGCGCTTGGGTCAGCCTGACCTGCTCGACATCGCCTTCATCGCCGATGCCGGCAACGCGATCTTCGCCAATCTGGCGCTGATCTTCGCCATCGGCCTGGCGGTGGGTTTCGCCAACGACAGCAACGGCGCCGCGCTGCTCACCGGGCTGTCGATGGTGATCATGAACCTGCTCAACGTCAAATTGGGCTTTACCTTCTCGGCGGGCGCTTTCGACTATGCGCTGTCCTATGGGCTATCGACCAACGGCTGGCTGATGATCCCGGTGGGGCTTTGCTATTTCGCGCTGTATTACGCGGTGTTCCGCTGGGCGATTGCGCGCTTGATCTGCCGACGCCGGGGCGCGAACCGGAAACCGCGGGTGCCGCCAGCGCCCCGGTAGACGCCGGTGAGCGCGGTCCGGCCTTCGTGCGCGCGTTGGGCGGGGCCGCCAACCTGACCAGCGTGGGCGCCTGCACCACCCGCCTGCGGCTGCGCCTGGCCGATGTCGCGAATCTCGATGAGGCGGCCCTCAGGGCGTTGGGCGCGCAGGGTATCCAGCGCATCGAAGGTGGGCTGGTTCACGTAGTGCTTGGCGAGAGGGCAGAACGCGTCGCCGGCGGGGTGGCTCCACACTGAACGAGACGGCGGCGTTAGGCCGCCATACCCGAGAACGCCGAATCTTCATTGATTATTTTCGGCCATATGCATTATCAATCATAATACCTTTCGCTAGTTGCGCTGGTAATGCCATTAACTGCGATCATGGCTGTGAAGCAAATCGAGAGCGCGCTTCACTTATGCAGACTGGTTCATAAAAACAATGAGTAGTGCCATGACTTTCAACATTGCATGTCCTGTGAGCAAGACAACGGCGTCGCATCCTTCCTATGCCAATGACCCGCTGAACATCGTCAGTGAATGGCCTGAGCTCGTATGGGGCGTGAACCATACGTGTTGCGGCGTCGACTGCCTTTCCGGGCGGAACCGGTCGATCAATCCCCATGCCCAAGGCGTACCCCGGGCATGAGTTAATGCCTGGCTAATCGATAGTCACAATAAACAAGAGGACGACTCATGGACGGTATTTCGAGAGGCGATGCGCGGACATCGTCGGCAAGGGGCGATGTCGGTTTCTTTGCCCGCGAGCGCACGATAGCAGGGCCGAACTTCAACCGTTGGTCGGTTCCTCCGGCGGCCCTGGCGATCCATCTGTGTATCGGCATGGCCTACGGTTTTTCGGTGTTCTGGCTGCCGATGAGCAACGAGATTGCCAATGCACCGGCCAGCTGCACCAATATCGGCTTGATGCAGGCGCTGACGACGACCACTTGCAACTGGTCGGTGGCCCAGTGACCTACATATTCGGGATCTTCATCGCCATGCTGGGTGTCTCCGCTGCAATCTGGGGCGCATGGCTGGAGCATGCCGGGCCTCGCAAGGCCGGCTGCATCGCGGCACTGTGCTGGGGCGGCGGCATGATCGTCGGCGGCATTGGCGTGATGGTGCATCAGCTGTGGCTGGTCTACCTGGGGGCGGGTGTCCTCGGAGGCATTGGTCAGGGCCTGGGCTACATCACACCGGTATCCACGCTGATCAAGTGGTTCCCGGATCGACGCGGCATGGCCACCGGCTTCGCCATCATGGGCTACGGCGGCGGTGCGATGGTCGGCGCTCCGCTCGCCGTGTTGCTGATGAGTTACTATTCCTCGGATGGTGGCACCGGCGTCGCCATGACGCTGATCACCATGGGCGTCATCTACACCATCGTCATGGCCAGCGGCGCCATCGGCTTTCGTGTTCCGCCCAACGGTTGGCACCCCAAAGGTTGGCAGCCTTCGCAAGACGCCAAATCCAATGCCATGATCACGAAAGGTCACGTTCATCTCAATCGGGCCTGGAAGACCAAGCAGTTCTGGTTGATATGGGGCGTGCTGTTTTTGAACGTGACCGCCGGTATCGCGGTGATCTCCATGGCCAGCCCCATGCTGCAGGACGTATTCGGCGGTGCCCTGGTCGGTATCGAAGATACGCAAGCTGGGCTCACTGCAGCGCAGAAGGCGGCCGTGGTGGCTGCCGCAGCCGGCCTGGTGGGGCTGATCAGCCTGTTCAACAGTGTCGGCCGGCTGTTCTGGGCGTCGCTGTCCGACAAGATCGGCCGCAAGAATACCTATTACTGCTTCTTCGTTATCGGCATTGTCATGTACTCTCTGCTGCCCACTTGGGGGCAACTGGGCATGGCGGGCATGTTCGTCATTTCCATCTGCATCATTCTCAGTATGTACGGCGGTGGCTTTGCCACGGTGCCGGCTTATCTGGCCGATATTTTCGGCACGCAGATGGTCGGTGCGATCCATGGGCGATTGCTGACGGCCTGGACCGCCGCCGGCCTG
The DNA here is from genome assembly GCF_000731955.1 of Halomonas zincidurans B6. Taxonomy (NCBI): domain Bacteria; kingdom Pseudomonadati; phylum Pseudomonadota; class Gammaproteobacteria; order Oceanospirillales; family Halomonadaceae; genus Modicisalibacter; species Modicisalibacter zincidurans. The sequence continues at coordinate 2,487,409 of NZ_JNCK01000001.1, read as the reverse complement.
ATAGGTCCGTTGATCATTGCCGCCCTGCGCGAAGCTCAGTTGAAAGCGGGCGTGGAGCCCGCCCTGGTCTACGATCGAACCCTCTACATCATGGCCGGTTTGCTGTTCCTGGGGCTGATCTGCAATGCACTGGTACGGCCGGTGAAGGAATCCGATCGGATGAGCGCCGAGGAAGTGGCGCACGAGCGTTCCCTGCAGCATGACGACAGCGTCTCGGGTAGCGCCGAAACTGCGGCGCGGGGCAAGTTCGGTGTCGGTGGCGTGCTGGCCTGGCTGGGTGTGGGCGTACCGTTCTTGATCGGGCTATACATTGCGCTGGCCAAGGCGGCGGCGCTGTTTTAAGAGGCGACTGGCTTAAGAGGATAGGCCGAGCGCGCGGCTGGCGCTCGGTCGCTTATTGCCGGTCGCCACCGAGCAGTTCGGCGAAGGTGCATATCTCGCCGCAGCGATCCGGTGCATAGCCCGGCAGCTTGTCGATCTCCGCCAGGAATTCCGGCGATGCCATCAGCGAAAGTAACTGCCGGATATTGTGCTGCCGGAGACGCTCCTCTTGACACACCAGCAGGTAATGTTCAGTGGCCAGATCGAGGAATTCGAGGCCGAACTGGGCGGCGGCGGCCGCGACGCCGAAACCGGCATCGGCCATTCCGGCGGCGACATAGGCGGCCACCGCGGTGTGGGTGAACTCCTCGCGCTCGGCGCCGTGGAGCTGGCGTTCGGTGATGCCGCATTCATCGAGCAACAGCTTGAACAGGATACGCGTCCCGGAATGCCGATTGCGGTTGATTAAGCGGACACCCGGTCTGGTGAGGTCCTGCAGCCCGGTGATGGCCCCGCGGCTGTCGCTGCGAATGATCAGCCCTTGCCTGCGGGTGACGAAGCGGATCACCCGTAGATTGTTCAGGTCGAACTGGTGCTTGTAGATCGCCATGACCTGATCGGCCAACCGCGGGCAGGCCGGGAAATGGAAACTGGCAAGGTCGGATTCGCCCGATGCCAGCGCGCGCAAGGCCTCCGTGGGATTGGTGTATTGCAGATCCAGTTCGACCCGGTCCGAGAAATCCGGCAGCAGTGCCACCGCGTAGCCATGGCTGGCATGCAGGCGCAGCACGGGGTGAGCGCCGGCGAGCAGTTGCTGGAGCTGGATGTTGAGTTCGGAGGCCATGCTGTCGATCTGTGGCCCCAGGCGCGCCTTGATTCGCTGCTCGGACCACAACAGTGTCTCCCCGAGGGGCGAAAGCTGAGTGCCGTGGCCCTTGCGCTTTACCGCCAGCGGCACGCCGAAAAAGTCATTGCCGCGCTTGAGAAGGTTCCAGGCGTGACGATAGGAGATGCCCGTCTGCTGTGCCGCCAAGGTCAGTTTTCCACTATCGTGCACGCTTTTCAGCAAGCGAAAGAGCGCCGGGTCTAGCAGCTCGTCGGTTTCGGTCTTGAACAACCAGGCAGGGGAGGCATGCAGTTTTTTTCTATGCATTGTCTTTCATATTTATGGGGCCGTTGCGGCGTGCTATGTTCAGTAAACAGCCTATTTAAACTGCAATAATTAAGCAAGATTGTTCATGGGTAACATAGGCATTGAAACAGTCGCTCAGCGACATGCGAATGACGCGACCGGCAATCCGCGCCTACCCTGGGCAATGTTTCATTGCATTACAATAATCAGCTTGATGAGAGCCTAGCCATGACGCCTTCCGGCAAACGCCAGCCGCAGGCGTGGACCCACGAGTCGCTTCAGCGGGAAGTCGATGCGCTGAAGGACGAGCCCGGGGCCATGCTGCCGATACTCCACGCGATCCAGGACCGCTGCGGCTACATTCCCGAAGCGGCCGTGCCGATCATTGCCGAAACGTTGCGCCATACCCGCGCCGAGGTCCACGGCATCATCAGTTTCTATCATCACTTCCGCAGCCACCCGGTGGGCAGCCACGTGGTGCAGGTGTGTCGTGCCGAAGCCTGCCAGTCCGTGGGCAGCCGTCAGCTCGAAGCCCACGTCAAGCAGCAGCTGGGCGTGGATTATCACCAGACAAGCCGTGACAACGAATTCACCCTGGAGCCGGTGTACTGCCTGGGCAACTGCGCCTGCGGCCCGTCGATCCGCGTGGACGATGAGATCCACGGGCGGGTCACCGCCGAGAAGTTCGATCGCCTGGTGGACCGGCTCACCACCTCGATCCTGGAGGTGCAGTGATGACCGTGACTGTCTATGTGCCCCGCGACACCACCGCCCTGGCCCTGGGTGCCGACGAGGTGGCCGCGCTGATCGCGCAGGCGGCAACGCGCCGCGAGCGGGATATCAAGCTGGTTCGCAACGGTTCCCGCGGGCTGTTCTGGCTGGAGCCGATGGTCGAGGTCGAGACGGCACAAGGCCGTGTCGCCTATGGCCCGGTGGAGCCGGACGATGTCGCCGGCCTGGTCGAAGCGGGCCTGTTCGATGGCGGGGCGGAACATCCGCTGGCCCGGGGGCTGACCGATGAAATCCCCTATCTGAAGCGCCAGCAACGCCTGACCTTCTCGCGCATCGGCATCACCGATCCGCTCTCCATCGACGATTACCGGGCTCACCGCGGTTTCGCCGGGCTGGAAAAAGCCCTGACCATGCAATCCCAGGCGATCGTCGATGAGGTCAAAGGCTCCGGCCTGCGCGGACGCGGCGGCGCGGCCTTTCCCACCGGCATCAAGTGGCAGACCGTCCACGACGAACCCGAAGGCCGGAAATATATCGTCTGCAACGCGGACGAGGGCGACTCCGGCACCTTCGCCGATCGGCTGGCGATGGAGTGCGACCCCTACATGCTGATCGAGGGCATGACCATCGCCGGCCTGGCGGTGGGCGCCACCCAGGGTTACATCTATCTACGCTCGGAATACCCACTCGCCCACAGAGTCGTCAACGAAGCTCTCCGGCGGGCCTACGCGGCCGGCTATCTGGGCAACGATATCCGCGGTAGCGGCAAGCATTTCGAGCTGGAAGTGCGCCTCGGCGCCGGCGCCTATATCTGCGGCGAGGAAACCTCCCTGCTCGACAGCCTGGAAGGCAAGCGCGGTATGGTGCGCGCCAAGCCGCCACTGCCCGCCATCCAGGGCCTGTTCGGCCGACCCACGGTGGTCAACAATGTGCTGTCGCTGGCGGCGGTGCCGTTCATCCTCGACCGGGGCGGCCAGGCCTACGCCGATTACGGCATGGGCAAATCCCGTGGCACCCTGGCCCTGCAACTGGCCGGCAACGTCAAGCGCGGCGGGCTGGTGGAGCTGGCCTTCGGCACTACCCTGCGTGAGCTGATGGAAGATTTCGGTGGGGGCACCGCGAGCGAACGCCCGTTGCGTGCGGTGCAGGTCGGCGGTCCGCTGTGCGCCTACCTGCCCGAAAGCCAGTGGGACCTGCCGCTCGACTACGAAGCCTTCGCCGAAGTCGGTGCAGGGGTCGGCCACGGCGGCGTGGTGATGTCCGACGACAGCGTGGACATGGGCGAGCAGGCCCGCTTCGCCATGGAGTTCTGTAGCGTCGAGTCCTGCGGCAAGTGCACGCCCTGCCGCATTGGCGCGGTGCGCGGTGTGGAAGTGATCGACCGCATTCGCGCCGACGACGACCGCGCCGCGAATCTCGAACTGCTTTCCGATCTCTGCGACACCATGGTGGCCGGTTCGCTGTGCGCCATGGGCGGAATGACGCCATTCCCGGTGCAGAGCGTACTCAAACATTTCCCGGACGACCTGACCCGCTCCCGTGGAGGTTCGCCATGCTGAATTATTTCGATCCCAACAAAGACGCTTTCTCCCAGGATCTGGGCACGCCGGCCCGGCTCTCCGAGCAACATATCGCCCTGACCATCGACGGGACGGAGATCAGCGTCCCGGAGGGAACCTCCGTGCTGCGCGCGGCGGCCCTGGCGGGTATCACCATTCCCAAGCTGTGCGCCTCCGACAACCTGGAAGCGTTCGGTTCCTGCCGGCTGTGCGCGGTGGAGGTCGAGGGCCGGCGCGGCTATCCGGCCTCCTGCACCACGCCGGTAGCGGAGGGCATGAATGTCACCACCCAGAACGGCAAGCTGGCCAAGCTGCGCCGCAACATCATGGAGCTGTACATCTCCGATCATCCGCTGGACTGCCTGACCTGCCCGGCCAATGGCGACTGCGAACTGCAGGACATGGCCGGTGCGGTGGGCCTGCGGGAGGTGCGCTACGGCTTCGACGGTGCGAATCACCTGGACGCGGAAACCGACGCCTCCAACCCCTATTTCAGCTTCGACCCCAGCAAGTGCATCGTCTGTTCGCGCTGCGTACGCGCCTGTGAGGAGGTCCAGGGCACCTTTGCCCTGACCATCGACGGTCGCGGCTTCGACTCCAAGGTCGCTGCCGGGCAGAACGAAGACTTCATGGACTCGGAGTGCGTGTCCTGCGGGGCCTGCGTGCAGGCCTGCCCGACCTCGACGCTGATGGAAAAGAGCGTGATCGATCAGGGTGTGCCCGAGCACAGCGTGGTCACCACCTGCGCCTACTGCGGCGTGGGTTGCTCGTTCGAGGCGCAGATGAAGGGCGATCAACTGGTGCGCATGGTGCCCTACAAGGGCGGCGACGCCAACCATGGGCACTCCTGCGTGAAGGGGCGCTTCGCGTTCGGCTATGCCACCCACAAGGATCGCATCACCGAGCCGATGATCCGCGAATCCATCGATCAGCCCTGGCGCGCCGTATCCTGGGAAGAGGCGATCGAATTCTCCGCCAAGCGCCTCAAAGATACCCAGGCCAAATACGGGCGCGAGAGTATCGGCGGCATCACCTCGTCGCGCTGCACCAACGAGGAGACCTACCTGGTGCAGAAGCTGATCCGCGCCGGCTTCGGCAACAACAACACCGACACCTGCGCCCGGGTATGCCATTCGCCCACCGGCTTCGGTTTGAAAACCACCTTGGGCGAGTCCGCCGGCACGCAGACCTTCGACTCGGTGATGAAGGCGGACACCATGCTGGTGATTGGCGCCAATCCGACCGATGCCCATCCAGTCTTTGCCTCCCAGATGCGTCGTCGATTACGCCAGGGCGCCACGCTGATCGTCGCCGACCCGCGCCGCATCGATCTGCTCAAGACGCCCCATGGCGGCAAGGGCATGCACCTGGCCCTGAAACCCGGCACCAACGTGGCGCTCATCAATTCGCTGGCCCATGTGGTGGTCGCCGAAGGCCTGGAAGACCAGGATTTCATCGAGAAGCGTTGCGAGACCGAGGCCTACCAGGCCTGGCGCAGTTTCATCAGCGAGGCACGCAACTCACCGGAAGCGCTGGAAGCCGAAACCGGCGTGCCCGCCGAGCAGGTCCGCGAAGCGGCCCGCGCCTATGCCACCGCCGGCAACGGCGCCATCTACTACGGCCTGGGCGTGACCGAGCACAGCCAGGGCTCGACCATGGTGATGGGCATCGCCAACCTGGCCATGGCCACCGGCAATCTCGGCCGCGAGGGCGTGGGCGTCAACCCGTTGCGCGGCCAGAACAACGTGCAGGGCTCCTGCGACATGGGTTCCTTCCCCCACGAACTGCCGGGCTATCAGCATGTGGCCGACCCGGCGGTGCGCCAGCGTTTCGAGGCGGTCTGGAAGGTCAGGATCGACGACGAACCGGGTCTGCGCATCCCCAACATGTTCGACGCGGCGATTGCCGGTACCTTCAGGGCGCTGTACGTGCAGGGTGAGGATATCGCCCAATCCGATCCCAATACCCAGCATGTGGAAAGCGCACTCACTTCGCTGGATTGCCTGATCGTGCAGGATATCTTCCTCAACGAGACCGCCAAGTACGCCCATGTGCTGCTGCCGGGCTCCACCTTCCTGGAAAAGAACGGCACCTTCACCAACGCCGAGCGCCGCATCAACCGCGTACGCAAGGTCATGGCACCGGTAGCCGGCAAGGAGGATTGGGAGGTGACCCAGGAGCTGGCCAACGCCTTGGGCTATCCGATGAACTACAGCCATCCCTCCGAGATCATGGACGAGATCGCCCAGTTGACCCCGACGTTCACCGGGGTCAGCTACGCCAAGCTGGATGAATTGGGCAGCATCCAGTGGCCATGCAACGAGGCGCACCCCAACGGCACGCCGACCATGCACGAAGTGGACTTTCCCATCGGCAAGGGCCATTTCGCGATCACCGACTATGTGGCCACCGAAGAGCGTACCAACCGGCGCTATCCGCTGCTGCTCACCACCGGGCGGATCCTCAGTCAATACAACGTCGGGGCCCAGACCCGGCGCACCGAGAACAGCCGGTGGCATGAAGAGGACGTGCTGGAGATCCATCCCAGCGACGCCGAGCTGCGCGGCATTCGCGAGGGCGACTGGCTGGGCGTGTCCAGCCGCGTGGGGCAGACCGTGTTGCGCTGCAAGATCAGCGAACGCATGCAGCCGGGGGTGGTTTACACCACCTTCCACCATCCGGGCAGCGGCGCCAACGTGATTACCACCGACAACTCCGACTGGGCCACCAACTGTCCCGAGTACAAGGTCACCGCGGTGCAGGTGGAGACCGTGTCGCAGCCGTCGCAATGGCAGAAGCAGTTCCGGCATTTCGACGAGCGCCAGCAGGCCCATCTCGGACTCGGACTGTCAGCCGAGCCCGCCGTCACCACGCTCAAGTGACCTCACTCAGGATTCGCCGCAGGGAGATGCCCGATGAGCGATCAGCAACTGCAGCAATTGATCAAGATGGTCAACCAGATCGCTGCCAACCAGCACGGTGAAAAGGCGCAGGCCGCGCAGCGCGTGGCGATGCACCTGCAGAAATTCTGGGCCCGCAGCATGAAGGCCCGGATCATCGCCTACCTGGACGACGATGGCTCGGATCTGTCGCCATTGGCGCGAGAGGCCGTGGCATGCCTCAAGCACGAACGCCAGGCGGGCTGAGGAGGACCCGGCCCGGCAAGCGTCAGGGGTGTCGGCAAAGTGGATCGGCGGGGACTTGCGATCTCCGCCGTTACCGAGTGGCCATTTTGCGGTAGCCTGAGTGACAAACTGGTCACAGGAAACTGCATGCAGTCCCATCTGATTGTCACCGATCTGGACAAGACCCTGCTCAATGCCCAGCACGGTCTCGATGAATTGACCATCGAGACCTTTCAGGCCCTGGCTGCCCAGGGCCATCATCTGGCGCTGGCATCGGGCCGCCACTTTCACGATATTGCCGCGTTCCGCCGGAGGCTGGGTGTCCCCGCCCATGTCATCAGCACCAATGGCGCGCATCTCTACGCGCCCGACGACAGCCTGATTGCCGAGCAGTGGGTGCCGGCCGAACTGGTCCGAGCGCTGGTCGAGCTGCCCCGCGATGCCGCGATTCGGCTCAATCTCTATACCGGCGACGAGTGGTTGATCGACGCGCCGGCTCCCGAGTTGATGGCGTTGCACGCGCACAGCGGTTTTCGCTATCGGATCGCCGATCTCGAAGCCCACGATGGCAGCGGCGTCGGCAAGGTATTGTGTATCGGCGATCCCGAGGCCCTGGCGACCCTCGAGCAGAGCATCAACGACAGCCTGGGCACGCGTTTGCACGTGACCTACTCGATGGCCGACTCGCTGGAGATCATGGCCGAGGGTGTCAACAAGGGCGCCACCCTCGAGCGCCTGATGGCGCGCCTCGAAATCCCCGCCGAGCGTTGCCTGGCGTTCGGCGATAACCTCAATGACGCCGAGATGCTGGCGTTGGTCGGTCATGGCTTCATCATGGAAAACGCCCATCCCGAGCTTGCACGGCGGATTCCCGGTGCCGTGCGCATTGGCCACCACCACTCGTCCGGCGTCGCCCGGCGGTTGCGCGAATATTTCGCGTTGAATGTCGCGGCGAGGTAGCCGCGTTATGCCATTGTCCTGTGACAAGGAGCGTCATCATGGCAGCGAACAGCGAGCGCTTGCGTGACTATACGCGCAAGGTCTGGATAGCGGCCGGCGTTGCCGCTGCCACGGTGGCGATACTGGCCACGCTCTGGTTCGGTTTCGAAATCCTGCTGATGGTCTTCGTGGGCTTGCTGCTGGCCTTGGCCTTTTCACTTCCGGCGGGTTGGCTATGTCGGCATAGTTTTCTGTCCCGTCGCTGGGCGCTGCTGGTCGTGTTGCTTGTGATCAGCGGCCTGCTCGCCGCCTTCAGTGTGAACTTCGCGTTCAGCATTGGCCAACAGTTCGAGCAACTCGCCGAGACGCTGCCCGGCTCGCTGGTTGAGCTGAAGACGATGCTAAGCCAGTGGCCGATGGGTTCGCAGATCATCGAATGGATCAGCGAGAATCCGTCGCCTGACGCTAATCTCAGTAGCTGGTCCACACGGGTCTCGACGGTGTTCTCGACGACGTTCGGGGCGTTGCTCAACGTCGTGGTGGTGGTGTTTATCGGTCTGTTCATCGCTTTCGATCCCGGGATCTATCGAACCGGTCTGATAAAGCTCATCACGCCTGCACATCGCGAGGGTGCGGCCGTCGTGCTGGAAGCCATCAAGCACAAGCTGGCCTGGTGGCTGCTTGGTCGGCTTGCTTCAATGACTGCCGTAGGCTTGCTGGCGGGCGTTGGCCTCTGGGCGTTGGGAATCCCGATGGCCTTGTCGCTGGGTCTGCTGGCGGCGCTGCTATCGTTCATTCCCTATCTGGGACCGCTCTTTTCGGCGGTTCCCGCCTTGCTGGTGGCCTTTTCGGTCGATTCGACGGCCATGCTGCATGTCGCCGTGCTCTATACCGGCGTTCAGACGCTGGAAAGTTATCTGGTCACGCCGCTCATCCAGCGCGAGGCGGTCAGTATTCCACCCGGTTTGTTATTGATCGTGCAGGTATGGCTGGGGCTGGTGGCCGGGCTGTTGGGCATGCTGGTGGCCGAGCCATTGATCGTGCTGGGCATGATCCTCGTGCAGCGTGTATATGTGAAAGGTTGGCTGGAGCGGCAGGACCCACCCGTCGAGCAGGCGCCTGAACCGACCGCTGGCGGTGATGTCCGGCGCTGACGGGAGCGCCTCGGCTCATGGTTCCGATCGATGCGACGCGGACCGGTCGCTCTCGCCGGGTGTCTCGAGCCGGCGCAGGCGCTGCCAGAGTTCGCTGCGCAGATCGGCGATGCGCGGCGCCTCGGCGTCGGCAAACGGCAGCGGACGGGTGAGGCGCAGCGCGCGCAGCCCCAGGCGCGCCGACAACAGCCCCACGCCGAGCCCCTGGCCGGCGCGTACCGAGAGCTTGCTGGCGAGATTCATCGAGAACAGCTCCATGCTGGCCTCGGAGGCGATTTCGCTGGCGCCGGCGAAGGCCAGGTTGGCGAGCACCTGGCGAAACAGCTTGAGCCGACTGGCGTAACCGAGTTCCAGGCCATACAGCGCGGCGATGCGCTCGAGCATCGCCAGGTTGCGCCAGGCGACCAACAGCATGTCGATCAGCGTCAGCGGGCTGACCGCGACCATCACCGCGGTGTCCCCCGACATTCGCGAAATCAGTCGGCGCGCCTCTCGATCGCGCGGAGCGAGTACATGATGGGCCAGTAGCGCACGTGTCTCGGCGCCGTCGTGGTGGGACTGATGCGCTTGCAGGAAGGCCTGCCAGTGGGGATGGTCGCGGTCGAGTTGCATCTGCTCGCGCAGCGACTCGGCGAGTTGGCGCGCCTCGCGGCCGGCTTCGGTGCGGCCGGCTTCGGCGTCCAGCCCCTCGAGGCGCTGGCGTAGCGCGCCATGGCGTCGCAGCCGGCGTAGCCGCCACAACTCGCGCAGCAGCGCCGAGCCACCCAGGGCGAGTGCCAGCAGCCCGAGCAGGCTCCAGGCGCCGCTCAGCCAATCGCCGCCCAGCGAGGCCCGGTAGAGCGTCTCGCCGGCTTCGATGGCGCCCAGCGTGAGGCTGCCGCCGAGCAGCGTCAAAAGCCCCCAGCGGCGCTTGCGCGGTCGTCCCAGCCCACGCTCCAGGGCGGCGCCGGTGGTCGGGGGCAGCGCCTCGTCCGCGTCGCGGCGTTGGGTCGTTAGCTCGACGGGGTAGTGCTCGGCCGGCCGCGGGTCCGGGTGGGCGCCGACACGCGCGGCGTCGGGTTCGTCGAGGTTTTTTTCGAGAGTGAAGCGCTGCTGGGGGCGCGGGTCGCTCATGTCAGTTTGTCTCCGATCAGCCAGTCGAGGGCGGCGTCCAGGCGAATGTGCGGCAGGCCGTCACCGCGGCTGGCGCGGGGCAGCGGACGAAAGGCGGTGAAGCTGAAGCCTTGACGGGCCCAGAAGTCGGCGCGGGGCAGGCGCGCCGGAACCTCGCCGGGAAACACCAAGTGCGCCTCGCCGGCCAGGTCGGTGCCGCGCAGTGCCGGGATGCGCGTTCCCTGTTGACTGACTTCATGCACTTCGGTGGCGCGCAGCGAGGCCAGCGACAGCGCGCGTACCGGGATGTCGGCATAGCGCAGGTCCTTGATCGGCTCGGCGAGCAGCGCCTCGAGCAAAGCGACCAGCTTGCCGTGCTGCTCGGGGGTAACGTGATCGGCCTTGGTGGCGGCGATCGCCAGGCGGTCGATGCGCGGCGCGAACAGCCGCGTGAGCAGGCTGCGCTTGCCGTAGTCGAAGCTCTTCATCAGCGTCGCCAGGGCCCGCGACAGGTCCTCGAAGCGTTCCGGCCCGGCGTTCAGCGCGCCGAGCACGTCCACCAGCACGATCTGCCGGTCGAAGCGCCGAAAGTGCTCGCGATAAAACGGCTTGACCACGTGCTGCTGATAATAGGCGAAGCGCCGCGCCAGGGTGCGGTAGACGCTGTCCTCGGGAAGCGCCTCGAGACGCGCCCGGTCCGCTTCGCCGACGCCCGGCAGCGGGAAGAACTGCAGTACCGGGGCACCGTCGAGATCGCCGGGCAGCAGGAAACGCCCCGGCTGCAGGTCGGCGAAGCCGGCTTCACGGGCCGCGCGCAGGTAACCGGCATAGTGCTCGGCGATGCCTGCCAGCCGGGCCTCGTCGGCGCTGGCCGCGGGGTCGAGCGCGTCGATCGCGGCCAGCCAGTCGCTGGCCAGCTCGCGTCGCGCCGGGCTCAACGAGGCCTGCTGGCGCTCGCACCAGCTCAGGTAGTCGTGCTCGAGCAGCGGCAGGTCGAGCAGCCATTCGCCGGGGTAATCGAACAGATCCAGCGTCAGGGTCGCGCTGTCGCTGGCGAAACCGGCCAACAGGCCGTGGCGTTCGGGGCGATAGCGAATGCGCAGGCGCAGCTCGCTGATGCCGCGGGTCGGGTCGGGCCAGCGCGGCGGCTCGGCATCGAGCGCGGCCAGCGCCTGGTCGTAGGGAAAGCGCGGTATGCCAAGGTCCGCCTGGGCGATGCGCTGGGCGCCGAGCAGGCGCCCTTCGCGGGCCGCCGGCAACAGGTCGAGGCGTGCCTCGAGCCCGGCGTGACGCAGCTGATGGACCAGCGAGGTGAGAAAGGCCGTCTTGCCGGCCCGGGATAGCCCGGTGACTGCCAGGCGCAGCTGGCGGTCACGGCCGCGTTCGATGAGATTGCTGACTTCGCGTGCCAGGGTCTGGCGCATGGAATCGAGATCCGCCGAGAAATTCAGCCTCTAATCTGGGGGCGTTGAGCGCCGCTGGCAAGTCGCAGCCAGGCCAGCGCGCCCAGCGGTAACAGCGAAAGCGGCAGCAACACGGCATTGAGGCCGGCCCAGCCGAGGCCGGCTTCGAGCGGCCCGGCAAGCAGTGCGGTAAGGCTCACCGTGGAAAACACCAGGCACTCGTTGGCGGCCTGGGTGCGGGCCTTCTCGGCCGGGCGATAGGTCTCGGTAAGCAGGCCGGTGGCGGGCAGAAAGGTCAGGTTCCAGCCCAGCCCGAGCAGTACCAGCGCCGCGTAGTAGCCGTACAGCCCCACCTCGAACTGGGCCAGTACGCCGCATCCGGCGAGCAGCAGGCAGCCGATGGCGATCATCCTCGGCGCGCCGAAGCGTGCGGTCAGCCGGCCGGTGACGAAGGACGGCAGGAACATCGCCAGCACATGCCATTGAATGGTGGTGGCCACGTGATCGAAGGTGAAGCCGGCGCGCTGCATGGCCAGTGGCGTGGCGGTCATCGCCAGGTTCATCACCCCGTAGCCGACCAGCGCGCTGAGCGCGGCGACAATGAATGTCGGCTGGCGCAGGATCTCCCCCAGCGGTCGCGCCGGCCCCTCGCCGTGAGTACGCTGGGCTGGCGGCAGGCGGGTGAAGGCGAGCAATACCAGCGCCAGGGCATAGAGCAATCCGAGGCCCAGGAAGCTGCCCAGAAAGGGCACGTCGGTGAGTTCGCGGCTGGTCCGGGCCAGCCACGGGCCGAGGAAGGCCGCCAGTACTCCGCCGCCCATCACCAGCCCGATGGCGCGATCGCGCAAGACCGGCGGAGCGGCCTCCACCGCGGCGAAGCGGTAAAGAGTGCCGAAGCCGATACCCACGCCGATCAGCCAGGTTCCCAGCATGAACGGGACGAACCGCTCGGCTTGCAGCGCCCAGGCCGCTACGCCGACCCCGGCGATGCCCAGCAGGTTGCCGAGCATGAAACCGCGCTTGCGCCCCAGTCGGGCCATGATCAGCGAGGCGGGTATCGTCGCGCACATCAGGCCCAGCAGCTGAGTGGCCACCGGCGCGGTGGCCCAGGCCGGCCCCGGAGCGAGGCGCACACCGATCAATGGCGACACAGCGATCAGCAGAATGTTGCCGCTGACCAGCAGCGCCTGGCACAGCGAAAGCAGGGTGACGGTCAAGGGCATGGCTGGCGTCCGGTTTAAGGCATATCGCTAGGGCCTGTTGACGTTTCGTCGCGGCCGCGACGAAACGTCAACAGGCCCTAGTGTCACCTCGGCGGGACGGGGCGGCAACGTTCACCTGACCATCGCCGGAGCATGCAAGCGCAACGACCCCGCCGTTTGGCGGGGTCGCAGGGAGCGGTTGCAGTTCGAGAGGTCCGCGAATTATACGCCGCCGGCAAAGGCCGCGTAGATGGCGATGACCAGCACCACCAGCACGATGCCCGCCGGAACGGCGCCTTTCCACGGGGTCAGGTCGACTTCGCCGCTGTCTTCATGGACCCACGGCGTCGCCCGCGGGGCGAGCTTGCCGATGACCAGCATCATGATCACCAGCAGCGCGAATACCAGGCCCACGAAGTGGAAGTTGTGAATGTAGTCGAGCAGGCCGGTGAACGGCGGGACGAAGTAGACCGCGGCGATCACCAGGCAGCCGCCGATCAGCGCGATCTTGGCGGCAATCGCCGGTACCCGCCTGGTCAGCAGGCCGACCACTACCACGGCGAGGATCGGGATGAAGTACAGCGCGTTCATCTTCTGCAGGTAGCCGAACAGGCTGTCCTGACCGGCCAGCAAGGGGGCGATGATCATCGCCGCGACCGCCATGATCCAGCCGAAGATCTTGCCCGAGCGGACCACCTGCTGCTCGCTGGCGTTCTTGTTGAACACCCCCTTGTACAGACCCAGGCTGAACAGGGTGGTGGTACTGTTGAGCGCCGAGTTGAACGACGACAGGATCGCGCCGACCATCACCGCGGCAAAGAAACCGGTGAGGTAGGGCGGCATGACGTTGAAGACCAGCTGTCCGTAGGCGGCATCGGCCTTGATGCCTTCGCCAGCATACAGGTTGTAGGCGATGATCCCCGGCAGCACCAGGTACAACGGTCCGAGCAGCTTGAGCAGGCCGGTCAGCAGCACGCCCTTCTGGCCCTCGGCGAGGGTCTTGGCGGCGAAGGTGCGCTGGATGATCTGCTGGTTGGTGGTCCAGTAGAACAGGTTGATCAGCAGCACGCCGGTGAACAGTGTAGAGAACGGTACCTGCTGTTCCGGGCCGCCGATCGAGTTGAGTTTCTCGGGATTCTGTTGCTTGAGAATCTCCCAGCCGGCCATTACGCCGTTGCCGTCACTGACTGCCTGCAGGCCGAAGTAGACGACCACGAAGCCGCCGATCAGCAGGCCGACGCCGTTGATGGTATCCGACACGGCAACGGTGCGCAGGCCGCCGAACAGCGCATAGATCGAGCCGATGATGCCGACGACCCATACACTGCCCCACAGCAGGGTCGTACTGGACTGAATGCCGGTCAGTCCCGGCAGGTCGAGCATGCCCTGCAGGCCGATCGCTCCAGAGTACAGGATGATCGGCAACAGGATCACGGCGTAGGCCAGCAGGAAGATGATGTTACAGATCAGCTGGGTGGTGTTGTCGAAACGCAGCGACAACAGCTGCGGCACCGTGGCGATGCCGCTGCGCAAGAAACGCGGCAGGAAGAACAGCCCCAGCGCGACCAGCGCGATGACCGCGATCACTTCCCAGGCCATGACGCTCAGACCATCGGTGAAGGCGCTGCCGTTGAGGCCGACCATCTGTTCGGTGGACAGGTTGGTCATCAGCAGCGAGCCGGCGATCAGCGGGAAGGTCAGGCTGCGCCCGGCCAGGAAGTACCCACGCGTGCTGCTGTGGTCGTCCCGGCGTGTGACCCACCAGGTGATCGCAGCGACCAGCCCGGTAAAGAAGAAAAATGAGATAAGGGTTAGGGCATGCATAGGTTGAAGAATCCTTGGATGGCTTGACGAGCGCGACAGGCTCCGCTGCAGCTCACGGCTGAACTAAAGTATAAGTACATGAGCGTGTTCTTCCATTAGCCATTTGTCGGACATAACTCTGATAATGTCGGCTTGGGCCTGTAATGGTTCGCCTCAGCGCGATCCTTTCAGGCATGCGTGAGTCACCGTTACAGCTATCGCCTCTCAGCGGCTATGCTAAGGACGGGTGCCTGGCTGACAGGGTCGCGTCGGCCGCTAACGAGCCCGGGCGGGCAACGCAAATTGCGATACGGGAGTCAGCATGGCCGAGACGTCAGCACAGCGGGTATTGAGTTTCTGGTTCGAAACCCTGGGCGCCAAGCAGTGGTTCGCCAAGGATGCGCGGCTCGACCGGCACATCGGCGATCGTTTCGCGGCGTTGCATGAGGCGGCCAGGGCCAATGAACTCTGGGCCTGGCGTGAGTCGCCGCAGGGGCGGTTGGCGGAAATCCTGCTGCTCGACCAGTTTTCGCGCAATCTCCATCGCGACCGGCCGCAGGCGTTCGCGCAGGATCCGCAGGCGCTCGCCCTGGCCCAAGTCGCGGTGGCCCAAGGCGCTGACCGGCATCTTGAGATCGCTCAGCGCGCCTTCTTGTACATGCCCTATATGCACAGCGAATCGCTGGTCATCCATGACGAGGCGCTGCGGCTTTTCACCCAGCCGGGGCTCGAGGAGAACCTCAAGTTCGAGCGGCGACATCACGAGATCATTGCCCGATTCGGTCGCTATCCACATCGTAACGCGATACTCGGGCGTTCCTCGACACCCGATGAGCAAGCCTTTCTCACCCGACCCGGCTCGTCATTCTGAGCTCCGCTGTGGCAGTCTGGGTGAGCCATTTCGATAGAAAAAGTGAAGGGAGTCCTGGATATGGGTCTGATTCTGTGGTTGATCATCGGCGGTCTGGCCGGCTGGATTGCAGGCAATGTCATGCGCGGTGGCGGCTTCGGCATCTTCGGCAATATCGGTGTGGGGATCGTCGGCGCGGTGCTCGGCGGGCTGCTGTTTCGGCTTATCGGTCTAGCCTCTACCGGAATCATCGGTTCGCTGGTAACCGCCACGGTGGGCGCCGTAGTGCTGCTGTGGATCGTCGCCAAGCTGCGCAAGGGCTGACGGCAACGACGCCGACTGGGCATCAGCCGGGACTGGCTCTCGTCCGACGCTGTCATCATCGGGCCAAATAGGTGCCGGAGCGGTTTGCGCTGCCCGGGTCATCGTGTCTATCTTCTACAAGGCAAACGAAAAAGGCAGGACGACACAACGCCGCCGAACGGAAAGTCATGGAACCGATAGGCCATGTTCGGCGGTGACTTGAAAGTGGGTGGAGCCATTCCAGCAAACGAGGAGAGTTTGATAATGGCGAACAATCCCCATACGCGCCCCAATAGCGACGAGGCGCATGACAAGGAATTCAAGACCAACGAGCGCAGCAAGTCGGAGAATCTCGAGAAATATTGCAGCGATGCCGAGGGGCACGACCTGCGGACCAATCAGGGTACGCGTATTGCCGATAACCACAATTCGCTGAAGGCCGGCGAGCGTGGTCCCACGCTGATGGAAGACTTCATCTTCCGCGAAAAACTCAATCATTTCGATAATGAGCGGATTCCCGAGCGCATCGTCCATGCGCGTGGCGCAGCCGCTCACGGCTATTTTCAGCCTTACGACAATGCCGCCCAGTATTCCAAGGCCGGTGTGTTCCAGGACCCCAACAAGAAGACGCCGGTCTTCGTGCGTTTTTCCACGGTGCAAGGCGCACGTGGTTCGAACGACACCGTGCGTGACGTGCGCGGCTTCGCCACCAAATTCTATACCGACGAGGGCAACTGGGACCTGGTCGGCAACGACATGCCGGTGTTCTTCATCCAGGACGCCATCAAGTTTCCCGATTTCGTGCATGCGGTGAAGCCCGAGCCCCACAACGAGGTCCCCCAGGGCCAGTCGGCCCACGACACCTTCTGGGATTTCGTCTCGCTGATGCCCGAGAGCACCCACATGGTGCTATGGACCATGTCGGATCGGGCCTTCCCGCGTCACTATCGCAACATGGAAGGCTTCGGCGTGCATACCTTCCGGCTGGTCGACAAGCAGGGCAAGGCACGTTTCGCCAAGTTCCACTGGAAGCCGCTGGCCGGTACCTGCTCGCTGATCTGGGACGAGGCGCAGAAGTTGTGGGGGCGCGATCCGGACTTCAACCGCCGCAACATGTGGGACGACATCGAGAGCGGTGATTTCCTGGAGTTCGAATTCGGGGTGCAGATCGTCGAGGAGGAGGACGAACACAAGTTCGACTTCGACCTGCTCGATCCAACCAAGATCATCCCCGAGGAACAGGTGCCGGTCGTCCCCATCGGCAAGATGGTGCTCAACCGCAACCCCGACAACTACTTCGCCGAGACCGAGCAGGTGGCGTTCAATCCGGCCAACGTCGTGCCGGGAATCGACTTCACCAACGATCCGCTGCTGCAGGGCCGGCTGTTCTCCTACCTGGATACCCAGATGCTGCGCCTGGGTGGGCCGAACTTCCACGAGATTCCCATCAATCAGCCAGTGGCGCCGTTCCACAACAACCAGCGCGATTCGATGCATCGCCAGACGATCAACAAGGGCCAGGCGTCCTACGAGCCCAACTCGATCGACGACGGCTGGCCGCGGGAAACGCCGCCGGCGCCGCAAAACGGTGGCTTCGAGACGGTCAACGAGCGCATCGATGCCAACAAGATTCGTGCGCGCAGTCCGTCGTTCGGTGATCACTACTCCCAGGCCACGCTGTTCTGGAATTCCCAGAGCGAGGCCGAGAAGGAACACATCATCGCCGCCTATACCTTCGAACTGTCAAAGGTGGAGCGCCCGTGGATCCGGGAGCGGGTGATCAAGGAGATTCTGCCCAACATCGATCTCGAGCTGGCGCGGCGGGTTGGCGAGAACCATGGTGTCGAGACGCCGACCGAGAAGCCGGCGCCCGCCGATGAGTTGGGCAAGAGTGCGCAGCAGGAATCGCCCGCATTGAGCCTGATGGCGCGACTGCCGCATGACATCAAGTACCGCAAGGTCGCGCTGCTGGTGGCCGATGGAGTCGATGCCGATCAGCTCCAGTCGCTCCAAGCCAAGCTGCAGGCCGAAGGCGCCAAGGGCATCGTCATCGCGCCCAGCATGGCACCGATCAAGGCGCTCGGCGGCCAGAGCGTGGTGCCTGACGCCATGCTCAACGGCCTGCCGTCGGTGACCCTGGATTCGGTGGTGGTGGTCGGCGGCGCCGAAAGCGTCAAGACGCTGTCGCAATCCGGGCTGGGGCTGTATTACGTTCAGGAGGCCTACAAGCACCTCAAGGCGATCGCCGCCGTCGGCGAGGGCAAGGATCTGTTGTCCGCGGCGGGCGTGCCCACCCAGGAAGACGGTATCTTCCTCGGGGCCGCGGTGGACGATGTCCTTACCCCGTTCGTCGAGGCGATGGGCCAGCATCGCGTCTGGTCGCGCGACTCGAAGGCCAACAGCATGCCGGCCTGATCGCCAGCTGACGAGGCTGCAATCGCTGAAATAGAAGCGCCCCGCTTGAAAGCGGGGCGCTTTTCTTGGGACTTGATATCCGGCCAGCACGGCCGCGACTATCAGGCGGTCGCGGCGCTTTTGTTGCCGACCAACTCGCTGAGTGCCGATTCGAGGATCCCCAGGCCTTCCTCGAGCACCTCGTCCTGGATGGTAACCGGCATCAGAAAGCGGATGGTGTTGCCGTACATGCCGCAGGACAGCAGGATCAGCCCTTTCTCGCGGGCCTTCTTGCACAGCGCCCCGGTCAGCTCGGCATCCGGCGTATGGTTGGCCTTGTCGGAAACCAGCTCGAAGGCCGCCATGGCGCCCATGTTGCGAGGATTGTCGATACAGTCGAACTGCTGCTGCCAGGTGGCGAAGCGCTTGGCCAGCTTGTCGCCCAGCGCCTGGCTCTTGGCGAGGATGTTCTCCTGCTCGAAGACCTCGAGCACCGCCAGGGTCGCCGCGCAGGAAACCGGGCTGCCGGTGTAGGTGCCGCCCAGCGAATTACCGCCGGACGCGTCCATGTGCTTGTCGGTGCCGACGACGGCCGAGATCGGCATGCCGTCCGCCATGCTCTTGGCCATGGTGATGATGTCCGGCTCCACGCCGCTGTGTTCGATGGCGAACAGCTTGCCGGTACGCCCGAAGCCCGATTGCACCTCGTCGACGATCATCAGCATGCCATGCTCGTCGCAGATCTCGCGGACCTTCTTCAGAAAGCTCGCCGGTGCGGCGTAGAAACCGCCTTCGCCGAGCACCGGCTCGATGACCACCGCCGCGGTGTCCCTGGGATTGGCGTCGGTCTTGAGCGCCATCTTCAGGCCGCGCAGCGCTTCGTCCTCGCTGACGCCGTGATACGCTACCGGATACGGGGCGCGGAACACGTTGCCCGGCATGCTGCCGAAGTCGCTCTGGTAGGGCGCGACCTTGCCGTTCATGGCCATGGTCATGAAGGTCCGGCCGTGATAACCGCCGTCGAAGCAGATGATGTTGTTGCGGCCGGTCGCGGCACGGGCGATCTTGACGGCGTTTTCCAGCGCTTCGGCGCCGGAATTGGCCAGCATGACCTTGGCGTGGCCACGCACCGGGGTGATCTGGCTGAGCTTCTCGGCCACCTTCACGTAGCCTTCATAGGGCATGACGGTCTGGCAGGTATGCATCACCTTGTCGAGCTGGGCCTTGACCGCCTCGACCACCTTGGGATGGCGATGGCCGATGTTGAGCACCCCGATGCCGCCGGCGAAGTCGATGAAACGCTTGCCGTCGGCATCCCAGACTTCGGCGTTCTCGGCGCGAGCGGCGAAGTGCTCCGCCGGACTGGCGGCACCGTTGGCGACATAGCGTGTCTTGAGTTCGTTGAGCTGAGCGTTATTCATGCATGGCCTCCTTGTGCAAGGCGTTAGGGAACACTACATAAATGTCTGCGCGGGCAAATCGCTGCGTTGTGCGGTGCCGAAGCGTCGGACCGTCGGAATCCTCACATATAACCCATATGCTCCGGTTCCTGTGCTCCGTACGCCTTGCGCTTTACTTGGGGGCGCCCAGCCCGCTCGCCTATTTATCCAGCGTTCCTTGGGCTATTGATCACAGTCCACCGACGCAGACGTACTTCAGTTCGGTAAAGTCTTCGAGCCCGTGACGCGATCCCTCACGCCCGAGGCCCGATTCCTTGACGCCGCCGAACGGCGCCAGTTCGGTCGAGAGCAGGCCCTCGTTGACGGCTACCATGCCGTATTCCAGCTGTTCCATGACGTGCCAGATGCGTCGGTAGTCACGCGCATAGAAATAGGCGGCGAGGCCAAACTCGGTGGCGTTGGCCATGGCGATGGCCTCCTCATCATGTTCGAAGCGGAAGACCGGCGCCAGCGGGCCGAAGGTTTCCTCGCCCGCGACCCGCATTTCGGCCGTCACATCGGCGAGCACGGTGGGCTGAAAGAACCTGCCGCCCAGGGCATGGCGCGCGCCGCCGCAGATCAGCCGTGCGCCCTTGTCGAGCGCATCGCCGATGTGCGCTTCGACCTTGCTCACCGCCGCGGCATTGATCAGCGGTCCTTGAACCACGTCGTCCTCCAGACCGTTACCGACCCTTAGCTGACCGACGCGCTTGGCCAGCTTGTCTAGGAAAGCGTCGTACACATTGGCCTGTACCAGCAAGCGATTCGTGCACACGCAGGTCTGTCCTGAGTTGCGGAACTTGGAGGCAATGGCGCCTTCCACCGCGGCATCCAGGTCGGCATCGTCGAAAACGATGAACGGCGCATTGCCGCCAAGTTCCATGGACACCTTCTTGACGCTCCCGGCGCATTGCGCCAACAGCCGTTTGCCGACCGGCGTCGAGCCGGTGAACGAGACCTTGCGCACCCGCGGGTCGGTGGTCAGTACCTCGCCGATGGCCGCGGGACGCGACGCGGTCACCACGTTGAACACCCCGGCCGGCAGCCCGGCGCGCTCGGCCAGGCCGGCCAGCGCCAGCGCGGTCAGCGGTGTCGCCTCGGCCGGCTTGACGACCACCGGGCAACCAGCGGCCAGCGCCGGCGCGCACTTGCGGGTGATCATCGCCAGCGGAAAGTTCCAGGGCGTGATCGCCGCGACCACGCCCACCGGTTCGCGAAACACCAGGATGCGCTTGTCGGCGCCATGGCCGGGCAACGTCTCGCCGGCGATGCGCTTGGCCTCCTCGGCGTAATATTCGACGAAGGCGGCGCCGTAGCCGACCTCGCCGCGTGATTCGACGAGTGGCTTGCCCTGTTCGAAGGTCATTAACCGGGCCAATTGCTCCTGATGGGCGATGATCAGTTCGAACCACGTCCGCAGCAGGGTGGCACGTTGCTTGGCTGGCAGCCGCCGCCACGCCGGCCAGGCCGACTCGGCGGCGGCGATCGCCTCGCGCGCGGCGTCGGCGTCCAGGTCGGGTATCTCGGCGAGAACCTCGCCATTGGCGGGATTGCTGACCGGGAAATGGCTGGCCGCATCGCGCCACTGACCGGCGATGTAGGCCTTGGGGGTCAGGAAGTCGGGGAGGGTTGATGCCATGACGGAGCTCCAGAAATGGACAGGCGAATGCTTGGGGACCATGTTTTACGCAGTGTGCGATATTTAAAACACTTCGCCAAGTATTTTCAGACATGGTCTGGGCGCGTACACAGGGCATCGGTGTAAAGCACGCTTTTCCGGTACACTATCTCGCCCGGTTTCCGTTCGTCAGCGATAGAGGTGTCCCTTGGCCGATCCACTCCATGCCTGGTGGGCTCAACAATTGGTGCTGTGCGGCTGGGCGTTCGATCCCGAACCGGCGTCGCTCGATCCGACGCTGGCCGCCGAACGGCTCGCGCAATTGGGCGTTGCCGAGCGCGGCGAACTGGGCTGGCGCTTGCTCGAGGCATTCCCGGGCGGCACCGAACGGGCCGATCCGCAGGTGCGATTGACCGCGCTCGAACTCATCGCGCTGGCGCAGTCAGCCGGCTGGCTGACGGCGGATCGCGCGGAAGCCTGGCTGGCCGAGCTGGCCGGGGCGATCCAGCGCAATCACGCCACGCTCGACGACTGGCTGGCGGCGCTGCGGCGCACGCGTCTCGAGAGCGGCTGGGTGCATGGCGATGAAATTTTCGCCCAGAGCGGCGAAGCCTTGTCGCAACTCGAACGCGATGGCGAGGGGATCACCTGGGAGCTGTTGGCCGCCACGCTGGAACACCGCCCGCGGGGCGCGCACTGGGCGCAGACGCATCCTGCCTGGCGGCTGCGTGCGGCTTTCGCGCCGCTGCTTGAATCGCCACCAAGTAGAGAGCTCGACTGGCCGGATGTCGAGGCCTGGCTCGATCGCGGCTGGCAGATTGGCGATCGTGACGAGTTGATCCGGGTGCTGTTGTGGCTGGGCGCACAGGGTCAACGCTATGCCTGGGACATCGATGCCGAACGGCTGGTCGAGATGGATGCCGAGGCGCGCAAGGCCTGGCTTGCTGGACTCGGCGAACAGCGTCGCTACGGACGTGTGCTGAGGGGCTTTCTCGAACGCGGCGAGCCGCTCGAGTGGGCGGCCTGGGATTGGCTGCGGCTGGTCGACCTGGCCTATGCCGGCGCCACGCTGGGTTGGCTGGAGGCCGACGAAGCCGAGTCGTTCGCGGCGCATGCCGGCGATCTGTTGATGCGTCGCTACAGCGACTGGACAGCCGTGACGCTGGCCTACCAGCGTGGCCACAGCCTGTTCGAAGGGCGCGACAGGCTGGCCAGCCACGCGGCCGACTGGCATGTGCTGCTGCATTCGCCGCTGAGCCCCTGGCAGGTGCCGCTTCAGGGACTGTTCGACGACGCCCAGCGACAAGCCGCCGGGCAGTTTCTGCGCGGCTGGCGACGCGATGCGCGCCACTGGTTGCTGGCCCTGGCTTCGCTGCGCGAGCCGGATCTACTCTACCGTCAGGGTGTGACGCCCGTCATCGACGAGCCGCGACGCAAGGACGTGCGGCGCTATCTGCACGAGACCCTCGGCCTGCTGCCCGACGAGGGGGTGGCCGGGTTGGCTCGTTTCTGGCTCCCCGCTCAGGCGCATCACCTTAACCAGCTCGCCGCCGATGCCGCCCATGGCGCGCTGCCGGCGGTGACCACGCCGTTCGGGCGTCCGCCCGAGGACGCCGTGGCGATGCGCGATGCGCTCAAGCGGTGCGTGCGCCATGCGGCAACGATCCACATGGCCGAGAAGTATGCTTTCTACCTGCTGATGGCCGGTGACAGCGGCGACTTCGATACGGCGGGTTTGCAGGCGCTCACCGAGTCGCTGCGGGGCGTGCTGTGTCGCTTCTATCCCGATTCGCGGCGTCTTTTAGATGCCTGGGCGGCCTGGGAGGCGGCATTGCCGGAGCTGCCCGACGACGACCTGGTGCACGAGATACGCTGGCATCGCGACGACCCGGGCAGTCTCTTTCACTGGCTCGACTGGCGGCAGGTCGCGTGGCAGGAGCCCGGCCCGCGGCCGACGCTGTCGCGCTTCACCGCACTGGCGTTGGCGGGTCCGCTCAACCCCGGGGTCTGGACCGAACCGCAACCCGAGGGACGCGCCGAGCGCGAGGCCACCGCCCAGTGGCTCGAGGAGCAGTATGCATTGCATGGCGCCAGCGAGCTCGGCGACTTCCTGAATTTCCTGCTCGAGGCGGGTGATCGTCAGGAGTACCAGATCAACTATGCGCCCTATACCCTCAACCGACCTCGGCTCGAGGAGGAGATCGCCATCCTCGAGTCCGGCGACTGCGACGAGGAGGCGCGCAATCATCTGCTGCGGTTGCGGCGGGTGCGCGACAACGACGCCGGTTGCAACGATACCGACATGGCCGCCTGGGACATCGCCCAGGCCGTGGATCTGGCGGTGGCAGGGCGTTGCCTGGGCTGGCTGAATGCCGGCGACTTCAGCGCCCGGCTCGATGGCGCTCTGCGCCTGGCCCAGCAGCATTACGGCAACTGGCGCGGGTATGCCCAGGGGCTCTACGCCGGCTTTTCCTTCTTCATGGGCGAAACCGAGGAACGTGCCACGTTGCTCGATGGCTTCGGCCAGGCGTTGGCGGCCTGGCTAAGTGGCGCGCCGCCGTTGGCGGGAAGCTGGGCCAGCCTGGACTTTCCAGGCGCGAGTCCACGTCATTGGGCGCCGCTGCATGTCGATACGCTGCCCGGCGACGCGCATGCGCTGCACTAGCCCATGGGGGCGGGGCAATGGCGCTTGAGGAGCACCGGCGACAATGGCGCTCCACGCAGATAAGGTAATGATGTCGAAGCGCTATTTGGCGGATGGTGAGCTTGGCGGATGATCGGCGATGCGCGATCATGGTGGCATCTTGAGGAGAACGCCATGATCGAAGCGCATACCCGCGCCTGGTGGCGAGCCACTCTGGCGTTGTGCCTGGGCTCGTTCACGGTATTCGTCAATCTGTACGCCGCACAGCCGTTGCTTCCCGATCTGCGCCAGGCCTTCGATGTCTCGACCCTGGCCAGCGCCATGGTGATGGGCGTGTCGACACTGACCCTGGCGATCTCGCTGTTGATCTACGGGCCGCTGTCGGACGCCATCGGACGCGGCGCGATCATGCGTATCACGCTGCTGTTGTCGGCGCTGTGTTCGCTGCTGCTGCCGCTGGTACCCAACTTCGCCAGTCTGCTGGTATTGCGGGCCGTGCAAGGGTTGGTGCTCGGCGGCTTGCCGGCGGTGGCGATCGCCTGGATGGGCGACGAGTTCGACAGGCGCGCCTTGATGCTGGCGGTGGGGCTGTATATCAGCGCCAATACCCTGGGTGGAATCGGCGGCCGCGTACTGGGCGGCTTCGCCGGTGAATACGGTGGCTGGCAGGCGAGCTTCGTGACCGTGGGCATCGTCAGCCTGGCATGTCTGATCGTATTCTGGCGACTGCTGCCGCCGGCGCGCAATTTCAAGCCGGTCTCGCTGCGCCTCGACGTGGCGCTGGGCGGCATGGCGGCGCATCTGCGCAACCCGCTGCTGCTTGGCGCCTACCTGATCGGCGGGCTCAATTTCTTCATCTTCATCAATCAATACAGCTACATCACCTTCCGTTTGAGCGATGCCCCCTATTCGCTGGCGACGCAGTGGCTGGGCATGATCTTCGTCACTTACCTGGGCGGGACGCTGGGCTCGGCGCTGTCGGGGCGAGCCGCCCAACGCTGGTCGCAGCCGGTCTGCATGATGCTGGGTATCGTGATCTTCCTGCTGGGCAGCCTGGTGACCCTGAACCCGGCCTTGCCACTGATTCTGCTGGGTTTGACCGTCAATGCCTTCGGTTTCTTCCTGTGCCACTCGATGGCCTCGAGCTGGGTCGGGCGTCAGGCGCGGGTCGCCCGCGGTACGGCTTCGGCCCTCTACCTGGTGTTCTATTACCTGGGCGCGAGTCTCGGTGGGCTGTATCTCGAGCCGTTCTGGCAGGACGCCGGCTGGCCCGGCGTGGTGGTGGCTTCCTGGCTGGTGCTGGGGCTGACGCTGGGTACCGCCGCCTGGCTGTGGCGACGGGAGCGGCGTCTCACCGCTCCCGGCTGACCGACCGGTGTTGTGGCCAAAAGCGGCCCTTGGATGCAGAGTGGTTGTCGAGAACCGCGTTCCATTCAAGACTCACGAATTTCCGTCCTCTACGGTGCCGAGCGCTACGCTGGACCGGGAGTCGAGATAATCAACGCCTGCTGCGGCGTAACAACTTTAATCCCGAGGAGAAACACGAATCCCGAGGAGAAACACGATGCTGGATCGCTGGACGATGCCCTGGTCCCAGGCGCCGCTGAAGCGCGGGGCGGTGTTGCTGGCGCGTTGGCGGGTGCGCCCCGTGCAGGTCACATTGGGGGGCTTCGCGATCGGCATGCTGGCCATGCCGCTATTGGCCGCCGAGGCTTATGGACTGGCGTTGGTGGCGATCTTGGCCAATCGCCTGGCCGACGGTCTCGACGGGGCGCTGGCCCGTCACGCTGGCGCGGGCAGCGATGCCGGGGGGTTTCTCGATATCGTGCTGGATTTCCTGTTCTACGCAGCCGTGGTGGTCGGCTTCGCGCTGGCTGAGCCGAGCGTCAATGCGCTGCCGGCGGTGATACTGCTATTTGCCTTCGTCGGCACCGGCAGCTCGTTTCTGGCCTTTGCGATCATGGCCGCCCGGCATCGACTCGAGCGGCCCAATTTTCCCCATAAGGCATTCTTCTATCTCGACGGCCTCACCGAGGGTACCGAGACGATCCTGGCCTTCGTGATCTTCTGTCTATGGCCTCAGGCATTTCCAATGCTGGCGCTGGTCTTTGCCGGGGCTTGCCTGTTGACGGCAGCTACGCGGTCATGGGGCGGCTATCGTTCGCTGGCGGCGCTTGAGCGAGAGGGGCACGCAGCGGCGGGCGCGCATCGCGAGGAAGGTGGCGGGGCGTAGCAGGGGCATCAGGCATCGCGCACAAAAAAGGAGCAGCGTTGGCTGCTCCCTTTCATTGGGTGCGCCAGGCATGGCGCGCAGTGCCTGACTGGCACTGTTCCCGAGGGTGGTGCCTCGGGATGACTTGGGGGTGAAAGTCCCCTGCACGCCCGGCAAGGGGAAGTGCTAGCCGACGGCAAGGGTGTCTCCTGCGAAGGGGAATCTGAAGGAAGCCCGAGGCAAAACGCGGGCTCGACGGGGGCGCCCAGCTGAACAGGAAGCGGATACGAGGCGTCATGATGGGGTGAGATGGCCCAATTCATCAAAGCCCAATCCTTGCACGGAACGTCATGGCGTAGATCCGACAGGCATAAGCGGGACCAATTCGTCGGGAACGAATTTGAGCGTCAGCCTGAAAGGTGAGGCGCAAGGATGCGCCGAACAACGTCGCGCGTCTTACCCTGGGAGGTCGGGTGGTCTGCCGCTGTGCTCCCGGCGTCGTCATCGTGGACGAAAGCGGAGCCCGTCCCAGACAAGGTAATGATGTCGAAGCGCTATTTGGCGGATGGTGAGCTTGGCGGATGATCGGCGATGCGCGATCATGGTGGCATCTTGAGGAGAACGCCATGATCGAAGCGCATACCCGCGCCTGGTGGCGAGCCACTCTGGCGTTGTGCCTGGGCTCGTTCACGGTATTCGTCAATCTGTACGCCGCACAGCCGTTGCTTCCCGATCTGATCCAGCAGGCGCTGTTGCAGGTACTGACGCCGCTCTTCGATCCGGATTTCTCCGAGTCGAGCTACGGTTATCGCCCGAAGCGCAGCGCCCGGCAGGCCGTCTCGGCCATGAAGGCCCACGTTGAAGAGGGCCGCCGCTGGGTGGTCGACCTCGACCTGGCGTCCTTCTTCGATCGAGTGAACCACGATCTGCTGATGGCGCGGATCGCACGCCGCGTCCGCGACAAGCGAGTGTTGCGCCTGATCCGCCGCTACCTGAAAGCCGTGTATATCAGCGCCAATACCCTGGGTGGAATCGGCAGGGTGGGCCACTCAGCCCGTTGCTGGCGAATATCCTGCTGGACGACATGGATAAGGAACTGGAGCGCCGCGGGCATCGTTTCTGCCGCTACGCCGACGACATGCAGGTCTATGTCGGCAGTCGACGGGCGGGAGAGCGGATCATGGCCAGCCTGAGTGAGTTCCTCGAGGGCTCGCTCAAGCTCAAGGTCAACCGCGACAAGAGCGCGGTGGACCGGCCGTGGAAGCGGAGCTATCTGGGGTACTCTGGACGGACCGCATGTTGGCGGCGCTGGATAACGGCGTCAAAGGACGTAAATGGTTCAGCCTGATCGACAAGGTACACCGCTCGTCGACCCTAGCGAGTGCCTGGCTACAGGTCTACCGCAACCAGGGTGCAGCGGGGGTCGATCGGCAAAGCGTGTCACGCTTCGCCGCGCAGTCCGGACGCCACCTTGAGGAGCTCCAGGCCGACCTGGCGGCGGGGCGGTACCGCCCACAGGCGGTGCGGCGGATCGAGATCCCCAAGGGCGGCGGCAAGACACGCCCGTTGGGTATCCCTACCGTCAAGGACCGCATCGTTCAGGCGGCGCTCAAGCGTGTCATCGAACCGATTCTCGAGCACGAGTTCCTGCCGATGAGCTATGGCTTCCGACCAGGAAGAGGCTGCAAGGACGCCTTGCGGGCCGTCGATGATGGCCTCAAGGCCGGCATGACCTGGGGGGTCGACGCCGACCTGCAGGGTTACTTCGACAGCATCCCGCATGACCGCCTCATGAGCCGTGTTGAGGAACGGCTCAGCGATGGTCGGTTGTTGTCACTGCTGCGTGCCTGGCTGACGCAGGACATCGTTAGCGAGATGAACTGCTGGAGCCCCACCGCGGGAGCGCCGCAAGGAGCGATCATCAGCCCCTTGCTGGCGAATCTCTACCTGCACCCGCTGGACCAGGAGATGACCCAGCGCGGCTATCGCATGGTGCGGTATGCCGACGACTTTGTCATCCTCTGTTACAGCGAGCAGGAGGCCCGGCAGGCCCTGGCCCACGTGCAGGACTGGGTGATGACGAATGGCCTGACCCTGCACCCCGACAAGCCCCATATCGGTGACTGTCGACAACGCGGCGAGGGCTTCGACTTCCTGGGCTACCGCTTCGAGGCGGGAAAGCGCTGGGTACGTAGGAAGAGTCTCAGAGCCTTCAAGGACAAGGTGAGAAGCAAGACGCGGCGGACGGAAGGCAAGAGTCTGCGGCAGATCATCGCCTCACTCAATCCTCTGCTAAGAGGCTGGTTCGGCTACTTCCGACACGCCTATCGGACAACGTTCCGGCCGTTGGATGGCTTCATCCGCCGACGGCTTCGCGCCATCCTGCGCAAGCAGGAGAAACGCCCTGGGCGTGGCAACACCGGAACAGACACGCGACGTTGGCCCAATAGGTTCTTCGCCGCTGCCGGGCTTTTCACCCTAGCCGAAGCCTGGCAGCAAGCGAGCCAATCACGATGTTGAAACCATCGACTGGAGAGCCGTGTGCGGGAGAACCGCACGCACGGTTCGGAGGGCGGGGAGGCGAAGCCTTCCCGACCCCTATCTCGATCTGGGTATTTCTGTGGTCGGCGCCTGACCGATCGGGGATACGGAAGACCATCTCCGGCGTCCGGCTATGCAGCGTCAGGCGGTTACCCAGCAAGGATTGCTTCATTTCCCGGTAGCCCAGTTCGATTTCCCAGCGATGGCCGTAAAGATCGACGATATCCGCCGCCGGAAAGCGCAGCGGGTCGATCATCGAGGTCAGGATCTGGACCTCCTTACCGTTCACCTTGCGCCGTAACAGACGCGCCGTCATCGTCGCCGGCAAGTCCGGCCATTTCTTGCGGGCCTGAGGCGAGGTCGTCAGGGTCACCAGGCGATCTTGCCGCCCCAACGAGCGTTCTTCCTGATACTGCGTACCCTTTTTCAGCGGAATAAGCCAATGGCGTTGCTCGCCGGCGCTCTGCCAGGCATGCAGCAGACCCAGCGAATAGAACCCTCGGTCAAACAGGGTCAGAGAGTGATCCGGGGTGCTGGCGATGAGCTCGGGCGTCAGTTCCATTTCACTGCTCGCCACACTGTCGAAGACCGAGCCCGTCAATAGATGGCTGGTCAGCTCCATCTGGCACACCATGCGAATCTGCGGATAGCTCGCCTCCCCCTGGGCATTGGACGTGCGCGCGAAGGCCGTCTGATTCTCGGGGGAGTCGGGGGTGCGCCAGACCACGCCATCAACGCCCAGCAGCGTCAGGCCACACCAGTGAGGATGCGGCGTCTGTTGGTGCCACAGGGCCTGGGTCTGCTCGAAGACCCGTTTGACGGGCCCGATTCCCAACCGTTGACGTGCCTTCACCACGGCGCTGGGCGCGACGAAGGGGCGTTTGCCGGGCAGCATGATGTCGAGGTGATTGACGATCTGTCCCATCGGAATATGCCGAAACAAGGCCATCCCGACCACGGCCCAGACCACCATGTCCAGGGGCAGGCGACGCTTGCGCAGTGTGGCCACGCCGGCTTGCTCAAGACAGGTGTCAATCAGTTCGGGAGAGAGCACCTCGGAGAGGCTGGAGAAATCCTCGGGTGCCGCCTTGGCAATGGCATCAATGGCGTCGCTGAAATGCATGGGTCGTCCCGTGTCAGTGGATCTGACACGGGACGATCTCATCCTCATCATCAGCTTATAGAGAATAGGCTTAACTGACTGGCATTACTCGATTCGGGCGGTTTTTTTATGCGTGGTGCGCCAGGCATGGCGCGCAGGGCCTGACTGGCGCTGCTCCGGAGGATGGCGCCTCGGGATGACCTGGGGGAAAGTCCCCTATGCCCCTGATAGCGGGAACCGTTAGCCGAACGGCAAGGGTGTCCACTGCGAGGCGGAATCTGAAGGAAGCCCGAGGCAAGGTCGCGCGTCTTGCCCGGGCGGCCTGTTCGTCTGCCACTGGCTACCGGCACCATGAGGTGCCGGGATGGGCGAACAGGTGTCAGCAGAGGCCATAGGAGGCTCCCTAACCAAGAGCTGAAAAGCTGAACCTGTCACGAGTGGATAGTTGGCCGCTCTCTGATGTGGACGAGCAGAAACGTCTTCGCCCAAGGAGGATGGTCCACCTACGCTTGCTCAACGACATGTATGGCATGCCAGACCTGGCTGGGCTTGGCGCCGTCGCGTTCGTAGTCGGCACAGGTATCGTGGCGGATGAGCTCGCTGGCACGGCAGGTCACTTCCAGCCATCCCTCGCGCTGCGCGGTCTGCCAGCGTACGGGCACGCTCAGCCGGTGAGCGTCGACCCGCCTGGCTTCGCCTTTCACACTCACTCCGCCGCGCATTCCCCGCTTTTCCAGCCACGCTAGCGCGGCGACCTGGGCACATTGCTCGGGCGGCGTCAACGTCGAGTCGCCGCGATAGCAGGGCAGGTAGGGGCGATCCTCGGCCTCGGCCTGCAACAGGCGCGGGATATCGTCGGCGGCGAGGCGGCCGTACTTGCGCAGTGCCGGGAAGACCATGACGCTGGCGGCCAGCCGACAGCCACCCAGGTGGGAACTCTCCCAGACCTCGAAGGGGTAGGCATGCTGCTGCGCGGCGCTGGCCAGCGCCTTGTAGCTGCGGTAACCGAACTTGGCGCAGCATTTGTCCTTTTTGCCGTGGGTGCAGCAAAGAATCAGCGACCCCTCGACGCGGCCGGCCCGCCAGCGTTCAAGCGACCTTCCTTCGACGAAGGCATGCAGCAGCTCGGCCAGTTCCTCCCTCTTTACGTCGTACGTCCGACACTCCGGCATCAGCACCACCCGGTGCCGGTGGCTCGGCTGCTCCCGGCGGTGAATCAGGTTGACCCGTCGTCCGCCGTCGGCGATGGCGTCGAGCAGAGTCAGCACACCTTCGGGCATGTCGCTGGCCTGGCGCAGGTTGCGCAGCCACTTGGCCCGCGGCCAACTGATCAGCATGTTGCGTGTGGCATGCGCGGCGGTGCCCACCAGCGGGTCGCCGATCTCGGCGCTCTCGATGGCACAGAATTGTCTGGGGGCGGCGGTCATCGGCGACTCATCGTGGTAACGGGGTGGTCAGCCATGCGCGACCCCGGACACCACCTGAGGGATGGGTGTCGTGCCCGTCAGACTGGGCACGCAGAGCAGGCGCCGGGTATGCGGATCGCGAATGACATGCGCATCGAGATCGAAGACTTGCTTGAGGTGGGCACTGGTGAAGACCGTTTCCGGTGGCCCGCTATGCTCGATGCGGCCTT
Source organism: Halomonas zincidurans B6 (assembly GCF_000731955.1). Classification (NCBI taxonomy): domain Bacteria; kingdom Pseudomonadati; phylum Pseudomonadota; class Gammaproteobacteria; order Oceanospirillales; family Halomonadaceae; genus Modicisalibacter; species Modicisalibacter zincidurans. The sequence continues at coordinate 2,456,208 of NZ_JNCK01000001.1, read as the reverse complement.
GGCGCATCATCACCAGAATGTCGGCATAGGCCGCGGCCAGGTTGAGGTCGTGCAGTACCACTAGCAGCGTGCGTCCTTTGTCGTGGGCGAGCCGAACCAGCAACTCCAGCAGGTCGACCTGAACCTTCAGATCGAGAAAGGTCGTCGGCTCGTCGAGCAGGACCAGGTCCGTCTCCTGGGCCAGGATCATGGCGATCCAGCAGCGCTGGCGCTGTCCGCCGGAGAGCGCGTCGACACTGCGCTCGGCAAAGTCCGTGACATCGGCATAGGCCATCGCCTCGCGGATGGCGCGAGCATCCTGCTTGGCATCCTGCTGCCATAGCCGCTGATGGGGAAAGCGCCCCATGCCGACCAGTTGCCTGACCGTCAGTCCCTCCGGTGCGGATGGGCCCTGCGGCAGGATGCCCAGGCGCTGTGCCACCTCGCGGGTATTGCGGCGGTGGATATCCTTGCCATCGAGACAGACACGTCCGGCACTGGGCGTCAGCGTGCGCGCCAGCGTCTTCAGCAGCGTCGACTTCCCGCTACCGTTCGGGCCGAGCAGCACCGTCAGCTTGCCCTCGGCCACCGCCAGGTCGACGCCGTCGAGTACGTGTCGGGATGCATACCCGGCACGCAGGGCTTCGCCCGTCAGTCGCGGCGGCTTGGCAGGTGTCGAGGGCATTTGAGTTGGCTCGTTGGTCAGGTTCCTAGGCCCGAAGAACCGTAAGCCAAAAAATTCTCATTTTCAACGTCTAAACGTCCTCTATCTGGCCTATTCAGAACCATGGGGTGTCAGGCCATGGCGAACGGATTGCTCGGTGAACATGGACAGGTTTTTTATTAATGATTAGAATAATGATTCGCATTTGCATAATGACTTTTGTCATCGACCCAGCACAACAGCCAATTACAGCTTCGCAACGTGATTAGTCAGGGTGACGCGGATTCACAGGCCAATGGGCGCCAGAAGCCGACGGCGGAAAAGCCACCGACGAGGACAGGGGCTTTCGTCGACGGCACGGCCGGCTACCGGGCAGGTGAGTCTTTAAAAGGACGCATTCTTGCGGAGGCCATATGAGCTACGCCCGTTTCTCTCGTTTACCCGGCGAGACGAGCCGACATGCATCGACGCATGCATTGCTGAATTGCATCATCAAGGAAGTGGCAATACCCCATGACACGCTGTCCTATCGATGGCCAGCCCAGCGGGAAGGCCTGCCGGAGCAGCTGCATGGCACGCCACTTGAGATCGAATGGTCGGCATCGCTTTCGCTGTTCGTGATGGTGGACCGGCGCTCGGTCATCGGCAGCCACTTCTACCTCTCCGATGCCTACATTCGGGAGGCGGGAGCCCCAAGCTGGCACGTCCCCGGGATAGCGGAATTGGTCTCCGCGCTGCTGGAACACTGTCAGTGGCATGACGGTAGGCTCAATCAAGAGTTATGCGATCAGGTCGTGCAGAGCCAGGACGTCATGACGACGATCGTCGCCCACGCCGTCGAACAACCGAGGCTGCATCCGCTGGCGGATTATCGCCGCAGTGAGCAGGGGCTGTGGTTCGGCCACCCCAATCATCCCACGCCCAAGGCCAGGCAGTGGCCGCCCCATCTGCTGCAGGACAAGCCTGCCTACGCGCCGGAATTCTGCGCCACCACGGCCCTGCACCAATTCTCCTTTCCCGTGGCCGGGCTGAGTGTTCAGGCCAATCGCTTGAGTGCCCTGGACGTGCTGCCGCATGTGGCGGACCAGAGCCGTGCCGAGGATGGCGATCGTGTCGTGCTCAGCATGCATCCGGTGCAAGCCGATCTTTTCCGCCAGGATGCCCGGGTGGCGGCGTTGATCGGGGACGGCGTCATCGGCGATCTCGGACAGAGCGGCTGGCGCGCCGCGCCCACCGTGTCCATGCGCACCTGGTACATCGAGGGACATCCCTGGTTCCTCAAGGGATCGCTCAATGTGCGCATCACCAACTGTGTGCGTAAGAACGCCTGGTACGAGCTGGAGAGTACGCTGGTCATCGACCGCATTATGCATCGGCTCGACCAACAGCAGGATGCGGCCCTGGAAGGGCTGTGTGTGGCACAGGAACCAGCCACGGTGCACTGGGCACCGGCCGCGGGCATTGATGCCGACAGGCGTTGGTTCCGGGAGCAGACCGGCATGATCCTGCGGGAAAATTTCTGCGAGCGCTTCTCGTCCGAGCGCTGCCTGCTCAGCGCGACGCTGTTTGCGCGAGATGCCCAGCTGGCGCCCATGGTGCTGTCCTTCCTCGACAGGGCGTCGCTTGCCGGTGGAGGCGACACCCTGCCGTCGGAAGGCCGCGTCCGGCAGTGGTTCCAGGCCTACCTGGGTACGCTGGTGGCGCCGGTCATGGGGCTGTTCTTCCGCCACGGCATCGTCATGGAGCCCCATTTGCAGAATTGCGTGCTGATCCATGACGACGGCATGCCCCGGCAGATGCTGCTGCGTGACTTCGAAGGGGTCAAGCTGACCAGCGACAAGGGCGTGGACTGGCTCGCCGGGGAGTCACTGCACCCCCGCGTCAAGGAGTCGATGACCTACCGCCGTGAGCGGGGCTGGAACCGTATCGCCTATTGCCTGCTCGTCAATCATGTCGCCGAGGCGATCCTGGCGCTGAGCTGGCAGCGCCCGGCCCTTGGCGATGCGCTGTGGCAGGACACCCTGGACGAGCTGCGTCGCGTGCGACAGAACCTGGGCACGTCGGCCCCCGAGCTGGATGCGCTGTTGGCGGGAGGCGACCTACCCTGCAAGACCAACTTCAAGCTACGGCTGATGGCCCAGGCGGACCGGCAGGCGCAGTACGTGTCGTTGCCCAACCCCTGGCGCGTCACCCAGGCCATGGGCAGGGAGGTGGCCTATGGCTGAGCGTCTCTCGATTTCCGAGCACATGATTCCCGACCACATCCTCGCCGCCATTGCCTCGCATCGCCGGGCGTGTCGCGAGCCCATGGCGGCATTCTTCTATGACCTGCCGGCGCTCGCCGCGCACGGCCGCGCCATGCAGGCGGCATTGCCAACCGGCGTCGAGCTCTACTATGCGATCAAGGCCAACAGCGAGGCGGCCATCATCGATACGCTGGCGCCCGTCGTGGATGGGCTGGAGCTGTCGTCCGGCGGCGAAATCGCGCGGGCCTGCGCCTGTTCGACGCCGCGCCCCTGGGTGCTCTCCGGACCGGGCAAGCTGGATTCCGACATGCGTGAGGCCATGACGCGAGGTGTCGAGGCCTTTCATGTCGAAAGCCTTGGCGAAATCGCCCGCTTGCAGACGATCGCAGCGTCGCTGGATCACCTGCAGGCCGTGCTGCTGCGCATCAATCCTGCGCTGCCCGCGGATATCTCCAGCCGCCTGAGAATGGCCGGCACCGCCACGCCGTTCGGCATCGATGAGGCGCAACTGGCTGACGCTGTGCGAGCGGTGGATGACGCCTCGAACCTGACCCTGGTCGGCTTTCATATTCACGCCATGTCGCACCAGACCTGCGAGCAGCGACACCAGCGGCTGCTGGCGTCCTATCTGGAGCGCTGGCCCCGGTGGCGAGCGTTGACGCGCCATCCCGAGCGGGTCACACAGCTCAACGTGGGCGGCGGTATCGGTGTGAACTATCTCCAACCATCCGAGCAGTTCGACTGGCCTGGCCTGTGTCAGGCCCTGGGAGAGCGTCTTGAGGCCATGCACGAACCACCGCTGGTGCGCTTCGAGATCGGCCGTTTCCTCTCGGCCTTCTGCGGCTATTACGTGATCGAGGTGCTCGATACCAAGGTCAGCCATGGGGAGGGCTTCCTCGTCTGTCGAGGCGGCACCCACCATTTCCGTCTGCCCGCGGCCCAGGGGCACGATCACCCGGTCATTCACCTGCCCCGCGACCCCGAGCGGGCGAGCGAGGGCGAGCGTCAGTCCTGGACCGTGGTGGGTCAGCTCTGTACCCCCAAGGACGTGCTGAGCCGCCGCCAGGAGCTGCAGGGGGTGGCGGTGGGCGACCTGTTGGTGCTGCCGTTGGCCGGTGCCTATGGCTACAACATCTCTCACGCGGACTTCCTGTGCCACCCGCGTCCCGAGCAGATCTTCGTCCGCGGCTCTCGCAACTGCCGCGAGAGCCGCGAGCTCGAGACGCGAGGCCAGCGGCACGCCGAGTCGGTGGGCTGAGCCGATGTTCTGACCGAGGCGCTTCGCCGATCCATTTTCCAAGTTTGAAGGTACATCATGTCATCACAGGAACGTGTTCTGCCGCCGGTCGCGGCAATCGAGGGGGATCCCGACGCTCCGATATCCATTTCCACGCCGTTCGCTTCCCTGGCGCACTGGCGGCATCACACCCGTATCGAGCAGCGCGTCGTCGGCCAGCTGCTGCAGACCCTGCTCTACGAGGACGTGCTTCCTTATGAGGTCGTCGCCGAGCCGGAGGCCGATATCGCCGGTACCATGCTATTCACCCTGACGCTGGGCAAGCGTCGCTATCGGGTGAGCGGCTGGCAGTGCCACAGCTTTCAACTGATCCGCCTCGCGCATGCCACCCTGGTGGTCGAGGGCCCGGCGGGCTCGCCGGAGTCGGTAAGCCTGCAGCGGTTCATAGAGGATCTCGAGGCGGCGCTGGGCGCTGTGGCGATCCAGCCCGGTTTTGTCAATGAACTGACACAGACCCTGATCAAGGACGTGCAGTCATCCGCCTGGCCGGTGCCCTATAACGAGACACCGCAGACGCTGGATGCCGATGCCCTGGAGCAGTATTTCACCGATGCGCACAGCTACCACCCCTGCTACAAGTCACGACTCGGCTTCTCCCTAAGGGACAATCAGCGTTATGGGCCGGAGTTCGCCCAACCGCTGCGGGTAGGGTGGCTGGCCGTGCCGACGCGCCTGGCGCATCAAGGAGCCATCAGCGGCGTGGCGCTTGCCGAGCGGATCGCGAAGGACGTCGGACCGCGCGTGCTGGCGAGCCTGGACGACTACCTCGCGCAGCGCCAACTGGCGCGGGACGACGTCGTGCTGATGCCGGTGCATCCCTGGCAGTGGGAAAACGCGCTGGTTGCGGTGCTATACCCGGAGCTTGCCAGCGGTGAGATCGCCCTGCTGGGCGAGGGTGAGACGACCTATACCGCGCAGCAGTCGATTCGTACCCTGGCCCCGCGAGACACGTACCAGCCGTATCTCAAGCTGGCGATGAGCATCACCAATACGTCCAGCACGCGCATCCTGGCGCGCCACACCGTCACCAACGGGCCGATCATCACCCAGTGGCTGCAGCGGCTCATCGACACCGACGCCACCGCCAGGGCCGCGGGGTTCGTGATTCTCGGCGAGGTGGCCGGCGTGGCGCTGGACGAGCGGGCCTTTCCTGATACCCGTTACAACGACGTGTACGGCAAGGTCGGCGCCATCTGGCGCCAGAACGTCGGCGAGTTTCTGGAGGACGGCGAGCGGGCCGTGCCCTTCAATGGGCTGAGCCAATTCACCCGAGACGCCGAGGGGGCGCCTGGCGTCCCCTTCATCGCGCCTTGGGTGGAGCGCCACGGGCTGGAAGCCTGGACCCGGCAGCTCGTGCATGTCGCCACCCTGCCGATCATTCACCTGCTGTTCGCCGAGGGCGTGGGAATGGAATCCCATGGCCAGAACATCGTGGTCATCCATCGCGATGGCTGGCCGCTCAGGGTGGCATTGAAGGATTTCCATGACGGCGTGCGCTTCAGCACGGCGCATCTGGCACGCCCCGAGCTGGCCCCGGCTCTGGAGCCCGTGCCCGAGCGTCATGCCGCCCTCAACCGCAACTCCTTCATCGTCACCGATGACCCGGAAGCGGTCCGCGACTACTCCTGCGATGCCTTCTTCTTCATCGCCTTGGCGGAGATGGCGATTTTCCTACACCGGCATTTCGGCCTGGACGAGTCGCTGTTCTGGGCCATGACGGCGGAGGCGATCAAGGCCTACCAGCGCGCCCATCCGCAGCACGGCGATCGCTACCGATGCTTCGACGTCTTCGCGCCCCGCTGGGAGGTGGAAGCCCTGGCCCGCCGTCGCCTGTTCGGCGACGGCGACCCCCAGGTCAAGCACGTCCCCAATCCGCTGGCCCCCTTCGCGCCGGGCGAGGAGGCGTCATGCTGAGGACCAACCGACTGAAGCGGGCGCTGACCGAAGGCAGGAAGGTCCACGGGATCATGGCTTCCCTGCCCACGGCCGCCTCCATCGAGCTGATCGCCGAGGCGGGCTTCGACTTCGTGGTGATCGACACCGAGCACGTGCTGATCAACCCGGAAACCGTCGAGCACATGATCCGCACCGCCGAGAGCTACCAACTGACGCCCCTGGTACGGGTGGCGGACGCCGACCCCAAGACCCTGCTGCGCCTGCTCGACGGCGGCGCCCAGGGGATCGTGCTGCCCAACGTGGAGGACGCCGAGACCCTCGAACGTGCCGTGGCCGCCTGCAAGTACGCGCCGGAGGGCGAGCGCAGCCTCAATGCCGGGCGGCCCGGCGCCTTCGGCAAGGACTCCCTGGCAGACTACGTCGTCCAGGCCAACCGGGAGATCATGGTGGTCGCCATGATCGAGAGCCGCCAAGGTGTGGCGCAGATCGAGGCGATCTGCGCGGTGCCAGGCCTCGACATGGTGCTGGAGGGAGCGGCGGATCTGTCCCAGTCCCTGGGCGTGACCTGGCAGACCGGCCATCCCGACGTCGTCCAGGCTTTGGAGGCGGTTCAGCGTGCGGCGAGCGAGCATCGCATTCCCTATTGCGCCTTTCTGCGTCACGCGGAGGCCAAGGCCGGGTGGCAGGCGCGTGGCGTCAGCGCCTTCATACTGGGCGATGAGCGGGGCATCGCCTTTCGCGCCCTGCAGCGGGCGCTCGGCGAGGCCAGGGCGCCGGTAGAGAGCGGGGCCCGGGCGCCGGTAGACGGCGAGTCACAGGCGCCGCGAGAGAGCGAGGCCACCCGCTCATGAGGTCACCGATGGCTAATGTTTCCTTTCCTTCTCATCGATCGAGCGATGACGCCTCGCCCGACCGTACCGACACCGCTATTCCCGACACTTCGATGGAGTGCACGACCATGAAAACCCTTGATGCCCAGCGCCATGCCGAGGCGCAGATCCTACAGTCACTGGTGGACGGTCTGCTGGTCGAGGGCCTGCTGGATGACCTTGACGCGGCCTGGCTGGTTGCCACCGAGGCCGACGACTGGCTCACCCGACTGCCGGTGTTCCAGGAGGCCCACTGCGGCAACCCTTCGCAGCGCTTCTGGCACTGGTGGCAGGACCCGCAACACAGCATCGTCATGCTGCTGCAGCCCGGCATCACCCAGGCGTGGGAAAAGGTGTCTCAAACTCCGGTGATCGTGAGGCATCACCAGCGCGGGGAGTGGGCGTCACTCGACCCCGTCGCCTTCATGTGCCGGATCTTCGCTGCCGTGACGGATAGCGACGAGCAGGCCCTGGAGCAGGGACAGCAAGTGTTCCTCAAAGCGCTTGCCGACAGCCTCTGGCAGGCCGCCAGTTCCATGGGGCACCGAGTGGAGACGCGCGACCTGCCGGGGCGCGACACTGCCGAGCACTTCGCGATCATGGAGCAGTGGGCGTCCTTGCTCGACCGGCCCTATCATCCCACGGCTAAGGCCAAGCAAGGGCTCAGCGAGGCTGAGTATCGCGCCTACATGGCCGAGTTCAACGCCCCCATCCGGCTGCGCTGGGTTGCGATGGCCCGCGACCAGGTGATGACCGGCGCCGGCGTCGGCAAGGATTGCCCCGTGGCGGTGCAGTGGCTCGCCGGTGACGAGACTCGCCGAGCCCTGGAGGATGAGCTGACGTCGCGCGGCCTGGCCCGGAGCCACGTCGCCATTCCCGTGCACCCCTGGCAGCACGAGCATGCGCTTCCCCATTGGCTGCAAGCGGCCTTTGCGGCGGGAGACTGCGTCTCGCTGGTGACGGTCACGGAGCCTTGGCTGGCGACCTCGTCGCTGCGCTCGCTGGCTCCGACCACGGCGAGCCCGCACTTTCTGAAACTGCCGATGGCCATCCATTCGCTCGGCACCTCGCGCTACCTGCCGGCGGTCAAGATGTTCAATGGCGATCTCAGCGCCCGCCTGCTGCATCAGGCCAAGGAGAAGGATGCCCGGCTTGCCGAAGCGCTCTACCTGTGTGACGAAGGCAAGTGGTGGGCCTACATGCCGAAGGGGGCGACGCTGTTCGACGAGGCGCCGCGGCATCTGTCCGCCATGGTGCGCAGCTATCCCAGTGCACTGCTGGACGACCCGGGCGTGCGTCTGGTGCCCATGGCCACGCTGGGAACACCGCTGCCGGGGGGCGAGCATCACGTATTCGACGACTGGCTGGCACAGCGCGGCATGCCGGCCAGCCCCGCTTCGGTGCAGGCGCTGTTCGGCGAGTTGTGCGACAGTTTCTTCGACATCAACCTGCGCATGTTGCGGCTCGGCATGCTGGCGGAAGTGCATGGCCAGAATGCCGTGCTTATCTTCAAGGAAGGGCGGTGCCACGGGCTGCTGCTGCGCGATCATGATTCTCTGAGGATCAGTGTCGCGCGCCTCGAGCAGCACGGCATGCAGGACCCTTGCTACTGCATCAAGCCCGGCCACGCCAATACCCTCTATCACGACAGTCTCGAGGCCCTGCTGTTCTGGCTGCAGACCCTGGCGATACAGGTCAATCTGCGGGCGATCATCGACACCTTGGCGGATCACTACTCGCTGTCGCGCCATGATCTTTGGCGGGAGATGGCCGCCCGCCTAGAGGCCCGGATCGACGCGATCCCCTTCGACGGTCGCGATCGCGGGATGCTCAAGGAGCAGCTCTTCGAGCGCGAGCAGTGGCCCTACAAGCGGCTCATCGCGCCGATCATCGAGCGTGCGGGCGGGCCGGGCAGCATGCCCTTCGGCATCAGCGCGACTTGCAACCCCTTCGTTCGGGTACGGCGGCAAGCCGATGAAAGGGTCGCCGAGACACTGACCGAAGCCTGAGGTGAACATCGCCCGACAGGTCGTCGGGCGATGTTTTCATTTAGGCGGCGTTGTTAGCGGAACCAGTCGGGGAACTCGGCCGCGAGCGCGCTGCGCTTTTCCGCCTCCTGAGCCTGCTTGGCCTCGGCGGCCTCTGCCAGGGCGTCGGCACGATGCGGTGGGATGATAAAGAGCCCGTCGTCGTCGCCTACCACCAGGTCGCCCGAATTGATCGTGACGCCGTCGATGGCGATCGGGGTATTGATCTCACCTTCCAGGTCCAGCGCTCGGGTGGTCAGGGGACTGATCGTCCGGGCGTAGGTGGGCAGGTTCAGCCGGGAGAGGGCGTCCCAGTCGGTGATGGCGCCGTTGGTGATAACGCCGGCGAGTTGCTTGCGCAGAGCCGCGTAGGCGCGAAACTCACCCCAGCAGGCGCGACGCTGGTCGCCGGACACATCGATCACCAGCACGTCGCCCGGACAGGCCATCTTCAGTGCCTCGCGGATGATGCTGCCGTTGACATGGGGAATCCTGACCGTCAGGGCCGGGCCGAGCAGCCGCACGGGACGCTGGATCGGCGTTAGAGAGGTGATGGCGCCGAAGTCTGTGAAATGCCCCAGGGTGGAGGTGGCAAGAGATCGATAGCGTTGCCGCTGCTGCGCTGTGACGGTGTCCTGGCGAGGGGCGATATGGAACATGGGCTTTCCCTGGTCTGCCATGGAGTGAGTGATGCGGGGTGAGTGATGTCGGTCGGGCCGCTTCAATAGCGGCGATCGCGGGTGCGATGCAGCAGATAGACGAAAAAGGGCGCGCCCACTCCCGAGACGAAGATGCCGGCGGGCAAGTCCTTGGGCTGGAACGCCACCCGGCCGAGGAGATCGGCGTAGAGCACGACCAGGCCGCCGATCAGGGCCGCGGCGGGGACCAGCCGGGCGAAGCCGCGGCCCACCAGGCGAGCGGCGATATGCGGCGCGATCAGGCCCACGAAGCTGAGCCCCCCGGCAAAGGCCACGGCGGCGCCCGCCAAGGCCACGCTGCAGGCCATCAACACTAGTCGGCTGTGCAACACCTGGACGCCGAGCCCCTGGGCCACGTGATCCCCCAGCGCCAGGGCATCCATGTGCCGCGCCCGGGTCAGGCACAGGGGAACCGTAACCAGCAGCCAGGGCAACAGGCCGAGCACGTCCTGCCACTGGGCGGCGTAGAGGCTGCCGGTCAGCCACACGTAGGCGATCATGGCGGCGGCATCGTCGCTGATCACGATCAGCAGGGTCGTCACCGCGCCCATCGCGGCGGAGAGCCCGATGCCGACCAGCACCATGCGCGAGGGCGTGATGCCATGCTTCCAGGCCAGGCAGAAAACCAGCATGGCGGAAAGCAGCGCGCCGGCGAGCGCGGAGGCCGGCAACCAATGAATGCTCAGGCGGGTGCTGAACAGCGCCAGGAAAATCACGGCGGCCATGGCGGCGCCGCTGGTGATGCCGATCACATCCGGCGAGGCCAGCGGGTTGCGCACGATGCCCTGCAGGATGGCGCCGGCCACGGCCAGAGCCGCTCCCACCAGCGCGGCCAGCACGATGCGCGGCAAGCGCAGCTCCCAGACGATGACGGCGATGTCGCTGTTCGGGGGGGCGGCCAGCGCGTGCCACACCTGGCCAAACGAGGTGGGAAAACTGCCGAGGATGAGCGACAGGCCCATGCTGGCCAGCAGCAACAGGCCGAGCAAGGCCGTGGTGCACAGATAGCGGGCCCGGCCGGCATCGGCGGTGGCGTCGCCCGGGTGTGTCTGGGAAGTGGAGCGTGTCATGGTCAGGCCTGTTTCCTGCGTGCCAGATAGATGAAGAAGGGCGTGCCGATCAGCGCGGTCATCACGCCTACCGGTACGTCCTGAGGGGCCATCAAAAAGCGCGAGGCCACATCGGCCAGCAGCAACAGGCTCGCGCCCAGCAGGGCACAGGCCGGCAGCAGCCAGCGGTGGTCGACGCCAAAGATTCCCCGTGCCATGTGCGGCACGATGAGGCCGACGAAGCCGATCATGCCGGCCAGCGCGACCGAGCTGCCGGCGAGCAGGATCACCGCCAGGCCCAGCAGCAGCTTGATGGTGCCGGCGCGCATGCCCAGCCCCTTGACCATGTCATCGCCCAGCAGCAGGGCATTGGCATGCCGGACGAGCAGGATACACAGCAGCAGGGCGGCGCCGAACAGCGGCAACAGCGGCGTCACCAGCGACAGCTCCCGTCCCGACACCGAGCCGGCCAGCCAGTACAGCACGCTCTCGAAGCTCTGCCGGTCGATGATCAGCAGGCCCTGGCTGAACGAGACGAACATGGCGGTGATGGCCACGCCCGCCAGCACGACTCGCAGCGACGACAGCTCCCCCTGGCGACCGCGACTCAGCGCGACCACCAGGCCGGCCGCGACCAGGGCGCCCAGCAGCGACGCCCAGACATACTCGGCCGGTGCGTGGAGGGGCAGCAGCGAGACCGCAATCACCACGAAGAACATGGCCCCCGCGTTGATGCCGAGCAGGCTCGGCGAGGCGAGGGGATTGCGGGTCATGGTCTGCATCAGGGCACCGGCGATGGCCAGGCTCGCCCCGACGAGAGCGGCGATCACCGCCCGCGGCAGGCGCTCCGTGACAATGATGATATGCGCGACCCGGGAGGGATCGTAATGCAGCAGCGCCTGGGCGAAGGTCGAGGGGGCGATCTCGGTGGTGCCCAGCATGACGCTCGCCGCGAAGGCCGCGGCGACCAGCACCAGGCCCAGCAGCAACCCCGCGGCCCGGGAAACGCGGCCATTCAGCATGTGGCGGACTCCGCGTCCCGGGCGTCGGGTGGCGCGGCGCTGCCCGCGGTGCAAGCGGAGGCGGGCATTGCGGGCCGGGGGGTATCCAGCCCGTAATAGCGGTAAAGGTCGTCCAGCATGGCATTGGCGGCCAGGATGCCGCCGCCCATGAGCCAGTTCACCGCATCCACCTCGTAGACGCGCTCGTTGCGCACGGCATCCAGCCGCTGCCAGAGGGGATGGGAGGTCCAGTGCCGGTAGTTCCGCGCGATGGCGGGGTCGTTGGGCTCCAGCAGCACGAAGATCACATCGGCATTGAGGACCGGGATGTTCTCCTCGCTGGTCAGCGTCATGCCCCAGCCCTGGTCGAGCAGGGTGTCCGGCTGCTCGAAGCCCAGCTCATCGAGGATCGAGCCGGCGAAGCCCGTGGAGTAGATACGGACATAGTCGCTCTTGAAGCGCACCACGGCGGCCTTCTGCGGCCAGGCATCGCCCAGCTTGTCTTTGATCCGCCGGCGAAAGTCCGCCACCCGCGCGTCCCAGGCCCGCAACAGTTCGCGGCCGCGGGCCTCGCGACCCGTGGCCTCGGCGATCAGTCTCAGGGTGGCCTTGAAGTTGAAGACGCTGCCGGTCGCGACCGTCGGCGCGATCTTCTCCAGCAGCGGCCGGACCCGCTCGTGGCGAAAGCGTGTGGCCACGATCAGGTCCGGGTCCAGCCAGGCCACCTTCTCCAGGTTGGGTTGGGTCTCCAGACCGACGTGCTCGACGCCGTCGAGCGCCCCACGTAGGTAGCGATACATGGGCTTTTCCAGCCAGGAGTCGACCACGCCAACCGGTGTGATGCCGAGCGCCACCGCGCTATCCGTCGCCCCTTGGTAGAGGGTGACGATGCGCTGGGGGGTGGCGGGAATGCGGGTGGCGCCGAACGCATTAGCGACGGTAATGGCATCGCCGGTGTCGTCCGTGGCGAGGGCGGTGGCCCATGGCATGAGGGATGCCAGCAGCACCGCCAGCCAGCGGCGCCGGGGTCGGGGGCGTGGCTTCATTATTCCAGTCTCCTGGGCGGTGCGGTAGTCAGGGCAGGCTCGGGCGGCGCAGTCACGGTCCGCCCGAGCCGCCAGGCCAGCGGCAGGCAGAGCACGGCGATCACCGCCAGCGCCAGGAAGGCGGGATGGAGGGCGCCGGCGCTCGCCTCGGTGTAGGACATCCCCTGTCGTAGGGCGGCCTGCATGGCCGTGTCGTAGTAAATAGAGAGCGCGACGATGCCGAGCGACGAGACCAGCCGGCGCGCCATGTTGTTCATGGCCGAAGCCTGAGCGACGTGCGGCTCGGGAAGGTCCCGCATGCCGACGGTGGTCGAGGGCAGATAGGCGCAGCCGAGGCCGAGGCCGCGCAGGCCCATCCAGGCCCCGATCATCCACACCGGCGTGGCCTCCGTCAGGGTGGCGAGGCCCAGCAGGCTGGCCATGGTGATCACCAGGCCAGCGCCGATGCACCACTGCGGCGGATAGCGGTCGATCAGGCGTCCCGCCACGGGTGAGCAGTAGGCGGCGGCCAGTGCGGTGGCCAGGAACGTAAGCCCGGTGGTCAACGGGCTGAATCCTAACGCATTCTGCATCCACAGCGGTACCAGCAGGATGCAGCCGAACAGGATGATCGACTGCAGGCAGGTCAGGATGACGCTGAGGCGATACCGCGGATGGGAAAACAGCGACAGGTCGAGCAAGGGCGACCGGACACGTTGCTCGACGCGCACGAAGATCACAAGCGCCAGCAGGCCGCCCGCGAGTGGGAACGAGGCCTGAAAGCGCAGGATATCCGTCAGCGTTTCCACCCGGCTGAGAGAAAACAACACCGCGCCCATGCCCAGGGTGATCAACGCAAAGCCGGGCAGGTCGAACTGGCGCCGCTGATTGGCGGGGTCTGCCGAGAGATAGCGATAGCCACACAGCAGCCCCAGTAGCGCAAACGGCATGTTCATCACAAACAGCGCCCGCCAGTGACTGACTTCGAGCAGTAGCCCACCGACGCTCGGGCCAATGGCCGGTGCGATCATCACGGCGAAGCCCCAGATGCCGCTGGCATGGCCTCGCCGGTCGCCGGGATAGGCGGAGAAGATCAGCGACAGCGACAGGGGAATCATCAGTCCCGCCGCCACGCCCTGCAGCCCACGCGCGAGGATGATGCCGGCCAGGCTCTGGGCCATGGCGCCGAGCGCTGAGCCCGCCAGAAACCCCCACAGGCCCAGCAGATAGATTCGCTTGCGGCCAAAGCGGTCGGCCAGGTAACCGGTCAGTGGCATGGTCATGCCCATGGTGATCATGAACAGTGTCACCACCCAGCTGACCTCCGTGGCGCTGGCATCGAAGATGGCCATCAGTTCGGCCACCGCAAGGTTCAGGGCGCTGTTGTTGAGGCTGACGGTAAAGGTACCCAGCAGCACACTGATCAGCACCTTTCCGCCAGGCGCGGAGGCATTCGGCATGGACACTCACTCGGTGGGATACAGAAGGCGTTCGGCGGGTAGAACGCCACTGCGAAATGCGTCACAGGGGCAGAATGATGACATGAGGCAAAGGTTAATGCAAAGCGTTATCAATTGCAGATGAGTCAGAGCAACGTTGGATCCGAGGTGGTTACAGGCTTGCGAGAGTGATAACAGAGTGCAAACTTCTTCTCGGTGACCCGTGCCGCGTTTGCCGGCAAAATGCGATGAACCAAAAAAGCGGCGCCCGAGCGGCGCCGCCAAGCAGCGTGTTAGTCAAAGAACGGCCTTCCCGTCAGAAGTCCAGTTGGTAACCCAGTGTCAGTGTGCGGCCGCGTCCCTTGAAGTAAAGGTCGTCTTCCAGAACGGGCGACTGGGGGAACGATTGTGAGTAGTAGGTGAAGTAGTCCTCGTCGGTGAGGTTTTCGATGCCCAGGCTGGCGCGTCCCACGGGCAGCTGGTAGGCCAGGGAGGCATCGACCAGGCCGTAGCCGTCGAACTCGAGGTCCGGATCGCCGAAGCTGCGGTTGAAGTAGCGGCTGTACTGCAGGTGGGTGGACAGCTTATCGGTCCAGGCCGCGCTCCAGCCGAGCTTCAAGGTGTCCGGAGCGATGTCACGCCCCGTCAGTTTGGTGTCGACCTCGCCGTCACCATCCTGATCGGACTCGCCCTCGGCGTGGGTGTAGGTGAGCCGCAGCTGGTGAGCATCGCTCACTTGGGCATCACCGGTGACCTCGAAGCCCTTTATCTCGGTCTTCTCGCGCTGGACCCGGTAGTTGCCCTGGGCATCGGGCTTGATGCGCTGGCCGAGGTCGGAATTCGACTCGTAGTAGCTCAGCTCGAGGCCGTAGCGGTCCCAGTCGAAGCGGGCGCCGATCTCTCGGTTGTCGGTGACGATGGGGGACAGGTCGATCAGAGAGTCAACGTCCTGTCCGGGGGTCCTGACGCCGCGTAGCACCCGGCCCACGTCGGGCATGCCGAAGCCTTCGGAGTAGTTGGCGTAGAGCTGGGCCCAGTCGGTGGCCTGGTAGACGATGCCGGCATTGAACAGCGTCTCGTCGAAGTCGGGATTGCCGCCGTCCACCGAGACCAGGTCGTTCTCGACGCTCGTGCTCCTGTCCACGGTCGAGTAGTCATTCACGTTGAGCTTGGCATACTCCTGGCGAACGCCGGCATGCAGGCTCAGTGCCTCGGTCAGGTCGACATCGCCCTGCAGGAAGGCGGCCATGTTGCGGAACTGGGTCTCGGGTACGTAGTTGCGGCCGGTCTTCACCAGTACCTGCTGGGTCTCGTCCTGCAACAGGTCGAGGCCGGTGGTCAGGGTCAGACGGTCGTTGAGCAGGCCGTCCCGGGACAGCGTGAACTTGGCGCCGACCTTGTCGGACTCGTTGCGAGTCTGATCATAGAGGGTATTGCCCGCGTCGTCCTGGTAGGGGAAGGAGCCGAGGCCGGTGGCGCCAAACTGGGCGCGAAAGCGCTGGGTATAGAGCTGAGCGTCGACGCTGTTGCCGTACCAGTCGGCATGGGAGTATGACAGCCGGGCAGAGGTGACCTCGTTGTAGGCGGGGTCGCCGTCTGGATCGCCCTTGCGCGCGGTGGCCGCGATGCCGGTGTCGCGATCGCCGGGCACCGGCACGTAGTCGCCGTCTTCCTCCAGCTCGAACTGGTTGATCGACGCCTCAATGTTCTGGTTGTCGTCGATCCAGTAGCCCGCCTTGGCCAGCAGATCATAGCTCTCCGAATTCTGGATCTCGCCATGGTAGGCCATGCCGATGGTCTCGTCGTTGCCATCGTAGAAGACGCCGCGTTCCTGGCGGCTGGCGGCCACCAGGTAGTCCCAGTCGGCGGTCTGGCCGCTGAGGCGATAGTTCAGCTTGTGGCCGAAACCCTCCGACTTGAAGTCGTCGTCGCTGGTCAGGCTGATGCCGGCCTGCTGGCGCACTCCGGCACCGTCGGGGCGCTTGGTCACGTAGTTGATGATGCCGCCGGTGGCGCCCAGGCCTTGCTCGGCGCTGGCACCGTATATGACCTCGATGCGCTCGACCATGGAGAGGTCGATGGTGTAGCTGTCGCGGCCGCCGTCGCGCAGCGGGTTGGACTGGGGCACGCCGTCGACCATGAACAGCGCCGAGCGGCCACGGAAGGTCTCGCCGCTGTTATTGAGCTTCTGGCGACTGGGCGAGTAGGAGGGAATCAGGTTGCTGAGCACCTGGCTGGGATCATTGGTGATGGCTAGCTGCTGCTCGATCTGCTCGCGGGTGATGATGATCACCTTCTGGGGCGTCTCACCAACAAGGCTCTTGTTGCGGGTGGCAGTCACGACCAGCGGTGACAGTTCGTTGTCGGCGGCCTGGTTTCCGCCGGAAGAGGCGGCGGTCTGTGCCAACGTGACCGTAGGCAGAGTCGTGCAGAGGACGGCGGGAAGCAGCATCCAGGGCGTACGGTATTTCTTATGGTGTGGCATGAGGAGTTTCCCTTGCTCAGATTCAAAGCTTGAACTGTTCGCTTGAAGGCGTGCCGATGAAGTCGTGTTGTATCGGCAAACATGCAAACCTTATTGATAAAGTTTAGCATTTGCAAGAGATAATTAATATTGATAAGAAACGGAGAAACAGTTTGTCTGCTTGGCTGCATCTCATGATCCTTACCGATCATCGCCACCCTCTGATGGACGGTCCCGACGGTTCGCCCGGCGATTGGTCCGCAGGTCCGCTCCCGGCCGGCCCGATCAAGTGCTTGACCTCCTGATAGCTGGCCAGCCCCCAGGGGCCCAGCTCGCGGCCGATACCGCTGCGCTTGTAGCCACCCCAGGCGGCCTGCGGCGGTATCAGCTGTTCGCTGTTGAACCACACGCTGCCGGCCTGCAATTGCCGGCCGATGCGCCGGGCGCGCTCGGCGTCGCCGCTGATGACCGTGGCGGCCAGGCCGAACTCGCTGTCGTTGGCCAGTTCGATGGCCTCGGCTTCGCTGGCGGTGCTGCGCGCGCAGAGCACCGGGCCGAAGATCTCCTCGCGCCACAGCCGGCTGTCGACGGGCACGTCGCGATACAGCGTCGGAGCGATGAAATAGCCCTGTTCCGGCAAGCGACGGTGGCTGGCGTCGCGCACCGCGTTCAGGCCCTCTTCGGCGGCGATCGCCAGGTAATTGCGCACCGCGTCGCGCTGGCGGGCGCTGGCCATGGGCCCCTGGGTCGTCGCGTCGTCCAGCGGGTCGTCGAGCACCAGCGCGTCGATACGCTCGGCCAGCGCCTGATAGAGCGGCTCGGCGAGCGCCTCGTGAACCAGCAGCCGCGAGGTCGCCGAGCAGATCTGGCCGGCGTTGAAATACAGCCCGGCCATCACGTAGTCGGCGGCCTCGCCGATGTCGGCGTCGTCCATCACCAGGATCGGCGACTTGCCGCCGAGCTCCAGCGAGATGCCGCGGCTGCCCTCGGCGACGGCGCGCATCACCGCCTCGCCGACCCGGTTGCTGCCGGTGAAGGAAATCTTGTCGATGCCGCGATGGGCGCTGAGCGGCGCACCCACGCCCTCGCCGTCGCCGTGGACCAGGTTGAACACCCCGGCGGGCAGAGCGATCTCCTCGGCGATCTCGGCCAGTGCCTGCTCGGGCAGCGGGGTGACTTCCGAGGGTTTGAAGACCACCGTGCAGCCGGCGGCCAGCGCCGGGGCGAGCTTCCAGGCGCTGGTCACCAGCGGGAAGTTCCACGGCGTGATCAGCCCGACCACGCCCACCGGGTCGAAGTAGCTGCTGGCTTCGACACCCTCCATTTCCAGCGCCACCGGCTGGCCCTGGCGGGCGTCGAGTGCGCGAGCCTGCCCTGCGTAGTAGCGATAGCAGTCGATGGCGTCGTCCAGATCGATACCCGCCTCGGCCAGCGCCTTGCCGTTGTTGGTCGACGACAAATGCACGAGTTCCTCGCGGCGCCGGGTCAGGACCTCGGCGAAGCCATCCAGATAACGCGCGCGCTCGGCACCCGACAGCGCCCGCCAGGCGGGCAGCGCGCGACGTGCCGCGGCAACCGCGGCATCGACGTCGGCGCTGTCGCCGGCGGTCACCTCGGCAATGGTTTGCTCGGTGTATGGGTTGACCACCGCCAGGCGGCGGCTGCCGTGCGAGGCCACCCAGCGGTTGTCGATGAACTGCTTGTCGAGTTGTTGCATGGAGGTTCCTCGGGACGGATCAGAGGGCATTCTGCCAGGCGCAGGCATCGACCTCGATCAAATAGGGGGCGCCGCTTGGCCGGTTGGCTAGCGCCGTGGCTAATTCGTGTGGGCTGCCGACGCGGCTCGCCGCGCAACCGAAGCCGCTGGCCAGTTGCTGGAAGTCGGGTGCCTTGAGATCGACGCCCAGGCGGGCGACGCCGTGGGCATCCATGTAACGGCGGATCTCCTCGTAGCCGGCGTTGTGCCACAAGAGCACGACCACCGGTAGGCGCTCCTCCACCGCGGTGGCCAACTCGGAGAGCGTGAACATCACGCCACCGTCGCCGACCAGCGCGACCACCGGCAGTTCGGGTCGGGCCAGCGCCGCGCCGAGCGCTGCCGGCAGGCCGTAGCCGAGCGTGCCGTAGCCGGTCGAGGCGTTGAAGAAGCGCCGTGGCGCGGGCTGCGAGACCAGGTGATTGGCGGCGTAGACCGGGGCGGTTGAATCGCCGACCAGCACCGCCTCGGGCAGGGCCTCGCGCAGGGTGGCGAACAGCGGCACGAAGGTGGAGAAAGCCGGGTCGCTCTCCAGTGCCAACGCTTCCCGTACGGCTCGGCTGCGTTGGGCGCCGCCGCGTGTCAGTGATGTGGGGAAGTGCGCGAGCAGCAATTCCAGCGCCCGGCCGGCATCGCCGACCAGCCCCAGGGCGGTGGCCTGGTTGCGCACCAGCTGCTCGGCGTCGATGTCGATACGGATCAGTCGTCCGGTCAGTGCGAAGCCGTCGTCGAAGACCACGTCGTAGTCGGTCTCGCCGAGCTCGGTGCCCACGGCCAGGATTACGTCCGCCTCGCGGGCGAGCTCGCGTACCGCCGGCAGCGCCGTGTTGGCGCCCAGGTCGAGTGAGTGATCGCGGCCCAGCAGGCCCTTGGCGTTGATGGTGGTGGCGCACGGCGCGTCGAGACGCTCGACGAGCTGTCGCGCACTCTTCGCGGTATCCACGCAGCCGCCACCGAGCAGCACCAGCGGGCGCTCGGCCTCGCGCAGCCACTCGGCGGCCTCGGCCAGTCTGGCCGGGTCGGGCGCCGGGCGATACAGCCGGGCGCCGGGCCACTGCGCGGGCGGCGCGACGGGGGCGGCGAACAGATCGATGGGGATCTCGATATGCACCGGCCCCGGGCGCGCCGAGGAGAACACCGCGAAGGCGCGCGCCAGCACCTCGGGCAGCGCTTCGGGATCGAGCAGGGTATGACTGAAGCGCGCCACCCCGGCCAGCGTCTGTTGCTGGCAGGGTAGTTCGTGCAGACGTCCTTGGCCGCGGCCCAGGGTGTCGCGGCGATTGACGCTGGAGATCACCAGCATGGGCACCGAGTCGGCCAGCGCCTGGCCCATCGCGGTGGCGATGTTGGTCATCCCGGGGCCGGTGATGATCAGGCACACGCCGGGCTTGCCGCTGGTCCGGGCGTAGCCGTCGGCCATGAACCCGGCGCCCTGCTCGTGGCGCGGGGTGACGTGGCGTATCGCTTGATCCTCGAGGCCGCGATACAGCTCGACGGTGTGCACGCCGGGAATGCCGAACACGGTATCGACGGCGTAGCGTTCGCGCAGCAAGCGGATCAGCAGTTCGGCGCAGGTCATTGTTTATCCTTTGGCTTCGGGCTTCGTTAGCATTTTTGGCTCGCGGCTCGCGGCTCGTAGCCCGTCGCTTTGCTTCAGAACACGAAGGTGTGCGCGATGAAGGCTATGATCGGCAGGGTGATCGCCGTGCGCAGCAGGAAGATCGCTACCAGTTCCCAGAGCTTGAGCGGGATCTTGGATTTGAGCAGCAGCGCGCCGATCTCGGACATGTAGATCAACTGGGTCAGCGACAGGCAGGCGATCACGAAGCGCGTCAGCTCGCTGTCGATGTCCTTGGCCAGCACCGCCGGCAGGAACATGTCGGCGAAGCCCACCAGGGTCGCCGGGGCGGCGGCCTGGGCCTCGGGAATGCGCAGCCACTCGAGCACCGGCACCATCGGGTAGGAGAGCCAGGTGAACAGCGGCGTAAACTCGGCGAGGATCAGCGCCACGGTACCGATCGCCACCACCAGCGGCAGCAGGCCGAGGAAGATGTCGGCGACGTTGAGCATCGCGCTGCGCGCCAGGGCACGCGGACCCGGGGCCGTTTCGGCGGCCACGGCCTGACCGAGGCTGAAGCGCAGCACGCCCACCCGGCGGGTATTTTCCTCCTCGAGTCGGCAGCCCACCGGCTCGTAATAGCTGTTCGGCTTGCGCGACAGCGGCGGCAGGCGCGGCACCACGACGGCGGCGATCAATCCGGCGACCACCACGGTCAGGTAGAACTGCACGAACAGCTGATTGATGCCGATGAAGCTGGTCACCAGCAGCGCGAAGGCGATCGACACGATCGAGAAGTTGGTGGCGATCACCGACGCTTCGCGGCGGTTATAATAGCCCTGCTCGTACTGCTGGGTGGTGATCAGCACGCCCACCGTGCCGGAGCCCATCCACGAGGCGGTGGCGTCGATGGCGCTGCGCCCCGGCAGGCCGAAGATCAGCCGGAACGGCTTGCGCACCAGGCTGCCGATGAACTCCATGAAACCGAAGTCGACCAGGAACGGCAGCAGCAGAGCGGCGAAGAAGAAGAACGTCAGCAGCACCGGCGCCAGGTCGTTGAGCATCACGCCGCCGGTGAAATCGGCGATGATGAAGCCCGGTCCGACCTGGAAATAGGTCATCAGCGCGAACGCGGCACCCAGCACGCGCATGGCGAACCACAGCGGCTCGACGTCGAACAGTTCGTTGGCCGCGCCGTCGCGGGCCCAGCCCGGCCGGGTCAGCTTGATCAGCGCGGTCAGGATCACCGACAGGCACAGCACGGCCACGGCGATCGCCGGTAGCGCGGCGCCGAGCAGCGCCTTGAGCCCGTCGGCGAGCATGCCCATGCCGATATTGATGCCGTCGCCGGTGGAAAACGGGATCAGGAACATGCCGATCCCGATCAGCGAGGGGAGCAGGAACTTGATCAGCGCCCGCGGCTTGATGCGCCCGCCATCGGGCGCGTTGCTGTCGTTACGGCCTGCGGCCGTGGCTTGATTGGAAGACATGGTGGTTACCCATTGTTGTTGTCGATCAGCAAAGCGGATCAAAACGGCGCCGGCCGGCCACGACCAACGCCGTCGTGGATTAGCGGCGCTCGACGCCCGGCAGCACGCAGAGCATTTCATAGAGCAGGGTGGCGCCCATCAGCGCGGTATTGCCGCTGGTGTCGTAGGGCGGCGAGACCTCGACCAGGTCGCCGCCGACCACGTTCAGGCCCCAGGCGCCGCGCACGATCTCGAGCCCCTGTTGGGCGGTGAGGCCACCCATCTCGACGGTACCGGTGCCCGGCGCCACCGACGGGTCGAGGCCATCGATGTCGAACGAGATGTACACCGGGCCGTCGCCCATCTGCTCGCGGACCTCGGCCATCAGCGGCGCCAGCGACTGGTACCAGCACTGTTCGGCGGGCACTACGCGAAAGCCCTGGTCGCGGCACCAGTCGAAATCATCGGCGGCGTAGCCGGTGCCGCGCAGGCCGATCTGCACCACCCGCTGGCTGTCGAGCAGGCCCTCTTCCTGGGCGCGGCGGAACGGGCAGCCGTGGGCGACCTCCTCGCCGAACATGTGCTCATTGACGTCGGCGTGGGCGTCGATGTGGATCAGCCCCACCGGGCCGTGCTTGTTGGCGATGGCGCGCAGGACCGGCCAGGTCAGGGTGTGGTCGCCGCCCAGGGTCAGCGGCACGCAGCCCTGGGCGAGCACTGCGTCGTAGTAGCCGCTGATGATGTCGAGGTTCTTGGGCAGGTTGAAGGTATTGATCGGCACGTCGCCGATGTCGGCCACCTGCAGGCTGTCGAACGGCGCGGCGCGGGTCGCCATGTTGTAGGGCCGCAGCATGCGCGATTCGTCGCGGATCTGGCGCGGGCCGAGCCGGGTGCCCGGGCGGTTGGAGGTGCCGATGTCCATGGGGATGCCGATGAAGGCGGCGTCCAGGCCGGCGGCCGTGGTCTGGGTCGGCAGGCGCAGCATCGTCGCCGGGCCGCCGAAACGCGGCATCTCGTTGCCGCCCAGCGGCTGGTTGAGGTTCGGCTTGTCCATGCGGCCTCCTGAAGCGGCATTGTTATCGATCACTGACGTTGTGTGTACTTTGCATGAACCATGCCAGCGCCTGGGCGGCGTGGTTGGCGGGCTGCATCCTCGCCGTGATTCATCGATGAATCGTTGGGGGCTCTTTGCGATTCATCCGTGTATCATTGATGCGAAAGTGAATCACATCTCGGGAAGCGACATGAGCGACATCGACAGCGCGGTGCTCTCGACCATCGTCGAGACCGCTCACGAGCATTTCTTCATCGTCGATGCCGAGGGCCGGGTTCGCAATGTCAGCCCCGGCAGCGCGGCGGTGTATGGATTGGGGCGCGAGGAGCTGTGTGCGAGCACCGTTCAGCAACTGGTCGAGCGCGGCGTGCTGTCGCCGTCGGTGACCCAGGAAGTGATGCGCACCCGCCAGCCGGCGCAATTGATGCAGCACACCGGCAGCGGCCGGCGGGTGATCGCCGAGGCGCATCCGGTATTCCTCGACGGCGTGCTGGTGCGCATCGTCTCGCGCTCGATGGATCTCACCGACCTGCAACTGCTGCAGGACGAATACGCGCTGCTGCAGCGGCGCTTCAGCGAACACCTGAAGCGTGGCGGAGCCCCGCCGCTGGACGAGGATCTAGAACTCGGCAGCCTGGAAGTGCGCAGCGGGGTGATGCGCGAGGTGGCGCTGCTGCTCAAGCGGGTCGCGCCCAGCGACGCCACGGTGCTGATGCTCGGCGAATCGGGCGTCGGCAAGACCGCCTTCGCGCGTCAGCTGCATTGCTGGAGCGCGCGTCGCGAGAAGCCGTTCATCGACGTCAATTGCGCGGCGATCCCCGAGGCGCTGTTCGAGTCCGAGATGTTCGGCTACCAGCCCGGGGCGTTCAGCGGCGCGGCCCGCCAGGGCAAGGCCGGGATGCTGGAGCTGGCCGACGGCGGCACGCTGTTTCTCGACGAGATCGGCGAGCTGCCGCTGGCGATGCAGAGCAAGCTGCTCAAGGTGATCCAGGACGGCGAGGTCACCCGGCTCGGCGACACCCGTTCGCGGCGGGTCGACTTCCGCCTGGTGGTGGCCTCGAACCAGGATCTCGCCGCGCGGGTCGAGAGCGGCGCCTTTCGCCTCGATTTGTACTACCGGCTCAACGTCATTCCGGTGACCCTGCCGCCGCTGCGCGAGCGCCGCGAGGATATTCCCGGGCTGGCGGAACTGCAGCTCGAGCGGCTCAACCAGCGCTACGGCCAGTCCAAGGTGCTGCACCCGAGCGTATGGCCGGAACTGATGGGCCGCGACTGGCCGGGCAACGTGCGCGAGCTGGAAAACTGGATGGAGCGCACCTGGCTGGCGAGTCCCGGCGAGCTGATCGGCGCGCCGACGAATGCGGCGAGTAGCGGCGCTCCCGAGCCGCCCGGCAGTCCTTGTGTCGACACTCCGGCGGGGTTGACCGAGGGCCAGACGCTGCGCCAGGCGCTCGATGCCACCGAGCGCGGGATTCTCGCCGGCTTGTGCGGCGAGCTACCCAGCACTTATGCGCTGGCCGCGCGGCTGGGCATCAGCCAGCCCAGCGTGGTGCGCAAGCTGCGCAAGCACGGCCTGCGCATCGGCGACCCGGGTTGAGTCCGCGCCTGAACGACGACACCCCGCCAAGGCGGGGTGTCGCGGGTCTTGCCAGGCATTCGTGGCGCCGCGTCAGGGCAGTTCTTCCTCGCCGTCGGCGTTTTCCTTCTGCGCCGGCATCAAATCCTCGCGCTGCAGCTTGACCGAGATCAGCAGCGCCGAAGCGACATAGACCGACGAGTAGGTGCCCACGCCCACGCCGATGATCAGCGCCAGGGCGAAGTTCTGGATCATGTCGCCACCCAGCGTCAGCAGCGCCAGCAACACCAGCAGGGTGGTGCCGGAAGTCGCCAGAGTGCGCGACAGGGTCTGGTTGATCGCCTCGTTGAAGATCGTCGGCATGTGCTCGATGCGCGACTTGCGGATGTTCTCGCGGATCCGGTCGTAGACGATGATGGTGTCGTTGAGCGAATAGCCGATCACCGCCAGTACCGCCGCCAGCACGGTCAGGTCGAAATCGATCTGGAACAGCGAGAACACCCCGAGCACGATGATCACGTCGTGGACCAACGCCAGCAGCGCGCCCAGCGAGAACTTGTACTGGAAGCGCAGTGCCACGTAGAGCACCACCGCACCGAGGGCCACCAGCATGCCCAGACCGCTCTGGTCGCGCAGCTGGCCGCCGACCTGGGCGCCGACGAACTCGGCGCGCACCAGGCTGACGTTCTCGCCGCTCTGGCGCAGCACCTCGGTGACTTGCTGACCGACGCCGGGATCGAAGGCCTGCTGCAGGCGCACCAGGATCTCCGAGGGCGCGCCGAAGGTCTGCACCGAGACGTTGCTGAAGCCTGCACTCTCCAGCGCCTGGCGCACCGCCTCGAGCGCCGGCGCCGCGGCGTAGCGAATCTCGACCAGCGTGCCGCCGGTGAAGTCCAGCCCCAGATTGAGCTGCTGGAACAACAGCGAGAGCAGCGAGACCAGCAGCATCACGCCGGAGACGATGAAGGCCAGGCGGCGCTTGCCCATGAAATCGAACTGTCGCATCGCGTTAGCCCCTTAAATCCAGAGTTTCTTCACCGGCTTGCCGCCGACGGAGAGATTGACGATCGCGCGCGAGACCAGGATGCCGGTGAACATCGAGGTCAGGATGCCCAGCGACAGCGTCACGGCGAAGCCCTTGACCGGCCCGGTGCCGATCGAGAACAGGATCACCGCCACCAGCAGGGTGGTGATGTTGCCGTCGACGATCGACGTGAAGGCACGCTCGTAGCCGGCGTGGATCGCCTGCTGGATCGGCATCTTGGCGCGTATCTCTTCGCGGATGCGCTCGAAGATCAGCACGTTGGCGTCAACCGCCATGCCCAGCGTGAGCACGATACCGGCGATGCCGGGCAGCGTCAGGGTGGCGCCGAGCATCGACAGCGCGGCGACCAGCAGCACCAGGTTGGTGGCCAACGCCAGGTTGGCGACCACGCCGAACGCCTTGTAGCGGATCAGCATGAACGCCACCACCAGCAACATGCCGATCTCGACCGACAATATGCCCTGCTCGATGTTGCGCTTGCCGAGGCTCGGCCCGATGGTGCGCTCGGCGACGAAGTACATCGGCGCGGCGAGCGAACCGGAACGCAGCAGCAGGGCCAGTTCCTGGGCCTCGGTGGGTGAATCCAACCCGGTGATGCGAAAGCGGTTGCCCAGCGCGCTCTGAATGGTTGCCAAGCTGATGATGCCGCGCTCGACGTAGGGCTCGCGTTTCTCGACCTGCTTGCCGTCCTCCATCACCGTGCGGGTGCGGGTCTTGTTGTCGATGTAGATCACCGCCATCGAACGGCCGATGTTGGAGCGCGTGGCGCGGTTCATCAGCGTGCCGCCGGTGCCGTCGAGGTTGATGTTGACCTGCGGGCGGCCGTTCTGGTCGAAGCCGGTACTGGCGTTGGAAACGTTCTCGCCGGTGATGATCACGTCGCGCATCAGCTCGGCGGTACGTTGCTCGTCGTTGCGGAACGCCAGCGTCTCGGTTTCCGACGCGGGGGTGTCGGGGCGCGCGGCGAGGCGGAACTCCAGATTGGCGGTGGCGCCGACCACGCGCTTGGCGGCGGCGGTGTCCTGCACGCCGGGCAGCTCGACGACGATACGGTTGGGGCCCTGGCGCTGGACCAGCGGCTCGGCCACGCCCAGTTCGTTGACGCGGTTGCGCAGGGTGGTCAGGTTCTGCTGAACCGCATAGTCCTGAATCTCGTCGATCTTTTGCTGGGTCAGGGTCATTGCCAGCGACGCGCCGCGTTCGGCGTCGGGCGTCTGGTACTGGAAGTCGGGAAACTCGCCGCTGATGATGTCGCGTGCCTCGCTGAGATCCTCGGCATTGGCGAAAGTCATCGTCAGGGTATTGCCGTCGATCTGGGTGTCGCGGTAGCGAATGCGCGCGCCGCGCAGCGTTTCGCGCATGGCGCTGGCGTTGACTTGCAGACGCTGTTCCACGGCCGCCTGCATGTCGACCTCGAGGGCGAAGTGCACGCCGCCGCGCAGGTCGAGCCCCAGATTCATCGGCGAGGCGCCCAGGCTTTCGAGCCAGGCGGGGGTCGACTCGGCAAGGTTGAGGGCCACCGTGTAATCGTCGTTGAGCAGTCCGCTGATGATCTCGCGGGCGTCAAGCTGGTCACTGCCATCGACGAGACGAATGAGCACGCCGTTGGGCTGGTCCTCGATGCGCTGGATGGCGATATCGGCGTCGTCGAGGGCGCCGCGAATCCGCTCGAGTTGATTCTCGTCGAGGCTGACGTTGCCGCGGGCGCTGCTGATCTGGACGGCGGGGTCTTCGGGGTACAGGTTGGGTAGGGCGTAAAGCAACCCGACGACGAGCACGACGAGTATCAGCAGATACTTCCACAGGGGGTAACGGTTGAGCATGGAAGCCCTGTCCTTGTTGCTGACGCGGTAAGAGCGCTGCCGGCGCGAGGGCCGGCAGCGTGAGAACTATCAGAGGGATTTCAGCGTGCCCTTGGGCAGGACCGCCGCGACGGCATTCTTCTGCACGTTGACCTCGGTGCCTTCAGCGATCTCCAGGGTCAGGAACTCGTCGTTGACCTTGGTGATGCGCCCGACCAGGCCGCCGCCGATGACGATCTCGTCACCCTTGTCGAGGTTGCTGATCAGTTGCTTGTGCTGCTTGGCGCGCTTGGACTGGGGGCGCCACAGCAGGAAGTAGAAGATCAGCACGAAGCCGACCAGCAGAGCGATCTGGGCGATGCCGCCGCCCGCAGCCGCACCACCGCCGCTCTGGGCGTGCGCCTGTGAGATGAAGAAATCCAGCATGGGTTGTTGTCTCCTGGAGAGTTGCGGAGTTGCAAAGCAAGGTCGAGACACGGCCTCGACCGAAATAAATAAGATCGTCGCTAGTTCACTGCGGCGCGTCGGGCACGCTCAGGCCCCGTCGTGCATAGAACATATTCACGAAGTCCGCCAATGTACCCGCTTCGATAGCACCGCGCAAACCGGCCATGACGCGCTGGTAATAGCGCAGATTGTGGATGGTGCTGAGCATCGAGCCCAGCATTTCGCCACACCGGTCAAGGTGATGCAGGTAGCTGCGCGAGAAGTGCCGGCAGGTGTAGCAGTCGCAATCCTCCTCGAGCGGACGGGTATCATGACGATGCTTGGCGTTGCGGATCTTGACCGTGCCCTCGGCGGTGAACAGATGGCCGTTACGGCCGTTGCGGGTGGGCATCACGCAGTCGAACATGTCGATGCCGCGGCGCACGCCCTCGATCAGGTCCTCGGGCTTGCCCACCCCCATCAGGTAGCGCGGCTTGTCGTCGGGCATCCAGGTGGGGAGATAGTTCAACACTTCGATCATCTCCGCCTTGGGTTCGCCCACTGACAGCCCGCCGATCGCCAGGCCGTCGAAGCCGATCTCCTCGAGCCCTTCCAGCGATCGCTTGCGCAGTTCCGGATACATGCCGCCCTGGATGATCCCGAACAGCGCCGAGGGCGAATCGCCGTGGGCGCGGCGCGAACGCTCGGCCCAGCGCAGCGACAGCTCCATCGAGCGTCGCGCCTCGTCCTCGGTGGCCGGATAGGGCGTGCATTCATCGAAGATCATCACGATGTCCGAGCCCAGCGAGCGCTGCACGGCCATCGATTCCTCGGGGCCCATGAACACCTTGGTGCCGTCCACCGGCGAGCGGAAATGCACGCCTTCCTCGGTGATCTTGCGCATCGCGCCGAGCGAGAACACCTGGAAGCCGCCGGAGTCGGTGAGGATCGGCTTGTCCCACTGGGCGAAGTCGTGCAGGTCGCCGTGGGCCTCGATCACCTCGGTGCCCGGGCGCAGCCACAGGTGAAAGGTGTTGCCGAGGATGATCTCGGCGCCGATCTCCGCGACGCTTTGCGGGGTCATGCCCTTGACGGTAGCGTAGGTGCCCACCGGCATGAACGCCGGGGTTTCCACCGTGCCGCGGGGGAAGCTCAGCCGGCCGCGGCGGGCACGCCCGTCGCTGGCCAGGCGCTCGAAACTCATGAAGCATTCGTTACGCATGCAATTCTCGAAAATGATGGATGACGCCGCGGGCTGAAATCAGCGCGTCTGGCGGGTCAGGGCTTGCGTGTCAAAAACATGGCATCACCATAACTGAAGAAGCTGTAGCGCTCATCGACCGCGGCGCGGTAGGCGCGCATCACGGGCTCGAAACCGGCGAACGCCGACACCAGCATCAGCAGGGTCGATTCGGGCAGGTGGAAGTTGGTCACCAGGCCATCGACGCAGCGCCATTCATAGCCCGGGTAGATGAAGATGTCGGTCTCGCCGCGAAACGGCGCGATCTGGCCATCGTCGCTGGCGGCGCAGACGCTCTCCAGGCAGCGCACGCTGGTGGTGCCCACCGCGATCACCCGGTTGCCGCGCGCCTTGGCGGCACGCACCTGGGCGCTGACCGTCTCGTCGACCTCGACCCATTCGCTGTGCATGGGGTGCTCGCGGATGTCGTCGACGCGCACCGGCTGAAAGGTGCCGGCGCCCACGTGCAGGGTGACGAAGGCGGTCTCGATGCCGCGCTCGCGCATCGCCGCCATCAGCGGCTCGTCGAAGTGCAGCCCGGCGGTGGGCGCGGCCACCGCGCCGTCGCGGCGTGCGTAGACGGTCTGGTAGCGCTCGCGGTCGGCGAGTTCGTCGTCGCGTTCTATATACGGCGGCAACGGCATGTGGCCGTGGCGCTCGAGCAGTTCGATCAGCGGCGTGTCGCCGAGAAAGCGCAGCTCGAACAGCGCCTCGCGGCGGCCCTCGACCACCGCGCGTACCTCGCCTTCGAAGATCAACTCGCTGCCCGGCCTGGGCGACTTGCTGGCGCGGATGTGCGCCAGCCCGCGATGGGCGTCGAGCGGGCGTTCGAGCAGCATTTCAACGCGCCCGCCGCTGGCCTTGTGGCCATGCAGCCGCGCGGGAATCACCCGGGTGTCGTTGAACACCACCACGTCGCCCGGCGTCAGGCGCTCGAGCAGGTCGGGAAAGCGCCGGTGCTCGATGGCACCGCTGTCGCCGTCCAGGCACAACAGCCGGCAATCGCTGCGCTGTTCGCTGGGGTAGCGAGCGATCAGCTCGTCGGGGAGATCGAAGTGGAAGTCGGCGCGCTGCATGGCTGCGTGAAGGCTCGAGATAGTAACAAGACGATAACGGTCAAAACCTGTCTGCGGAGGGCGCTTCGATACGCGAAGACGCTTTCCCCGGCAGGGGCCGCCCGCAAAGGCGCACCATGATAATCGACATGCGCGATTAAGTCAGGCCCGGCGATTGACGAACCCGGCGAGACCCGTATAATCCTGACCCGCTGCCGGCGTGGCGGAATTGGTAGACGCAGCGGATTCAAAATCCGCCGCTGGAGACAGTGTGTCGGTTCGAGTCCGACCGCCGGCACCATTGCTTCAAGCAATTAGCGGTTTCCTTCTTCGCTTGGACCTTCCCGATTTTTCCTGCGTGTCCACAAGGTGTCTACGCACTCTGGGCTGCAAATCTGCCGGCTGCAGGGCGTGGATACCTATACCTACCTGATCGACGTGCTACGGCACATCGTCCTCCCTCCGGCCTCTCGCGCCGAAGGGTTGACGCCGCTCTGCTGGAAGGCGCTGTTCGCCGCCGCTCCTCTCCGGTAGAGATTGAAGGGTAAGTCCAGACGTTCTGGAATGACCCTTACCGTTCCAATCCGCACCGACGTCACTGCTCGAAGGGAGACGAGTAGGTGGTGAGCACTGCCGTAATTGTCAGGATGATGCCGACCGCGATCACCTCGGAGACGATTGATCGGCGCAACGCTGCGCTGGATCCCGGCACATTCGCAGCGAACCTTGGCACGAGCTGGAAGCGATTGAGACCGGCGAGAGTCAGCAGTCCGGCGAACGCCACTAGCTTGAAGACAAGGATGTTTCCGTAGCGGCTCTCCCATAGCGCCGAAAATTCGCCAATAAATAGCCACGCCAGCGCTATTCCCGCCAGGACGAGAGCGCCAACGAGGACCATGGCCAATGTGCCGAAGCGTTCTAGCACCCTTGCGACACGAGAGGTATCGGAAGCATAGCTCACCCCTATCAATGGCCACAGTGCACCAATCCAGTAGCTGACTGCCAGAAGATGCAACGCGATTAGCAGTCCTCCTGCCATCCGGGCTTCCAGATTCGCCGTATGACCTATCAACGCAAACGACGCCACGACCAGAAGCGCTCCCAGCGCCCCGATGCCATATCCGAGTGGGCGCCGCAGCCAGACGAAGCCGATCATGGCCAGCCCCAGCCAGCGAAGTTTAGTGCTGGTACCCACTGTAGATTCGAACAGCATGCCCAGATAGAACGGCTCGAACATCCCACCCAGCCCCTCACCACTCAGAAAGCCGGCGCGAAGCGGAATTGCCGCGGCTGTGAGCACACTGCCCATGAGCGCGAGGCCGAGCGCCGTCGTTACTGTTCTGCTGCACTCGCGCTCGTTCAAGGTTGGAAACAGGGCTAAAAAGAGCGCACTACCGGCCGCGCTCAACACTACGGCATAGCTCACCGCCTTCAGTACGAAACTAGCCAATTCCCACATAGGTCTCTCCTTGGCTTCACCCTTGTGGTCATTGCTTCTTTAAGTTGAACTCGAAGTTTCCTTTCATGTTATGGCCATCTTTGGACATCGAGCGCCATTCGACGCTGTAGTGGTTAGGCTCGAGTGCTGGTAACGGCAGTGCATAGTCGGCTTGTAACTGGCGCTCGGGTACCTCGAGCGACAAGGACTCTTGACCCTGCGGCGTCAGGGCGACATATGTAAGAAGGAGGGGAGATGTGAACTGCAGTTCGAGCTTGGCTGGCTCCTCGGTGATCGTGGCGCCATTCGCGGGTGAAAAGCTTTTCAACGCCGAGTGCGCTTGAGCAAGGGAAGCACCCATGAGAAGAGTGCTTGGTATAAGGCCGATGGCCAGGGCTGTTTTTACATTCATCGGATAGATCTCATCCCGGATATTTCCTCAGATATGAAAAAGCGGCTGAAAATCGGTTATGATTCAAGAGCCTAACCAAGAATCACCGACCACAGCCGCTATGACGAAATGTACCACGCCCACCGCCTCGTTTCCACGCTGCAAAGGCCGCCATGTCACTGCTCGTTTCGACAGCGGTGAGTTCACCTCCAAGAAAGGTGTGTTCCTGCTCCGCCAGCAGGATCGCCCGTCGCGATGACGCCCGTGCCTCTCGCCCTGCCGGCACCGGGCGGAGACCACGCTCCGGCAGCGCGTCTTCTTCAGCCTGGTGCTGGGCCACGAAGACCTCAACGATCATCTGCGCCGTGATATCGCTTTGCAGACCGCGGTCGATACCGACGGCGTGCTGGCCAGCCAGTCGACGCTGTGTCGCTTCGAACAGCGGGCCAGTCGTTACTACCCGCGCGGCGATATGGAGAACCGCATCAAGGAGCAGCAGTGGCTCTTCCGGAAGCTGACCTGCAAGCGGGTGCCGGGATGAACGGCACGGTACGGGGGCAATATTCGGGCTAGAATGTTTTCTTAGTAGTAGTGGGGGACATGTCAGCGTGGGCCTGCTGTGCTGCCGTCTCACTCTGGCTGGCAGACTCGCCTTTCTTGTCCTTCTTGCATTTCGTCAGGCACATTACGCCGCACATGAGCAGACATGGCAATAGTGCCAGCAGAATAGGGGCCATGCCGAGTATGACTAATTGGTCCCAACCCATGGCGAGACCGCCAGCCACGATTACGGCACCCAGGATCCATAAGCGGCGCGGGCCTGATACCAGGCTTTTGAATCCAGATTTTTCTTGACCTTGATTAGGCTTGTTGCCACCACAGCAGCTCATAGTGATACCTCTTTTGAAAGTTCAATAACTTCTTTGAGAAAATCGGCCATTTCGGGGCTATCCCACCTAGTGGCGACCACCAGGCGCCCGATATCTTCACCATGGGGATCGATCAGTAACGTCGTCGGAATCGCCACAGTGTCAAGCTTGGCTCCGGCCATGCCGCCGCTATCAGGCACACGATGGCTACGGCCCGCTTAAGGGGAAGTGGCAGCAACTACCGATGCCGATATTAATAAGTGGCGTAAACTTCAGGTGAATTGGTAGGTTGAAATGATAAGGTATAGACTTCGATAGGGCCTTGTTTTTCGCCTCCCATGCCCGGTGCCCCAAGAGGCATGCCGGGTACACTCAAGCCTTTGATAGACGGTTTTTCTGCCAACACCTGCTTGATGCTTTCGACATTGATATGGCCTTCGAAGACGTAGTTATCGATCAGCGTAGAGTGGCAGCCGTAAAGCTTTTCAGGAATGTTGTACTCTGCCTTGATCTCTGCCAAGTCATTGGTATCGATCACTTCGACATCAAAACCATTTTTCTCTAGATAATCGGCATACGCGGCACAGCATCCGCAGTTCGGGCTCTTGTAGAGGGTAGCCTGCGTTACTGCAGCGAGACCTGACAAGGGGAACAGGAGCATCAGCAGGGCAGTGAAGGCTATCGTCTTGACGTGTTTCATTGATCGTCTCTCTAGCAAATTAATATTTATCCAGCTCTGCTTATATAGCAAGCTGGATATAAATATAGTGTTGCAGCTTGTCTAAAATACCATTGAGCAAAACTTTTGGGTCTTTCACTAATGCTAGTGGTGGCTTCTCTATTGTCCGTTGCGATATTGTCCGTTGCGATTGTGCCAGTGCGTAGCTCGCCCGTATTCGCAACTCTGTGTCGGTTTCTTGGAGCGAACAAGCAGATAAGGTAGATAACGGAGCATAGCAATATTTTTCATGCATTATGCCCCCACTGTGATATCTAGAAGCAGGCTGCCCCGAGGCGAAGCCACAGAGCAGCCAGCCCAATCAGGCGCTAGTGTCGTTTTTCTGTTTTTCCATCATGTCGTTACATTTCTCCATCATGGAATTCATTTGCTTCATCATGCCCATCATGTTGCCTTGCATGCCACCACCTTCTTGCATCATGTTGCCTTGCTGGCCTTCCTCGTTCTGCACATTTTCCTGCGCGAAGAGTGAACTAGCCCCAAAGGTGCTAACGGTCATCACTGTGGCTGTGAGTACTATATTGCGCATCTTTCGCATGACAAACCCCTCGCTGCTTGGTTTGGCCTTTTCCTTCACCAGGGAGTAGTGCGCCGCCCCGAAAAGGCTTTCACTATATCAAGCACTACAATATCAAGCACTACACCCTTAGCCTAGAACCCAAGCCCTGCCTGCAGGTCAACGTATTATCTCCTGCGTTTGGTAGCCCGGATATTGCAGCTGGTCGCTCGCGCCCTCGCTTGCTCTTTGATTCCATAGACAATTTTCCTTACTCGATCGTATACCGCGGTACGGCGCTCAATCGGAAAAACCTCTGTGAAACCCATTATCTGCGCGATCATCACGGCACCTGATGCAACGTTCGGGCTAGGCGGGGCCGGTAGTCTTGCTCGAAGCATATCCTTAAAGTAGGCTTTAGAGTCAAGGGGTTTGAGAGGCTTTTTTGCCTCGGCTTTTATCTTCCATTGGGCTCGACAAAGGAGCGTAAGCTGCTGATTAAATTTGAAATATGTTGTCGAAATTGGCACTAGCAAGCGGGATGCGGTCGGTGCCGGCAGGCCAATGGCTTCGAAGGTCACGTTGTTCAAGATACTGAAGTACCGGCCGGGCTTTACCGTCGACGGCGTTGCACCCTGGCCTAGACGCAAGCGTGGGTCGGGGAGTTTACTGAATGGTACAATACAAGCACCGCCATGGCGCCCTTCGC
The DNA here is from genome assembly GCF_000731955.1 of Halomonas zincidurans B6. Classification (NCBI taxonomy): domain Bacteria; kingdom Pseudomonadati; phylum Pseudomonadota; class Gammaproteobacteria; order Oceanospirillales; family Halomonadaceae; genus Modicisalibacter; species Modicisalibacter zincidurans. The sequence goes on along the minus strand of NZ_JNCK01000001.1, from coordinate 2,421,931 downwards.
CACGTTACCCCAAGCAGCGGCACAGCCGGGCGCATTCTGGCACAGCGTCGTGAGGTCCTCCAGCCAGAAAGCGATCAAAAGATAGACCTTGGGCGATGGGTAGCACAAGGCTCGTGGGGGTCGTCAGGCATCAACTGCCTGTCATGATATGTGATTCGAGTTTCTCTATTGAAATAGCCCCCATGCCAAAAAACTGGCCGTCAACAAGCACGCCCGGACTTGCCAGGATACCGTGTTGCAGTACCAGTTTTTCACCCTCCGGCGATAAGGCGTCAATATGCGCCACCTCGAGTGCCGAATATCTATTTTTTAACTCATCGATCTCAGCCTGCAGCTCGGCACAATTCTGGCAGTCAGGCGGGCTTACTAAAGTTATAATCATGATTTAATCTCCCGTTTAAGTTGCGTATCAATATACTGCGCGGCTGAAAGGGCGGCTTTGACTCCGTCCCCGACGGCCGTCGTAATCTGTTTGTGCGGTCCGCTCGTAACGTCACCGGCGGCGTATACGCCGGGCACGGACGCGGCCATAGTCCGGCAGTCAACACTAATGTAACCATCTTCGTCCAAGTCTAGTATGCCATCCGTGAATTGGGTATTGGGCATACGCTCAGCAGCTATGAAAACGCCGCTGACCGGCAGTTCTTCAGTCATATTATTAGAGTGATCACCATGATATCTGAGAGCAGCAACCTTTTGATCGCCGATAATTTCGACTGGCCAACCTTTTGGCAGCAAAGTAACCCTATCATAACTGAAGGCTGGCTGAACCGGCCGCGACTGCAGAAGATAGGCGTAGGCACCGATGCGGGACAGTTGCTCCGCCATGGCCAAAGCCTGCTCCGGCCTGCCGATGACCGCCACCTTTTTACCTTTGAAATACGGACCATCACAGGTCACGCAGTACGAGACACCTTTGCTTGAAAGCTCCTTTTCGCCCGGCAGACCTAGTGTTCCATGCCGGACTCCCGTCGCTATGATGGCAGTTCTAGCTGTAACCGTATCCCCGCCAGCGAACGTAATCTTTAGCAGCTGGCCTGCCCTCCGTATTCCGGCTACGGTTGATTTCCGGCAATCTATAGAATTTCCAGGTTCCGTTATTTGTTTTGCGAAGCTCGCTGCCAGCTGGCTGCCGGTTACGCGCGTTTCTCCGGGCCAGTTTTCAATTTGGTCGATTTTTCCCAGCTGACCTTGTAACGAATCGGCGGCCAGCAACACTTTCAGGCCGCGCCGCGCCGCGGTCGTTGCCGCTATCATGCCGGCTGGGCCGCCGCCGATTACTGCCATGTCATACATGTTTTCCGCTCTCGTCGTCATCGGGCTGTTTCAGCTCCCTTCGAACCAAACGAACCAAAAATACAAGCAGCGCAATGAGCAGCAACCCGAAAAGCGCCTCGCCAAACGGTACTTTTTCAACAGCCCCAGCAAGAACGTCCACCCAGCTCTTGAGTTTGATAGAAAACTCCGAAGAAAACGAACTCGCCGTATTCCATCCCAGTAACGACAAGATCAGGAAAGAAACACCGGCCAATGTAAATACAATGAACGACAGAAAGTTGGAGAGCGGAACCGTCAGGCTGCCAAGCCGAACCTGGCTCTTTTGCAGTTTCTGGCTCTTACGCCACAGGCCTTGCTTGTAAAATAGGCCGAGCACGAACAGCGGGAAAACGATGCCAAAGGTATAGGCCAAACCGACGGCACCGGCCTGCAGAAGAGTCGGCGAAATGGCAGCCAGCGTCAAGGCACCCAGCACCACCGGCGCGCAGCAGGCACTGGAAATGCCTGACACGACTCCCAGCGCATAAGCAGACGCGGCGTTGGTCACCCTCGGTGACTGCAACCGGCTGACGAACGGCATTTTGAGTCTTTTACCGTACAAGGTCATGACCCCGACGCCGATCATCAACAAAGCGCCGGTCGCAAAGACATAGGGGTGGAACGCCGACAAAAAGGAGGTCAGGAAACGGGCTCCCAGCACGATAGGCAGAATGATCGAGGCAACCCCCAGCGCGAATACCGATGTCAAGAAAATCACCTTGGAGCGCGATTTGAACACCGTACCCAGATAAGCCGGCAGCATCAGCGTGATGCAGCACGGCGCGAACAGCATGATAGCACCGCCGAAAAAGGCGACAATTAACGATGCGCTGGTTAAAAGCGCTGAAGCACTGCCGGCGTCCACTATGAGCTACCTCCCAGCACTTTTTGGACCTCAGACAGGATTTCTGAACCAGGCACAAACATCCTGCCGCCAGGCACGCTCATGCCAACGCTCGGCCAGTAGTCTTTGCGCCACAGAATCTTGCCATCCTTGCCGACTAACACGAATGTATGCCCGGCACGCCGGCCCATACCCATGCTATAGGGCAAGAGGTCATAGTCTTGCTCGGTTTGGGCGTCTTGGTATGACAAGACAGGTGACTTCAAACCGTAACGCGAACTGGCTTTGCTCATTGCTTCTGGTGAGTCCAGTGCGACGTAAAGCAATTTGACATCCATTTTATTGAAGTCAGACAGGTACTTATCCAGCTCCGGCATTTGCTGCATGCAAGCGTCACATGACAACCCTTCGTGGAAATAGATAAGCACGTTTTGTTTACCTCTAAAACTTGATAGCGTGACTCGTTTGCCGTCAGACGAAGGCAAATCAAAGTCGGGAGCCATTGAACCCTGCGAGGCCTTTGATGCGGCCTGCGGTGATGATTTGTTATCGTTGCTGGCAATGAACACGAATAAGCCTATGACTGCCACGATTATTCCTGACCATATGCCGGTTTTCTTAATATTCATAAAATAATTCCTCTCGTAGGCTTTGCCGGTGTTTATGTCGCTGATGGCCATGTCACCGAATGGCGTGATATGTCTCGGGACACTATATGTCTCGAGACGCTATGCAAGATAAATCAGCTGATTGGCGATGCTTGCTCGAAACCATTTGAATAGTTACTTATCATGAAGATACTGTCCTGTTCTCGCTACCAAACGGCCGACGCCTAGCCCAAGCCATTAGTACCAGGCCTGCAAGAATCATGGGCAGGCTCAGTAGCTGTCCCATGGTCATCCAATCAAAGGCGATAAAACCTAATTGAGGATCGGGCCGACGTACGAACTCCACAGCAAAGCGGAAGCTACCATAGAGCACCAGGAACAGACCGGATGTCATGCCGCGTTGATGCGAACGGCTCGAGAACCACCACAACACAACAAACATGACAACGCCCTCTAAGGCGAACTCATAAAGCGATGAAGGATGACGCGGCTCTGGTCCAAACCCCATCATTGATGGGTACACCATAGCCCAGGGGACGTCACTGACGCGTCCAGGCAGTTCATGGTTGATGAAGTTTCCGATACGTCCGGCCCCTAGGCCGATTGGCACTAATGGAGCTATGAAATCAGTAAGCTGGAAAAAGGCCAATTGGTGCTTTCGAGCAAACAGTAAGGCGGCAACAAGTACCCCGATGAGCCCGCCATGGAAGCTCATTCCTCCTTCCCATATCTTGAATAACCATAAAGGGTTGGCAAGTAGCTGATCGAACCCATACACCAAGGCGTAGCCAACGCGTCCTCCCACTATGATGCCGACAGCACCATAAAAAATGAGATCGCCTACGTCATCGTGACTCAAGCCTATACGGTGGGCACGCCGACGCCCAAGCCACCAGGCGGCAGCCAGCCCGATCACATACATCAGCCCATACCAATAGACTTTAATCGGCCCGATGGCGATAGCCACAGGATCAATGGTGGGGTATTGCAGCATTTGTCTTTCCTCTGTCTTGTTGGTTAGCGTAGAATGCCACGATCAACGCAAAGAGTCCTAGCTCAGGAATGATTTTGACGAGCATGGAATAATCTATCCTGAGTGACGTTATTTAAGCTGAGAACGGCAGTCCCTTCATCTCGTCAACTTGAGCGATTCTTTCGGTTGCGCTGCCAAACCCAAACCAGCTTCGTCAAGATGGGTAAAAGGGTAATTCCACTAATCAAAAGCAGGATAACTGTCATTCCCCTGGAGTCGGCAGTGATGAACGCTTCGCCGAACGCGGCGATCATGTACGCTGTCGGAATTACGCCAGCCAAGGTGGCCACCAAGAATCGCCAAAAAGCAAGCGGTGTGAGGCCCGCCGCGTAACTGACGGCATCGAATGAAATGAACGGCACCAATCGGGATGCAAAAACTATCAGCATTATTCCCGTTTGCGAGCGTTCTTTGCCTAGCCAGGTCAGCACAGGTCTAATATGTGACCAGCGGTTAGCCGCCTCATAACCAAGTAAGCGTGCAATACAAAAGGCAATTAGAGCACCGGCCTCGGCACCGATGACCACATAGAGAGTTCCCCAGAAAGGGCCATAGGTAGCCCCAGCCACCATGGCAATCGGCCCGCTGGGGATTGGGCTCATAACAATGGCCCCTACCATCAGCCCAATAATAGCCAGTGGCCCCCAGAGGCCAAGCTGATTGACCCACTCACGTAACGCTTGTTTGTCTGCGAGTATTGATAAAGCCCCTGTTTCCATCAGCGCCCAGTAGAGAACAGCCAGGCCAATTAGTGCCGAAGCTCCCCAGACGAGCCTCTGCTGTAAACGCAGCTTGTGTGCCATACGCCCTCTTATCATGAGGCTAAGCCTCTCGACTGCGTCAATATTCATCAACCTACTCGGCGCTTTTCCGGGGTTTACTGAAAAACAGATATTTAACTAACGCAGCAATGCCGAGTATCAGCGCCACCACCAGAAGAATGACTATCAGACCAAGTCCAACCATTCCCCAGGTGCATGCGTCACTTCCCATCATTTCACCATCTCTATTAATTTAGCAGGTTAGGGCTATGTTTCGCAGCAGCAGGTTTTAAAATACTCCTGAAGGCCAGCAAACTTGCTTGGTGGTAGTTAATGATTAGATAAGGCATGCCGTCAAAATGCCGTTCCTGATCCACAACGTTGCCGGTAAGTCATGCCTTTAACATGGACGGTTTACAAGCAATTCTTGGCGCAGCAACGTCATTCTTAACTACTGCCTCGATAATAGGGCATCCTTTCTGCATGGGCCCTTCTCCTGAGCATTCGGAGAGCGTTTTTGAAAGCACCGACTCGATCTTAGAAAGATGCTTGAGCTGCTCGCGAACTTTGACCAGCTTCTCTTCGGCAATCCGCTTGGCTTGTGCCCGGTCGCCGTTGGCATCCTGCAGGATCAGCAGCTCACGAATCTCATCGAGGGTAAAACCCCATTGCTTGGCCTGAAGAATGAACCGCAGCCTGGCCACATGCGCCTCGGGATAGCGGCGGTAGTTGGATTCCGTTCGCTGGGGGTTCGGCATGAGCCGCTCTTGCTCGTAGTAGCGGATCGCCTGGGTGGCAATGCCGCAGCGCTCGGCCAGTTGCCCGATACTGTAGGTTTTCATCAAGAGTTCCTCAGCGACACTTCAGGCAACCCGGTGCAACCGGGCCACCTGATCTTTCTGTTGGTTACTTGGGCTGGCGGACCACACGCAGGTACGGTGTCTGCGCATCCCAGCCTTCAGGAAAGCGTTCCCTGGCTTCCTCGTCCGACACGGAGGGGACGATGATGACGTCTTCGCCGTTCTGCCAGTCCACCGGGGTTGCCACCTTGTGCTTGCCGGTCAGTTGCAGCGAATCGATGACCCGCAGGATTTCATCGACATTGCGACCCGTGCTGGGTGGGTAGGTCAGGGTCAGACGAATCTTCTTGTCCGGGTCGATGATAAAAACGGTGCGTACCGTCACCTTGGGGTCGGCCTTGGGATGAATCATCCCGTAAAGCTCTGCGACCACCCGATCCTCGTCAGCCAGTAGCGGATAGTTGAGAGAAGTCCCTTGAGTGGTCTCGATGTCCTTCGCCCAGCCGGCATGGGAGTCCAGCGGGTCGACGGAAACGCCGATCAGCTTGACGTCGCGCTTGTCGAACTCGCCTTTGCGCTGGGCAAACGCGCCAAGCTCCGTCGTGCAGACAGGCGTATAGTCGGCCGGGTGGGAAAACAGCACGGCCCAACTATCACCAAGCCACTCATGGAAGCTGACGGTGCCTTCCGTTGATTCCACTGTAAAATCGGGTGCTACTTCTCCAAGCTGCAAAGCCATCACGCTATCCTCACGTTGGGGTTGAATGATGCATTGCCTACAATAGCCTTAAAGCGAACTTTAAGGTCAAGCCTTTTCCTTGCTGCAAGCCAATCAGGGGCTAGTGCCCGGCCTTAGCAGACCAATTAGCAACATGACAAAAAGGTTGCGCATGGTCGTGTTTTCTCCCGGAGGGGTTAATAAGGCTGGAGGAAATACCATTCAGCACTTTTCCCTCGTTTCAACGTCTAGAATTAGGCTGAGTATTCAAGGGCTGGTTCCTCATTGTTAGCCCTCGGGTCAGGTGCATTCCCTTGGGGCTGGAAGCGACGCAGCCGCAGAGAATTCGTCAGGACGAAGATGCTGGATAGGCTCATGGCCGCAGCCGCCAGTATCGGGTTGAGCAGGAAGCCGGTGAACGGATACAGCGCCCCTGCCGCTACCGGAATCAGTGCCACATTGTAGCCATAGGCCCAGACAAAGTTGGAAAGAATGGTCTTGCGGGTGCGTTTGGATAGAGCCGTGGCATTGACGATGCCTCTCAGATCGCCGCGCATGAGCACGACGTCGCCGGCCTCGATGGCAATATCGGTACCTGTGCCAATAGCAATGCCCACGTCGGCTTGCGCTAATGCCGGTGCATCGTTGATGCCGTCGCCGACGAATGCGGTATTGTGGCCTTCAGCCTGTAGTCGCTTGATCTCGTTTGCCTTTTGATCCGGCAACACTTCGGCGAGCACCTGATGAATCCCCACCTGCCTGGCGATAGCCTCGGCCGTGGCGCGATTGTCACCGGTGAGCATGGCTACATTCAGGCCCTGTTCCTGGAGTGACGCAATAGCCTCAACCGAGCCCTCCTTGAGCGGGTCGGCGACAGCGATTATCGCTGCAAGCTTGCCATCGACTGCCGCATACAGCGGGCTCTTGGCCTCTCTGGCAAGCGCCGTGGCACGCTCTTCTGCTTTTTTACCTAGCTCGATGCCGAGCCGGCTCATATAGCGGTCGGCGCCCACATTGAGCTTGTGCCCGTCGACCTCGGCCTCGATGCCAAAGCCAGGTTCGGCCTGGAAGTGGCTGATGGATGGCAGCTCTAGGCCCCGGTCTTTCGCGCCACGTACGATCGCTTCGGCAATCGGGTGTTCACTCTGCGCTTCGACCGCGGCGACCCATCGGAGCACGTCGTTTTCCTGCCCTTCGAGCACAACGAAGTCCGTCAGCTCGGGGCGCCCCATGGTCAACGTGCCGGTCTTGTCCAGCACGATCGTGTTCACCTTGGCCAGCGTCTCGAGCGCCGCCCCCTTGCGGAACAGCACGCCCATCTCTGCGCCTTTACCGGTCCCCACCATGATTGCGGTTGGCGTCGCCAGGCCCATGGCACAGGGGCAGGCAATCAGCAGTACGCTGACAGTGGTGACAAAGGCAAACGACAGCGCCGGGGCTGGCCCGATGCCGAACCACACCGCAAAGGTGATCAGCGCGATCACCAGGACCACGGGCACGAAGATTCCGGCAATCTTGTCGGCCAGCTTCTGGATCGGCGGCTTCTCGGCCTGGGCCGATTCCACCATCTTGACGATCTGCGACAGCACCGTATCGCCGCCGACTCGGGTGGCGCGGAACGTCAGAGCGCCGTTCTTGTTAATCGTACCGCCGACGACCTCAGCGTCTTTCTGCTTGGCGACCGGCACCGGCTCACCGCTGATCATCGATTCATCGACGTAGGAGTGACCTTCCTCGACGACGCCGTCGACGGGAATGCGCTCGCCTGGGCGGGCCAGAATGCGATCGCCGGGTACGACGGCCTCGATCGGCACCTCGACCGTTTCGCCATCTCGAATGACGCGGGCCGTTTTTGCCTGTAGCTGAAGCAGTTTCTTGATTGCTTCGGAGGTGCGGCCCTTGGCGACATGTTCGAAGTAACGCCCCAGCAGGATGAGCGTGACGATGACCGCAGCCGCTTCGAAGTAGCTTTCGGCGGTCCCAGCCGGGAAGAAGCCGGGAATCAGAAGCGCGGCCACAGAATAAAAGTAGGCGGCACTCGAACCAATCATGACCAGGCTGTTCATTCCTGGATTCGCATGTCGCAGTTCCGCATAGCCGGCGCGATAGAAACGCGCCCCGGCATAGAACTGGACCGGGGTAGTCAGCAACCACTCGATACTCATCCAGCCTCGATACGGCATGATGCTGGTGAGAATCGCTTCAAGCGCGGGTATCATCTTGCCCATGGCAATAATCACGACCGGAATCGTAAATAGCGCCGCAATCAGTACCTTGTTGCGGAGTTGGACGCCTTCCTGGTCCTCGCGCTCGGTCTGTGTACTCTCTCCCTGGTCCTGCGGCTCATAGCCGGCATCGCGAATGGCATGATGAATGCGTGGCAACGTTACCGCAGCGGGCAGGAACCGTACAAAAGCCTTTTGCGTGGTGAGATTCACGCTGGCCTGGACAATACCTGGTAGCTTCTCAATGGTGCGCTCAACCCGCGAGACACAGGAACCGCAGGTCATGCCGATAATGGGAATCTCGGCGGTTTCAACGACGGGTTGGTAGCCAGCCTCTTCAACGGCATGGGCTACCTGGCCGGGATTGGCATGCTCTTCGAAAGTAACCGTGGCCTTTTCAGTCGCCAGGTTCACTTGCGCATCCGTGACACCGGATTGCTTCTTGAGGGCGCGTTCCACGCGACCGACGCAGGAAGCACAGGACATGCCCCGGATACTGATATCGACACGCTCGGTCATCTAGAACTCCTGGTAGTATCGCTTACGTTAAGAAGGTTCGTCGCCAAGCCCAGAGAGAAAGGCGCAGAGGCTTTATTTGCCGTCGGTGATCGCTTCGACAATGGGGCACCCTTCCTGCATGGGTCCTTCTCCTGAGCATTCAAAGAGCGTCCTTGAAAGCACCGACTCGATCTTAGAAAGATGCTTGAGCTGCTCTCGAACTTTGGCCAGCTTCTCTTCGGCAATCCGCTTGGCTTGTGCCCGGTCGCCGTTGGCATCCTGCAGGATCAGCAGCTCACGAATCTCGTCGAGGGTAAACCCCCATTGCTTGGCATGAAGAATGAACCGCAGCCTGGCCACATGCTCCTCGGGGTAGCGGCGGTAGTTGGATTCCGTTCGCTGAGGGGTCGGCATGAGCCGCTCTTGCTCATAGTAGCGGATCGCCTGGGTGGCAATGCCGCAGCGCTCGGCCAGCTGCCCGATACTGTAAGTCGTCATCAGTACCTCCTCAGCGAAATTTCAGGCAACCCGGTGCAAACCGGGCCAGCTGATATTCTGTGAGTTACTTGGGCTGGCGGACCACACGCAGGTACGGTGTCTGCTCATCCCGGCCTTCAGGAAAGCGCTCCCTGGCTTCCTCGTCCGACGCCAAGGGCTGAGGCTGCATTGCCTACGATAGCTTTAAAGTTAACTTTAATGTCAATACCCCAGCTTGTCATTGCACCAGGCGAGCTGAAGTGGTCCAACGCACTTGACCTTCGGGCCAGGCAAAGGTTTAAGCTAGCGCTTTTCCCAGCGGTCAGCGGCCTTGCTCGACCGCTGCCATTCTTCCTTCACTATTTTCGGGGTGCCCCGGCTTGACCGGCCTGTTTCCCCCATCCCGCATCAATCAACGGATAAACGGATGCTTACAAGAAGAGATCTCGTCAAGAACTTGCTCCTTGGCGGAAGCGCGGCAACGCTGGTCGCGGGCATGGCCGGTTATGGGGGCTTGCAACAGATATTGTTTGGTAGACCTGCTTTTGCCGCCTCTCTCAAGCCGCTTGCTGTTCCGCCCGTGCTTGGCGGGGAAAACCGGGACGGGGTCAGGGTGTACGACCTCAATCTACAGAAGGGGACTACCCCATTCTACGATGGAGTGAATACGCCCACGCTGGGTATCAACGGCAGCTATCTGGGCCCGACGCTAAAGATGCGGGCCGGGGATACCGTGCGACTCAACGTCACCAATAAGCTCGGCCAGAACAGTACGCTGCATTGGCATGGCTTTCATCTACCGGCCTATGCCGATGGGGGGCCTCATCAGATCATCAAGGATGGTGCCACGTGGTCGCCACAATTTGAGGTGAAACAGCGTGGCTCGATGTTCTGGTATCACTCCCATTTGCCGCCCGTCACCGGCCCGCAGGTGTACCAGGGCCTTGCCGGGCTGATTTACGTGGATGATGAGGAGACCGGGCGCCTGGACCTGCCGAACGAATACGGGGTGGATGACATTCCACTAGTGCTGCAGGATCGCACGTTCGACGATGACGGTTCGCTATTTTACTCCGGCATGATGATGGGCGTGATGGGCAACGTCATGCTCGTTAATGGCAGCTTGAATCCGTATCTTGAATCAAAATCCCAGAAGCTGCGCTTGCGAATACTCAATGGGTCCAATGCGCGCTTCTACTCGCTGGGTTTCAGCGACGCGCGCCTATTCAGCCAGATAGGAACCGATGGCGGGCTTCTGGAGCGCCCGATTGATGTCTCGCACATTAGTCTCGCACCTGGCGAGCGCGCTCAGGTCATTGTTGATTTAAGCGATGGTCGCCCCGTCGTGTTGCGTGCCGTCTCTTCGGGAAGCGGCCCGGTGGGCAGTGAACAGGTGTTCGATATCTTGCGTATCCAGCCCGATCTCGAACGTGCTCGCGTCGCGGCGCTGCCCAGTCGTCTCGCCACCCTGGATCCGCCCGATCCTGCTCAGGCGATCGGGACTCGCCCGTTCGTATTGGGAATGGGCATGACGATCAATGGAAAACGGATGGATCGCAACCGTATCGATGAAACTGTCCGTTTAGGAACCACAGAGATATGGGAGATGAGTAACACCAGCATGGTACCCCATCCGTTCCATGTACATGATGTCCAGTTCCGGATACTCGATCGCAATGGCTCGCCGCCTGCACGGAACGAGAGGGGACTGAAGGATACGGTGGTCGTCAATCCTGGTGAGCGGGTACGCGTGCTTCTGAGCTTTACGGATTACAGTGATCCATATCTGCCTTACATGTACCACTGCCATAATCTTGAACATGAGGACACAGGCATGATGGGCCAGTTCGTTGTGACAGGTTAACCAAGCCTTGAGTATGCACGCCGGCAATAGACGATGCTCGGATGATGGTGGGCCGTTTCCGTCGTTCTCTGCAGCTTGTCCCTGGTGCTCTCCTTTGCAGTGCAAGGGTGTCACGTGCCCTTGCTTCTTACGTTAGTATACATTGGGTTACATTCAAGGATTTCAAGGGCCCGCAACGGTATTCACGAAGCGGGCATCGAAAGTGTTCGTGACCGGGTGCCGACCTGTCGGGCACGACGGAGAGCAGGATCCTGTTGCTCATGGGCTGCGAGGCGTATTGCAAGATTATATTTTCATTGATTATTCTCGGACGCCCGATTGAATTAATTTGCCCTTGTAAACGGGGCCATTTCCGGCAATTGCGAACATTTTTGCGCCTTTAGAATGATGGCGATGCATCTCTGCATCCCTGTTTGGCTGGCGCTCCCTCGGGGGTGCCGGTCCTTTTTTGTGCCTCCGATCGGTCACGGTGGGGCGACTGCCCATTGATCCTTGGTTGAATGGCCGGGCCTGACTTCGATTGGCATTCAGGCTTATGATGAGCGTGCGATATCAGTCCTTTTCCCGCAGCAACCAGCGAGGGCGGGCTGTTTTTTCGCGCTAACGCTCATGGCATTCAAGAGAAGGAGTCTCTATATGCTACGCCGTGCAATGACCTTGAACCGCCTGGACGCCGAACGCCTGCAACGCTTGATCGACGAAATGGACGACATCGACGAGCAACGACTGACCGGCACGCTCCAGGGCAAGCTCGATCTGGGGATCGTCTTCGACCCGCAGGAACTGCCCGCCAGCGTCGTCAGCATGAATACGCAAATTCGCCTGACCGACCCGGGCGACGCACGTTCGATCACCTGCACGCTGGTCTTCCCGCATTCGCTGGACAGCGTCCAGGATGGCCTGTCGGTGTTCACCGACCTGGGTGCCGACCTGCTGGGCCGTTGTCTCGGCGACTGCGTAAGCTGGCCGCGCGGGGACGGCAGCCGGCAGACGCTGCGCATCGACGCGATCCTCTGGCAGCCCGAAGCGTCCGGCCAATTCCACCGTTGAAAAAGTAGCGTGAGGAGAGAGGGATGAGCCCCGCATGCCGCTGACGCTATGGCTGTCGCTCGCCGCCGTTTGTGCGCTGGGCGCGATGTCGCCCGGCCCCAGCCTGGCGATGGTGCTGCGCCATACGCTGGGCGGCGGGCGTACTCCAGGGGTGATTGCCGGGCTCGCCCATGCCATGGGCGTGGGGCTGTACGCCTTGCTGACGGTGTGGGGGCTGGGCGCGGTGATCAGTCGTCAGCCGATGCTGTTTATGGTGATCACCTGGGGCGGCGCGGCGTATCTGGCCTGGTTGGGCATCAAGGCGTTGCGTGCCGGACGCGGCGGCGCGCTGGAGGCACAGGGCGCCGCCAGCGGCCCGGCCCAGGCCGCCAGAGACGGCGTTCTGGTGGCGTTGGGCAACCCCAAGCTGATTCTGTTCTTCGTCGCCCTGCTCAGCCAGTTCGTCAGCGCCGACATGGCGTGGCCCGGCAAGGCGCTGATCGTCGCCACGGCGACGCTGATCGACGGCGGCTGGTACGTCATGGTCGCGCTGGCACTGTCGCACTCCACGGTGCTGCCATGGCTGCAGGCCCGCGCGCACTGGATCAACCGTATCACCGGCGTGTTGCTGATCGCCTTGGCGCTGCGGGTGCTGGTCGGCTGAGGCCGGCTTCAGGGTTCGATGCGCGCGAGTATCGCATCCAGTGGCATGTCCAGCGGCAACACGCCGTAAACCGGGCTGACACTGTCGTCGAGGCGGCTGCGGCAGAAGCTGTCGCTGACCTCGCTGGGCGCGTGCTGCAGGAGCAGGGCGGCCTGCAGGCACTGGGCCATGCGTTGGGTCAGCCAGCGGGCGTTGGCCTCGAGCGAGGCGTGCGGCTCGCTGAACGCGTTTTCGAGCGCTGCCACGGCCCGCGCATACGCCGGCGACAAGCCGCGCGCCGTGGCGAGCTCCTCGCGCAACGCATCGAAGCACTCCGGGTGACGGTCGAACACCCGCAGCACGTCTAGGCAGATCACGTTGCCGGAACCCTCCCAGATCGAGTTGACCGGCGCCTCGCGGTAGAGCCGCGCGAGCGGCGTTTCCTCGACATAACCGATGCCGCCCAGGCACTCCATGGCTTCGGCCATGAACCCGGGGCCACGCTTGTTGTGCCAGTATTTGCCGAGTGCCGGAAGCAGCCGCGCCAGGGCTTGCTCGTGGGCGTTCCCGGGGGTGTCGAAGGCTCGCGCGGTGCGCATCACCAGCGCCAGGCTGGCTTCGCTTTCCAGCGCCATATCGGCGATCACTCGGCGCATCAGCGGCTGCTCGCCGAGCGCGCGGCCGAAAGCCTGGCGCTGGCTCACGTGGCTCCAGGCCTCGAGCAGCGCCTGACGCATCATGCCGGCGGGTGCGGTGGCGGCGTCGAGTCGGGTCTGCTGGACCATCTCGAGGATCGTGGGAATGCCGCGGCCGGGTTCGCCGACCGCTTCGCCGTAGGCGTCGCGGAATTCGATCTCCGCCGAGGCATTGGCGCGGTTGCCGCACTTGTCCTTGAGCCGCTGGATCTCGAGCGCGTTGCGCTGGCCGTCGGGGGTGAAGCGGGGCACCAGAAAGCAGCTCAAGCCCTCGTCGGTCTGCGCCAGGGTCAGGAAGGCGTCGGACATCGGCGCGCTGCAGAACCACTTGTGGCCGGTCAGTCGGTAGCCGTCGCTGGCGCGTTCGGCGTGGGTGGTGTTGGCGCGCACGTCGCTGCCGCCCTGTTTCTCGGTCATCGCCATGCCCAGGGTGACGGCGGGTTTTTCCCAGGCGGGTACCGCGCGCTCGTCGTAATCCCAGGCCAGCAGCCGGAACCGCCACTCGTCGAAGACCTGCGGTTCGCGGCGCAGCGCGGGAATCGCCGCGTGGGTCATGGTCAGCGGGCAGCAGAAACCGGGCTCGGCCTGGGTCAGCAGATAGAGCGCGGCGACATGCGCCTGGTGCCCGCCGTGGTGCTCCTCCTCCCAGGCCACGGCGTGCCAGCCGTTGTCGAAGGCCAGGTGCATCAGTTCATGATAGGCGGGATGGTAGACGACCTCGTCGAGGCGCCGGCCGTGGCGGTCGAACAGCCGCAGCTCGGGCGGGTGACGGTTGGCGGCTTCGCCCAGGGCCTGGACTTCGCGACTGCCCACCGCGGCGCCCAGCGCCTCGAGCCGCCGCGCCACCCAGTCGGGGGCTTCGCGGGCCAGCGCCTCGCGCAGCGGCTGATCGAGTGCGAAAAGATCGCGATCGCGGGGCGCGGGCGGCTGATTGTCGACCCGGTGAGTGGCAAGCTGGCTGCGCGGCGCGTGGTCGGTCATGGCGACCTCCCTTCTATGATTCCTCGCCCAACCATCGCCTCGAGAGCCATCGCTTCGAGAGCCGACGGATTCGCCAGACGTGGCGGGGCAACGTGTCACGGTCTATTCGAGCATGGAGTCGGCGCGCATGGCGGTCAATCGCGACCATCGGCGAGTGGCGCTACGGCGGCGACGTGCGGCGCCCTTGCTGATGGTTTGCCACACGCGACGCGGGAAGCGACCTTGTCATGTCTTTTTGCGACATGGATGTCGTTGATGAGTGCGTTGACTCCGCTTGTCCGCAAGAATGAACTGCAGGAATGTCGCGTTCAGCGATGATCTTGACGCAGTGGGCGATTGACACTGCTAACAATTACAATAGGACCCTTGGGCGCAAACCGAAGGGCGGACCCGTGGAAGAGGAGATCGCCATGGCATCTTCCCAGGCTGTACAGGCATCGTCGGCGGCCGCGCGGGCCGTTGTCCCCCAGACGCTGGGTTTCCTGCTGCTGGAAAACTTCACCCTGATCTCGCTGGCCTCGGCCATCGAGCCGCTGCGCATGGCCAATCAACTGGCCGGTCGCGAACTCTACCGCTGGTACACGTTGAGCCACGACGGCGAGCTGGTGCGGGCCAGCGACGGCTTGCAGATCACCCCCGACGCGGCGACGCACATTCCGCTGTCGCTCGATTGGGTGGTGGTGTGTGGCGGCGTTGCCCCGCATCGCGGCGTGACTCGCGAGCACGTTGCCTGGCTGCAGGCTCAGTCGCGGCTCTCGCGACGGCTGGGTTCGGTGTGCACCGGCAGTTGGGCGCTGGCCAAGGCCGGGCTGCTCGACGGCTACGAGACCAGCATCCACTGGGAGTGCCTGGCGGCGATGCAGGAGGCGTTTCCGCGGGTGCCGTTGACCACCCGGCTGTTCTCGATCGATCGTGACCGCTTCACCGCCTCGGGCGGCACCGCGCCGCTCGACATGATGCTCAACCTGATCGGCCGCGACCACGGCCGCGAACTGGCCGCGGGCATCTCCGAGATGTTCATCTACGATCGGGTGCGCAACGAGCAGGATCAGCAGCGGGTGCCGCTCAAGCACGTGCTGGGCACCACCCAGCCCAAGCTGCTGGAGATCGTCGCGCTGATGGAGGCCAATCTAGAGGAGCCCATCGGCCTCGACGAGCTGGCCAGCTACGTCGACGTCTCGCGGCGTCAGCTCGAGCGGCTGTTCCAGAAGTACCTCAACTGCTCGCCGTCGCGCTATTACCTCAAGCTGCGCCTGACCCGGGCGCGTCAACTGCTCAAGCAGACCGCGCTGTCGATCATCGAGGTCGCCTCGGCCTGCGGCTTCGTGTCCACGCCGCACTTCTCCAAGTGCTATCGCGAGTATTTCGGCGTTCCGCCACGCGACGAGCGCAACGGAATCGACTCCCGCCAGGCGCGCGATACTCCGGGCGAGCGTGAGCTGCGCGTGCGCATGTCCCTCTCGGCGCCACCCGCCGAGCCGCTGTCGAGCGCAGTGCTGGCACTGACCCAGGCGCAGGGCGAGCCGACCTACGCCAGTGTGACGCTACGCTAGCGGCCCGTTTCGCGATGGAAACTTGCATCCCATCGAAGGCAAGCGCACTCCCACAATGCTGTATTCGAATTTGAGTCGCCATGGGGATTGGGCGCGTTGCGTTGGTTGCCGTTCGCCGCCGCGGCGGCGTGTGTTGTTATACTCGCCGGGTCTTCGCACGCACGGGATCGCCATTGCATGTCTCACCCCTGGTCACGCAGGCTGCTGCGCTATTTGCTGCTGGGTATCGCTGCGTTCGTCCTCGCTTCGCTGGCCCTGGTGATGTTCTTTCGCGTGGTGCCGGTGTTCGGCTCGATGGTGATGGTCGAGCGCAAGGTGGAAGCGTGGATCGACGGCGAGTCGCTGGATATTCGCCAGGCCTGGATGCCCTGGGAACGGCTGTCGGATAACGCCAAGCTGGCGGTGATCGCCGCCGAGGACCAGAAATTTCCCGACCATAACGGCTTCGACTTCGGGCAACTGCGCCAGGCGATCGCCGCCTGGCAATCCGGCGACAGCCTGCGCGGGGCGAGCACCATCAGCCAGCAGACCGCCAAGAACCTGTTCCTGTGGACTGGCCGCGACTGGCTGCGCAAGGGGCTGGAAGCCTGGTTCACCGTGCTCATCGAAACGCTGTGGACCAAGCAGCGGATCCTCGAGGTGTATCTCAACATCGTCGAATGGGATAGCGGGGTGTTCGGCCTGGAAGCGGCCGCCCAGCACTATTTCGGCGTCTCCGCCGACCAGCTCAGCATCGCCCAGGCCAGCCGGCTGGCGGCCATTCTGCCCGCCCCGCGCGAGCGCAGTGCCGCGCGGCCGTCCTCGGCGACGCTCCAGCGCAGCCAGTGGATCCAGCGACAGATGCGCCAGCTCGGCGGCACGGCCTACCTCGAGCGGCTGTGAATTCCCGCCGCGCCATGGCGGGTTCATACGCCAAGGGTGATCGCGGCATGCCGGGATCGGTATTGGCACCCTCGCGGCGCCCCCGCTAAGGTGATGGCAATTCTCACTGCCAAGGTACCTTGTGATGACTCCCCTGAAGATCGGCATCGTCGGCGTGGGCAAGATCGCCCGCGACCAGCACCTGCCCGCCCTCGAGGCCAACCCCGATTACCAGCTGGTGGCCATCGCCAGCCGCAACGCGGCGTTGTCGGGGGCCGCCAACTTCCTGTCGCTGGAAGCGATGCTCGAGGCGATGCCCGAGCTCGACGCGGTATCGCTGTGCGCGCCGCCCACCGTGCGCTACGCCCAGGCCAGGCAGGCGCTGGCCGCCGGCAAGCACGTGATGCTCGAAAAGCCGCCCGGCGCCACGCTCAGCGAGGTCGAGGACCTGGCCCGTCAGGCCCAAGCGGCTGAGCGCACGCTGTTCGCCACCTGGCATTCGCGGCATGCACCGGGCGTGGCGCCGGCCCGCGACTGGCTGGCTGGGCGCACCATCCGCGGCGTGACGATCGAATGGAAGGAAGACGTGCGCGTCTGGCACCCCGGTCAGGCATGGATCTTCGAGCCCGGCGGCATGGGGGTGTTCGACCCCGGCATCAACGCGCTGTCGATCGCCACCGCGATCCTGCCGCAGGCGTTCCACCTGCGCGAGGCGACGCTGCAGGTGCCGCAGAACCGCCAGGCGCCGATCGCCGCGCAACTGAGCTTCAGCGACGCCGCCGAGACGCCGATCCGCGCCGACTTGGACTTCCGCCAGACCGGCCCGCAGACCTGGGACATCCACGTCGATACCGATGCCGGGCGGCTGACCCTGAGCAAGGGCGGCAGCGCGCTGTATATCGACGGCGAACACCAGCCGACGGGCGAGGAGCAGGAATACCCGGCGCTCTATGCACGTTTCGCCAAGCTCGTCGCCGCCGGCGAGTCGGACGTCGACGTCGCGCCGCTGCGCCACGTCGCCGACGCCTTCCTGCTCGGCCGGCGAGAGTTAGTCGAGGCGTTCCACGACGAGTGAATGATCCGGCCCCGGGACCGATGGCCGAATTACATCGGTGGCACGGTGCCATCACGACCGACGATCACGGCCTTGGCCTGGATCGGATCCTGACCGAGATCGCCGGCAACGAAGACTGCCGCTCCCGCTTCGAGATCGTCCTTGGATCCCTTGCTGACCATTACGGTGGGGACGTCGCTCGGTACGCGGATCTGCTTGCTGCCATCGCCGTAGTCGACGGTCAGCGTCATCATGCCGTCTTCGTCGGCGGCGTTATCCACGGTGCCGTTGGTCATGGTCGAGCCGCTTGAGGCGCCGCCCATCTTGCCGCCTGTATCGCCGCTCTTGGCGTCGCTGGCGCTGACGGTGCCATTGGTCATGGTCGAACCGCTACCGCTGCCGCCAAGTTTCTCGCCACCCGAGCCACTCTGGGTGGCGCCGCGCGGCATGTCCCAAGGGTAGTCGCCTTCTCCGGTTCCCTTCATGGAGTCCGGGAAGATCACCATTTCCAGTGCCCTGGCGGGTTGTCCATCTTCACCGGGCACGTTGGCCGTGCCGATGAACGTGCCTTCCTCGATCTCGTCGAGACTGCTCTCACTGACGGCCGCGAGCCGGGTGTTGTCGCCGATCGTCACCCGATGGCTGCTGCCGTCGGTAACCGACTCGACGGTGAAGCCGTCGCCGCTGAGCTTGGTGATGGTGCCGCGCAGGTTCTTGGGCGTGTCCTGAGCTGCCAGGGCACCGCTCGCGAGACAACCGATGGTGAGGCCGAGTAGCGCCTGGCGAAGCGTGCGGATGGCATGACGTGTGGCTGGCATGAGGGCTGCTCCTGACGTGTAAGGGGGCTGATATCAAGTTTGATTTTCTGGGAGCTCCGACCGTCTGAGTTCAGTTGATCGTGAAAGATTGTCAAGCGTATCGACGATGCCGATAGCGGGTGCCGGCTATATCCCGGCATACCAGGTGTAGCCGCGATCCTCCCAATAGCCGCCGTTGCCACCGGCGATGTCGTCGAAATCGCCGACCAGGGTGATGGCGGAGAGATATTTCGCCATCTTGTAGCCCAATTGACGCTCCGCGCGAAGCCGCAGCGGCGCGCCGTTGGCGATCGGTAGCGGCGCATCGTTGAGCGAGTAGGCTAGGATCGTTTGCGGATGACGTGCTTCGCTCAGATCCAGACTCTCGTAGTAATAGTCCTCGCCGCCCAACTGATCCATGCAGTGAAACACCACATAGCGCGCCTCGGCTTGCACGCCGGCACGCTCGAGCAGGTCGGTCAGCAGCGGGCCGCGCCACTGGCCGATGGCACTCCAGCCTTCGACGCAGTCGTGACGCGTGATCTGGGTTCTGGCCGGCATCGCCTGCAGCTCGGCGAGCGACAGTGACAGGGGGGCGTCGACCAACCCGCCGATCTCCAGGCGCCAGTCACGGAACTGCCCGGCGGCGAGCTGGCGATAGCGCGGCGCTTGCGGGTCGGTGGAGCCGTTGGGGCGGAAGGTTGCGTCGATCATCGATGGCGGGTATTTCGGCGCCAGGCCACGCTCGCCGGCCAGAAAGCGCTGAACGCGCAGGTTTAGCCGTTCGGCCAGGCCCAGCGTTTTGACGACCTGATCGTTCCGGGACAGCCGATCGCAACCCGCCAATCCCAGCGTCGCCACACTCAGCGCCGCGCGTTGCAGGAAGCGTCTGCGGCCATGGAATGCGGCATCATTGCGTTTCATGATGAGTGCCCCCTCTGCTTTCGACAGGCGTCACGTCACGTCGCGTCTGCCGCCGGTCAGCATGTCGCGCACCTGCCGAAACGGCCCGCTCAGCAGCACCATCACGAGATGAACGATCAGGAACAGGATCAACGAACCGGCGACGATGAAGTGAATCGAGCGCGCGCTCTGGCGACCGCCGAACAGGTCGAGTAGCCAGGGCGCCGCCGCGTTGAACGTGGGCGACATGCACAGGCCAGTCAGAATCATCACTGGCAGGGCCACGAACAGCACTCCCAGATAGCTGAGCTTCTGCAAGCCGTTGTAGCCGCCGCGATTGGCATGAAAGCGCAGGCGCAGATGATCGAGAACGTCGCGCCCCAGGCCGCGCCACTGGGACGCGGGTAGCCATAAATCACGTTTCAGGTGGTCGCTGAACAGCGCGTACACCACGAACAGCGCGCCGGCGCCCGCGAACAGCCAGGCGAAGAAGAAATGCCACAGCCGCCCCATGGCCAGGGACTGATAGCTCGGCAGGGTGATCCATTCGGGGAACCCCCGCACGCGGGCGTGACCGTCGCTGCCGGAGTAGCCCAGTACCCCGGTGGTATCGAAAGTCCAGGGGCCCAGCGCCGTCTGGCCCTGTATGTCGCCGCCGGCGCCGCCCGCTTCAGGTCATGCGGCGCTGGTGGGCGATCAGTTCGCGCAGGGTGCTCATCAGCGCCCCGGCGCCGGGCGACAGGCGCTGCTTGCGCAGGCTTACCAGCCCGTAGGGCTGGACGCTCAACGATTCGCTGAACGGCAACAGCCGAAAGTGTTGCGGGGCGCACAGCAGGTCGGCGACCTGACGCGAGGTCACGGTCAGGGTGTCGGACTTGGCGACCAGCGCCAGCGAGACCAGGATATCCGGCGTGTCGATGATCTGCCCGGGCGGCAGCACGCCGTGTTGCAGCAGCAGGTGGTCGACACGCTGGCGCATCAGCGCGCCGCTGGGCTGCAACGACCAGGAATAGGCGGCTATGTCGGCCAGGTCGGGTATCGCCAGGCCGGCCAGCGGATGCCCTGCGCGGCACACGAAGCAGATCTCCTCCTCGCCGATCTCCTCGAACACGAACTGCTCGGCGGGAAAGCCCTCGGGGATGCGGGTGATGGCGAAATCGAATTCGCCCTCCATCAGCCGGGGAATCAGCGACTTGCTGACGTCGACGTCGACGCTCACCTTGAGCCCGGGGAGTTCGCGATGAACCCGCTGGATGGCGCTGGCGAGGATCGTCACCGCCGGTGCCATCACCGTGCCCACCGAGACCACGCCGGCATTGCCCGCGCGCAGGGCGTTGAGTTCCTTGCCGGCGTGATGAAGCTCGGAAAGGATGCTGCGGGCGTGACGGATCACGATCTCGCCGTACCAGTTGGGCGTGACCCCACGTGAATGACGCTCGAAGAGCGTGACGCCGAGCTGGGACTCGAGATCGCCGAGCAGCTTGGAAGCCGCCGGTTGGCTGATCGCCAGGCTGGCCGCGGCGCGGTGCAGGTTGCGATGCTCCTCCAGGGCCAGGAATAACTGCAAATGGCGTAACTTCAGGCGTACGCGAAGAAACCAGTCCGGCGCTAGTGCAGCCCTGCTGTGTTGTTCTCTCATCGCTGATAACTTTTTTGATATCTTTTATGTGAAGCGCATTATTAACTGTGCTCTTTGCCGCTGTCTAACCTGCAATAACAACCCTCCTGATTTCCTGCGGCGATGCTCCGGCCGGGCGGGACCTGTCGGTCGCAGAGCGTCTGCCGCCTTGTGACCGCCGAGTCGCCCGAGCAGGTAAAGGGCATCCGCTTCTGCGTTCTACGGAAAAGAGATGGCGCCAGCCGCGAACGACTTTAGTCGTAACGAACCTGACATTAGTCGTAGCCATCGAGGCCATTCGGTGGGTATGGGGCGCAACCGACCAAGCCTGCTTGCTTATTGATAAACAAAACGATATCCCCCTGTCTGGCAATGCGTATTAGTCGCTTACCCATAGACTGACTAACGTCACAGCGTGCTCATAGGGTCGGTCGCTGCGTCGTCCGATCACAACAACAACATCTGTGCCCTCGGGGCAGGAGAATGCCGAATGTCATTTACACATACGCTATCACGCCTTGCGCTGGGCGCCGGTCTTGCACTGAGCGCGTTCAGCCTGGCGCAGGCCGCCGACGACGAGGTCAAGATCGGCTTCATCGTCAAGAAGCCGGAACAGGCCTGGTTCATCAACGAACAGCAGGCCGCCACCAAT